>NC_013720.1:5149049-5498099 GCF_000025185.1 Pirellula staleyi DSM 6068
GGCTCGCTGCCACACGGTTCCGACAACACTCCCCTCAAAGGATCGAAGGGATTGACATGGGAAGGTGGTATTCGGGTCCCCACGATTGCCCGCTGGCCCGGCACAATCAAGGGAGGCACGAGCACTAGCGCCATCACCGGGATGATCGACCTGCTCCCCACAATTGCTGCCGCCACCGGCGCAAAACTTCCTGAGCGGAAACTCGATGGGCTGAATCAACTCCCGCTCCTCAATGGCACTGCGAAGGAATCGCCTCGCCGCGAATTCTTCTACTTCCGTGGGCTCGAACTCGATGCTGTTCGGCGCGACAACTGGAAGCTGCACCTCGCCAAAGGCGAACTCTACGACCTCGAGAGCGACATTGGGGAGAGCAAGAATGTTGCGGCCGATCATCCGGAGATTGTGAAGTCGCTGACCGAACTGGCTGCCACAGCCGACAACGATCTCGGCCAAAAAGGGATTGGCCCTGGGGTCCGTCCACTTGGAACGGTGGAAGCCCCTCGTCCGCTGATTGGTCGCGACGGAACAGTACGCGCCGACGCTGTCGGCGATGCGAAGATACTCCCTTAACCGCCGATTTTCATTGACAGCTGTACCTAAACTCTTTATTATTTTCTAAAGAGTTACTACCTGATTACTTCAGGATTTTTTACTATGTTACGCAAAAACTATCGCGCACTTCTTCAATACTTTGCATTTACCGTCGTCTGTTTATCGGCAAACTACCTGGTAAGAAGCGCGCAAGCAGCTGACAGTGATAGGCCGAACATCATTTGGCTGATGGCCGACGATTTGGGCTATGGCGATGTCGGCTGTTATGGCCAGAAAGTGATCGCGACTCCGAACATCGATCAGATGGCGCGCGAGGGACTTCGCTTTACGCAGTTCTATTCCGGCGCGACGGTCTGCGCGCCGTCTCGCAGTGTGCTGATGACGGGACTGCATCATGGTCACACCCGTGTACGAGGAAATGCAGGGGCCGGTAATCCAGCGGCGCAGGCACTTCGCGCCGACGACTTCACCGTGGCCAAGTTCCTTCAGCAAGCAGGCTATCGCACGGCGCTCGTGGGTAAATGGGGACTCGGCGACGACGGCCAGGCAAGCACAGGGCTGCCACGCAAACAAGGCTTCGACGAGTTTGTGGGGTATCTCAATCAGCGTCACGCGCACAACCATTTCCCCTCGTTTCTCTGGCGAAATGAAGAGAAATTTCCACTTCCCAACGTACCCGAACTCGAAGAGCCGGATGGATCAGGCTACCCCAAGAAGGCGGTGCAGTTCGCCGACGATCTGCTCACCGAAGAGGCGCTTGCATTTGTCGAGCGCAATCGCGAGCAACCTTTCTTTCTTTACTGGACCCCCGTCATTCCCCACGCCAACAACGAGCGTGCGCGAGATCTTGGCAATGGTGCACAAGTTCCCGACTTCGGTCCCTACGAGAAAGAAACGTGGCCTGAGCAAGACAAGGGTCAAGCTGCCATGATTCATCGGCTCGATACCTATGTCGGGCGCATGCTCGCAAAGCTCAAGCAGCTCAAGCTCGATCAAAAAACACTCTTCATCTTTACGAGCGACAATGGCCCCCACAACGAAGCGCGACATAACCTCGAGCGTTTCCAGCCCTCCGGTTCATGGACAGGCATCAAACGTAGCTTGCACGATGGTGGCATTCGTGTCCCCATGATTTGCTGGTGGCCTGGCACGATCGCGCCACAGCAAGTTTCGGAGCATGTTGGCTACTCAGGCGATTTCTTTGCCACCGCCGCGGAACTTGCCAGCCGACCCGCACCGGCAGGACTCGACTCGATCAGCTTTGCTTCGACCTTGCGTGGCGATTCGAGCAAACAAGCAAAACATGAGTTTCTGTACTGGGAATTCCACGAAAATGGCTTCTCGCAAGCCACGCTCTGCGAAGGACGTTACAAGGGAATTCGTCTGCGTGATCCCGATGCACCAATCGCTGTTTACGATTTGCAAACCGATCCGCAAGAGCGAGTCGACATCGCTGCCACCAATCCCGCGCTCGCCGCGCGACTCGACCACTACCTCAAGTCGGCACGCACCACTAACGAAGACTGGCCCGCTCGCAAACCAGCTGCTGGTAACCAAGGCGCAAAAGGAAAGAAGTCGAAGTCCCCCTAGTTCGCGAATTGCTCGGAGAAGGTCTTGCATCCAGCTGCATCATCGATCGCGAGACCTTGAGCATCACAAATTTAAGTTTATTCTTTTCGTCAGCGAGGCACTTCATGTTTATCCGTTCCGCATCGCTCATTCCTTGCTTGCTCACTCTGCTGCTGGTCGTCGCGAGTTCCGTATCGCACGCACAAGATCGCGCCTATCCACCCAAGTTCAAGGGTGCCAAAGAGCAAACCTATCGCGAGGTCGATGGAGTGAAGCTCAGTTGCTGGATCATCGAGCCGAAGATGCATGCCGCCAGCGACAAAAAGCCTTGCATTTTGTTCTTCTTTGGCGGCGGATGGACCAGTGGAACGCCATCGCAGTTCGTGAATCAGGCCCAGCATTTTGCCGAGCGTGGAATGGTGGCAATTCTTTGCGACTACCGAGTCGCCTCGCGACACAAAGTGGCCCCCGCTGAGTGTGTCAGCGACGCCCGTGCTGCAGTCGCTTGGACCAAGTCGCAGGCCGATAAGCTGGGTGTCGATCCAAGTAAAATTGTCGTCGCTGGTGGATCTGCCGGAGGTCACCTGGCTGCCTGCTGCGGTACCTTGCCAACCGATGCTAAGGAACTTCCTGCAGCAATGATTTTGTTCAATCCCGCGCTCATTACCGCGCCAGTGGAAGGGAAGTTCGAGATTTCGGAAGCTCGTGCGAAAGGCCTGTTCGCTCGTTTTGGAAAAGATCCTGCAAAACTCTCTCCCTACCATCACATTCGCAAAGAACTTCCGCCGACTCTCATCCTGCATGGCAAAGCCGACAGCACCGTTCCCTATGCGTCTGTCGAGCTGTTTACTGAAGCCATGAAGAGTGCGGGGAATCGCTGCGAGCTTGTGGGCTACGATGACGCTGCGCACGGATTTTTTAATTACGGGCGTGGTGACAATGCGGCCTATCGCGCTACACTCACTCGCGCCGATGAATTCCTCGTGTCGCTTCAGCTGCTAAGCCCACCGAAAGGTGCAGACAAATAGCGCGAGCCGTCGCCGCTCCCCAACTTAGCGAACCGTTCGCATGTAGCGCATGAAATCGGCTTCGAGCTTCGAAGTGTCGTCTCCTAGATGCTTCGTAAACAGTTTCAGTCGCTCTTCATTGCCTTCGGCGACCAGCGGCGTGAGCTGCGAGAGTTCCTTGAGATAAACGGCGAACTTATC
Organism: Pirellula staleyi DSM 6068; assembly: GCF_000025185.1. Classification (NCBI taxonomy): domain Bacteria; kingdom Pseudomonadati; phylum Planctomycetota; class Planctomycetia; order Pirellulales; family Pirellulaceae; genus Pirellula; species Pirellula staleyi. The sequence goes on from NC_013720.1 coordinate 5,152,379, forward strand.
ACCACGTGTTTTCATCAAAAAATAGACGAGTGCCCACGATTGACCATAGGCAGCTGAGGCCTGTTTCGGATCGCGAAATCGGCTGTCGTCGAGCATCGATTCCATCAGCTTTCCGGCTGGAATTTCGTTGAGCGACTGCCGAAAGTTCAGCAGATTCACACGATTCACTCCGCCGATATTGCGCCACCCTTTAGCGCTCGCCAAATCGGGTGTCTCGAAATAAATCGCTAGTCCCTCGCTCACCCAAAACGGAATATCGGCAAACCGCTGCTGAAATCCGCTGTTGTGCACCAGCTGATGCGTCGCTTCGTGCACGATCGTCGCGACGTTTCGTTCAGCCTCGGGGCGCGAGAGAATCTGATTGATTTTTGCCGCTGCTTGTTTGCCCCCCGTCACGCTGTCGTTCTGCGACCCGGTCAGGTCGTACATCACCACTCGATTGGTTTGCAAACTGTAGTAGCCAATAATCGAGAGCGAACCTTCTCCCAGTTCATGACGCGAGAACGCGGCGTAACTCGACTGACTATCAAACACTACGGCGACCAGTGGAAACTCGGGGTCCTTGAGTTCAATGCCGCGATGTGTCCAGAAGGTGTAGAACGCTGAGTAGAGACGCTCGTAAAGTGCGCCGACCCATTCGGCATACACATTCGACGTGTTGTAAATAATCAGATAGTGCTTGGTGGAGTGTACGCGAAAACCATCGGGAAGATCTTTCAGCGTAGCGGCTGCTAAATCGGCTGCTGCGAGTGGCGCAAACGGAGTATCGTCGCTCTTACGCGAAACAAGTTCCTCTTTGGGAATCGGCCACAGTTGACCATCAACCCCGAGTAGCAGAATACCACCATCGGCCGCTTCAACCTCCACCTTGCCAACGAGCAAACGCTCGCGACCATCGCGTTTCATCGTCACGTGCTCGATCGCTAAAGCCGCTTGACCGCTCACTAGTACGAAACAAGCGATCAACATCGCAGCCAGCACTGGCGAAGCTCGTCGGGGGTGCAGCATTCGTTGGCTCCGCAGCGGAAGAGGTTGATGGAAATCGCGTAACTTTATTCTAGCTCAGTGCGCTGCGCCGTCAGCCACGAAATAATCGTCGTGCTCCCTACAATCTGACCTCGATCGCGAAATGGATCGCTTATCGAACAGTTGGCGGCTGAACAACGCGCCACAGCAGCGCGGCAACTCCGATGTAGGCCACCAGCATCACGAGCGAAATCCCCGCCACTTGCTGGTCGACCCCATAATGCACCAGGCCGAACAAGCGACGTGTAATTGTGTCGACACTCGGTGGAAGTGCCAGGAACGAGCAGCTGAGTTCCCCCCAACTGATCGCCACCCCAAGCAGCCAGGCAGAGCCGAGCGCAATGCGCCGCTCGGAGAGCAGTAGCCACGCAACAGCCCCGCGCGACGAATAGCCATCGAGCATCGCGGCGTCGATTTTTCGTGTGTCGATGCTCAAGATCGTTTGCCACAACAGAAGGGCGACGAGTGGAACAATCCGAAACGATTGCGCAATGACCGGCATCAGCATCGAGTGGTCCATCAAATAGGCCAAGCTTCCGCGACTTTCGCCGCGCACAAGACTCAGCATCATTCCGACGACAGGACCGGGCATACCCAGTCCGATCGCGCACAGCAGCGCGAGCAAGATCCAGCCCCACTTCACGCGCGAGGCGATCCAAGCGATCAGCAGCGCGAGGATCCAGCCTGCCGAAGCCGCCTGTACTGCAAGGGCGATCGACCACTGAAACTCGCGATAAAACTGACTAGGTGTTTCGAGAACGACACGCGCCGCTGCGAGAGCCGACCAGGTCCGCATTGGTTCATCGCTGGCATTCCGCAAAACCACCAGCCCCGCTTGCGACAGTAAATTCGTGACGGGAACAAGCGTGATGGCTCCCAGCGAAACGAAAACGACGACAATCGCGAGCGATTTTGTCAGGCCCGAAGTGATGAGCAAGACCGGGCGACGAGCGTTTTGCACTTCAGCAAGATTCAGCTGCGAGGTTACCCAAAACAGACTGCTCACCGCGAGCACCAACATCGCCAGCAGGGGAGCGAGCGACGGCAAGATTTCTTCGAGTCCCGCCGCCAGCGCGAGTCGCGAATAGAGATGCTCGGTAAACGTGTTCACGAGATAGACGTTGGTCACCGTCATCTCTCCCACGGTGGCCACCATGCCCCACACCATCGACATCGCCATCGCACTGGCGACACGCGGCAGGGTGACGCGCACAAGTACACCCGTTTCAGACATCTCGAGCAGTGCCTGCTCTTCCAGACGTGGATCGATCGACGCGAGTCGCACCAGCACCAGCAGCGTCGACCAAGGGAGCAGCGCCAGTGAATGAATCCAAATGGCGGCCGTGATTCCCGACATCCAAGGCCGATCGGGCGCTGCTGTTGCCACCGATAGCCAGCCGAGACTCCCGAGCATCGCATCCCAAGCGGCCAGGTGGACATACAGCGGAAGCAGCATTCCCGCGATCACCAGCACAATGGCTATCGATCGTCCCGGAAAACGGGCTCGCGCTAGACATAGCGCCAGCATCGTCCCCCAGATTGTTGACAGTAGACCGGCGGAGCCAGCAAGCACGAGCGAGCGCGTGAGAAGTTCGCGGTGAAGCGCGCTGGAAAAGCTCAGGACGACGAGCGACAAAAGCGCGATCGTCGCGAGTGCCAGTGAGGCACGCGAAAGAGAAAATCGGGAAGCGGTTTGCACTCGGTCGGCCATGTAACTGAGTGTAATAGCCGACTGCGATTCTCAGTAGATAGACCGCGCACCATTTATTTATATGCCGGTCCAGCTATTTCGCCGCATTTTGCTCGGATTCTACGCCACACGGACTAGCGCGGGGCGGGACCAGCAGCAGGCTTTGCTGCTTCGGCAGTGGCATTGGACGACGCCGGGGAATCGGCCTGCGCAGGTTCTTCGGTGAAGCGGGCCAGATACTTCATCACACTATCGGGACCATTGAAGCCGATCACTTGCTCGTTGAGATCCATTTGCTTGTAGATCAGCTTACCGGCATCGACATCAAACTTAATCAGCCCCTTTTGCATCCGCTGCACCAGTTGCGACTGAATCTTGGGGTCGTTCACCGGCGTGAGGACCTGCGTCTCGACCGAGATCGTCGCCACTCCTGTCATCACGCTATCGAGCCGATAGACCTGACGCGTCGAGATTTTTTTGACCGTTCCGTCATCGAGTTTGACTTTGATTTCATCGGGAATCGACCACCGCTGTCCCACACGCACCGGCTGCGCAGGAAGTGGAATACTGAGTTCGCCAATCCCCGGATTGAACTGCGGCTGAGCATCTTTTCGCGACAGCACGCGACCATACTTGTCCATCGTGATCGTCGCCAGCGGAATCCCCACCGACTGCATCACATGTTCATAGCCAGGAGGGGCCGATTTATCGGTGCGGCTGTCGAACTTCACTTCCTGACGACCACTCACCCCTTGCCACATTTCGACATGCTCGACGCTATGCACAAACGTCGCAGTCCCGGCTTCATCGACCGAGGTGATCGTCCAGAGCTTCGACGAGATGCTACGTGTCTTGGCCGTTTGCGAGACCTTTTTGATCTCGGTATCCACCGTCACCAGATGCAGCACCTTGGTTCGGATTTCATCACCCGCCGTGAGCTTGTAGGCCAAGGTGTAAGTCGGCTCTTTGGCCGAAATATCTTCGGCTGGCAAAATCGCTGGTGGAGCAGAGGCGGTTTCGTCGCTCAGTAGAGGAGCCACTTTCGTGAGCCCCAGCACCAGGAACAGAAGAGCAACGAACGAGCGAATTGTGTTTGCCATGACAGACTTCCTTGCCAATCGAGCGCGAGCATCCTGCGAAACCAGACCAGTTCAAAACTTGCGCAGAGGAAATATGGTGCGCAACACCCTTTTGATGCAAGATCAGTCGCGAGCCACCCCGGGCTGCTAGCAGCTTGATTCCCGCGAATGGCTGCTATTGGATGGCACGGGACACAGAAATATCGCGACTATTTTTGCGGCTCGGTCCGCATTTCGGCGATCGTACCGGCCCAGCCCAGCTTGTCGCGAAGTGTGCGGTAGTAGCTGCGCGAGGCAACTTCGATCATCGAAAACCGCTGGGGTGCCCGCTTCACCACCACTTTCGAGCCCGCTGTGATTGTTCCCATCGTGCGGCCATCAACCACCAGCGTAGTGCCAATGTTCGGCGCCGTCACGGTCATCTCGAAGATCCGATCAGCAGAGTCGACAATAGGTCGAACCGTGAGTGTGTGGGGGCTGATGGGGCAGATCACAAAGGCTTGCAAGTCTTGTCGCAAGATCGGACCACCCGCCGACAAGCTGTGTGCTGTCGAACCGACCGGCGTGCTGATGATCAGTCCATCGCAGCTGTAGGTTGTTGCCAGTTCGCCATCGACCGAGAAGTTCACGCGCAGCAGCGAAAACGGTGGCCCAGCGTGAATCACCACTTCGTTGAGCCCCAAACGGGTCTCGACCAGTCGGCCATGCTCCACCAGCGAGCACTCGAACATCAGGTGCTCGACCACCTTGCAATCGCCACTTGCAATCAGCGGCAAAACGGTGGAAAGCTGCTCGGGATTGATCCCCGCCAAGAAGCCGAGTTTACCAAGGTTTACCCCCAAAACGGGAAGCTGATTACTTCCCATCTGCCGCGCGGATCGAAGGATTGATCCGTCGCCACCGAGCACCAGCACGAAGTCGGCTGTGGAATCTTCGATGGTCGACGTCCCTTCGAAGTCGACGAGCACGATATCGACATGCTCGGCCACCATGGCAGCTTGACGCTCCCATTCTTCGACAACTTGTGGACGATCGCCAGCCCCGAGAACGAGTGCACGCAGACGTCGGGAGCCAAAAGCATGTCGATCGCGAGGAGCTTCGCTCCCCGGTCCACCGGCACGTGTCATGACTGGCTCCAGGACGATCTAAATCAAGTGGTTGAACAAGCTATCCTGGAGGTTATATCTCAGATCGTCGCGGTTCCGCCACCATCGTGATGCGGCACTACCGAGCAGCGTTCAGCCATTTCGCGACAAGCTCGAGCAATGCCGGCAGTGTCCAGACCGAGGTCGGCGAGCACTTCATGCCGCTCACCATGCTCGACAAAGCTGTCGGGCAAACCAATGCGACGAATGCGGCTGGTATCGAGTCCCAAATCGCAAGCCGTTTCGAGCACCGCCGAGCCAAAGCCTCCCATGAGGCATCCTTCTTCGACAGTGATGACAAACGTCGATTCGCGAATGGCTCGCTCCACCATCTCGCGATCGATTGGCTTCACGAAGCGAGCGTTCACCACACCGATGTCGAGCCCTTCGCGAGCCAGCACATCTGCGGCACGGACACAGTCTCCGAGGAGCGTGCCGAGGCAAAGGATCACTCCGTCACGCCCCGAGCGAATCGTTTCAGCTTTACCAAGTTCCACAGGAGCGCGATCACCGGGGATCGTTTCGGTGTTGGCCTTAGGATAACGCAGCGACGAAGGCTGGTTGAGTTGCAGCGACAGGTTGAGCATCGGACGGACGTCGTACTGATCTCCCGGCGCCATCACCACCATGTTCGGGAAGACACGCATGTAAGCAATGTCGTAGGTGCCGTGATGCGTTGGGCCATCGGGTCCAGTGAGTCCCGCGCGATCGAGGGTGAAGATCACCGGCAGATTTTGCAGCGAGACTTCTTGGAAGATTTGATCGTACGAGCGCTGCAGGAACGTGCTGTAGATGTCCACGATCGGTCGCAAGCCAGCTTTGGCTTGTCCACCGGCGAACGCCACGGCATGCGACTCGCAAATACCAGTGTCGAAGAAGCGATCGGGAAACTCGTCGCGCACTTTCTCGAGCTTATTGCCCTGGCACATCGCCGCGGTGAGAACCACCACCCGCGAGTCCTTGGCCATCATTTCGCCAATCGATTCGCTAACGATCTGGGTGTAAGCCGGAACTCCGCCACTCGACTTTTTCGGAATGGCACAGCCGTTCTCTTGCACAAACGCAGGTGGAGTGTGGAAGAAGACCGGATCGGCCGCAGCGGGCTGAAAACCGTGACCCTTTTCTGTGACGACGTGCAGCAGGATCGGACCTTTGAGGTCTTTGACCATCTGCAGGTATTTTTTCAGCAGCGGCAGGTTATGTCCGTCGATGGGGCCCAAATAGCGGAAGCCGAGATCTTCGAAGAGCATGCCGCCGTGGAGACCGGCCTTCACACCTTCCTTCAGCTGTGCGAGGAACCGCTCGACAGGATCGCCGAGAACAGGGACCCGGTTGAGCGCCTTGATGACTTCGCTTTTCAGCCCCGCATAGAACGGCGTCGTTCGAAGCCGATCGAGGTAGCTGGCAACACCACCGACGCGTGGGCAGATCGACATCTTGTTGTCGTTGAGAACAACCAGCAAGTCTTTCTTAAGTCCCCCAGCGTTGTTGAGAGCTTCAAACACAATGCCCGAGGGAAAGGCGCCGTCGCCAATCACCGCGACGCTCTTGCGATCGGACTGGCCCATCAAATCGTCGCCACTCTTCAGCCCCAGCACGGTCGACACGCTCGAGCCGGCGTGACCGGTCATGAAGAGGTCGTATTCACTCTCCTGCGGATTGGGGTAGCCCATCAGGCCACCCTTCGTGCGGATCGTGCTGAATTCGTGATAGCGACCGGTGATCAGCTTGTGGGGATAGATCTGATGGCCGGTATCCCAGATCAGTCGATCGCGGCGGAAGTCGAACACACTGTGAAGTGCGAGGCAAAGCTCGACGACCCCCAGGTTCGAAGCAAAGTGCGCCGTGCGCGTGCTGAGCAGATTGCAGAGCACGTCGCGAATTTCCGCGCCGAGCTGCGTTAGTTCGGCATTCGACATCGTTTTGAGGTCGGCCGCCGATTCAATTTTAGAAAGCAGTTGATGCATTGCCATTAATGCTTCCTTTCGAGCACATAACGGGCGAGTGCTATTAAAGCTCCCGACGACAAATCGTCGCGAGAAACACTCGCAATCGCTTCAGCTACCAGCATCTCCGCACGCTGGCGACTCGCTTCAGCACCTAGCAATTTCGGATAGGTGAGTTTCCCCGCCTCCGAATCCTTCCCGACACGTTTACCCATCAGCTGCTGATCTCCTTCGAGATCGAGCAGGTCGTCGACAATCTGAAATGCTAGGCCCAGCCGCTCTCCATATTGTGATAGAGCGGTGAGAACCTCGCTACTTGCACCGGCAATGATCGCCCCGAGCCGCAGCGAGACGCAAATCATCGCGCCGGTCTTGCGGCGGTGAATGGCCTCGAGCGACGCCAGCCCCAGGTCGGCAAACTCGGCTCCGAGGTCGTCGTGTTGACCTCCCACCAAATTCGCTGCTCCTGCTGCAACCGCCAGTTCCTTCACACACTTGGCCACTACCGGCCCCGGCAGGTGATCAGCCGCAAGGACTTCAAACGCCTGAGCCAGGAGTGCATCGCCCGCCAAAATTCCGGTCGATTCGCCAAACTTCGCATGACAGCTGGGACGTCCGCGACGCATGTCGTCGTCGTCCATCGCTGGCAGATCGTCGTGAATCAGCGAATAGGTGTGGATGAGTTCCACCGCCACCGCTGCCGGCATCGCTTTACTGCGATCGTAACCGCAGGCCTCGCATGCAATTAACACCAGCAGGGGGCGCAAACGCTTAGCTGGCGCAAGGAGGCTGTGCCGAATCGCCTCGGCCAGATGGGTCGGGACGTCGGGGCCGTACTCGGTGGTCGCGACGAGCGCGTCGTCGACCTCGCTTCGCAGGGTTTTCGAAAGCTCACGAAAATCCGCAAATTCAAGCATGCCAGAGCTTTCTGTCGGCCTCATGCGTCGATAAAGCGTGTCAAAGGAGGGTGGGCGCAAGGAAAGATGTCGGAATTGTATCGCTATGACGCGCAGGTGTCTATTTCCAGTTCGCCGGTGGGGAAAATAGATTCCCCCTAACCCCAGATCCCCTGAGAGGATAGGTAAGCCAACGGGTTTGCCGCCATGGAACTGCTCCCCACATGGGCGACGCGCCGTGCACTAATCGAGGCCGCTCAGCAGATCGGCTGCCGCATCGCCACTCGCATCACCACCAGTGGATCCTTTTTTAATCGCCCGCTTTCGACGCGCCGGAGCTGCTTCGCTGGCCGCCTGCGTAGCGACATCGTCAAACGGAGCTGTCAGCGCCTCGCCTTCGGGGCTGACAGCCGTGAGCAGCTCCACGCGGCGCTCGGCTGCTGCGAGAAGTCCGTAGCAATACTTCAAATGGCTCACTGCTCGTTCATAAGCCTCGATCGAAGGCCCCAATCCCAGTTGGCCCTCTTCGAGCGAACGGACCACCTGCTCGACCTTGGTGAGCGATTCTTCAAACGACAGCGACTTGTCGATGGGCTTGGGCTCGGTGGGTTTGGAGTCGGTTGACATGGTCTCTCGCTTCGGACGCTGCAGGAATTTTTCACACCCATGGGATCGCAAATCTATCGGCTACCAATCAGTCGCCCGCGACGATCGAGCGAACCTCACCACCAGCAACACGTGTTCGCAGGATCGTTCCATCGGGAGCGTCGGCAGGGGACTCGACGACTCGATTGTCGGCTTCGCGCTGCGTGACACTATACCCGCGACCAAGCACCGCCAAAGGACTGAGCGAATGGAGCGACGCGGCCAGTTGTGCCTGACGATCGGCGAGACGCTCGAGTTTGCGTTTCACACTCGACCGGAGTCGCTCGTCGAGCAGATCAAGCCGTTCGGCAATCGACTGCAGTCGATCGCGAGGATGACTCAGCACGCGACGCTGCGCAAGTCCCTCGAGTCGCCGCCGCGCTTGCCGCGTGGTCGATGCCAGGGCACTGGCGAGTCGCGTCCGGGCCGACATAATGCGTTCGAGAAGCTCGGCCCTGGAAGGAACGATCCGCTCGGCTGCTTCGCTCGGAGTAAGCGCCCGCAGATCGGCCACCAGATCGGCGAGGGTGACATCGATTTCGTGACCAACAGCCGATACAACCGGGATCTCCGAAGCGTAGATGGCGCGAACGACCGGTTCTTCATTGAAGCACCACAGGTCCTCGACACTTCCACCGCCACGTCCCACAAGCAGCACATCGGGACGATCGGCCAAGCGATTAGCAATTTGAATGCCCCGCACAATCTCGGCAGCAGCACCTTCTCCCTGCACGCGCGCGGGGATGATCAGCACCGATAGGCCGGGCCAACGACGGCGCGCGACTTCTAAAAAATCACGCACTGCTGCGCCGGTGGGACTCGTGACAAACGCCACTTTTCGCGGGAATTTCGGAAGGGGCCGCTTTCGTGCGGGATCGAACAAGCCTTCGGCCGCGAGTTTTTTGTGCAACTGCTGAAACGCCAGTTGCATCGCTCCCATCCCTTGCGGAACCGCTTGCCGAACCACCAACTGATAGCTGCCCCGCGGCGGATAGATATCGATATCCCCGAGGCAGAGCAGTTCCGAACCCTCTTCGATTTTGAACTTCAAACGAGATGCCGCCGAGCGCCACATCACGCAGCGCAGCTGAGCTTCGTCGTCCTTCAAGGTGAAATAGATATGCCCCGACATCGGCCGGGTGACTTCGGAGACCTCGCCCGAAACCCAGACCCCCGAGAATTGCATTTCGAGCACGCCCCGGATCAGTCGGGTGAATTCACCCACGGAGAGCGCATTTTCGGGAGTGGACTCGTCGGTGCTCGACAAATTACGTCACCATGCCAAAAGGAATCGGACGAAAGCGAAATCGCAACCCCTCGCGAGAACTTTTGCTCTCTCGCAACTTAACCGCCGACCCACTCGCCACTGAAAACTTCGACGGCAGGTCCGGTTTTATAGATGCAGTTGTCGGCTTCATTCCACTCCAGCTCGAGATCCCCCCCGAGCAAATGGATCGTCACCTTGCGCTGGGTTCGGCCTGTCAAAACACCTGCCACGCAAACAGCCGACGCGCCGGTGCCGCAAGCGAGTGTTTCGCCACTACCACGTTCCCACGTTCGTTGTCGTAGCTCGGTGCGGCTGAGCACCTCGACAAACTCGACATTCACGCGTCGTGGAAACATCGGCGAATGCTCGATCTTCGGCCCGATCCCCAGCACCAGTTCATCGGTCGCTTCGGGAACGAACACCACGCAGTGTGGATTGCCCATTGAAACGCTGGTCACTTCAAACGAGCGACCTCCCGCTTCGAGCGTGGCATTGACGGGTGGATTTCCTGGTAGAAGTGTCGGAATCTTAGCCGCTTCGATGATCGGCTGTCCCATGTTCACACGAACGCGATGAGCTTTTCCAGCTTTCACTTCCAGGTCGACGGTCAGAATTCCAGCCCCTGTTTGTAGACGCAGCTGCGTCGCGGTTTTGATCCCGTGGTCGTGCACAAACTTGGCGACACAGCGGAGCCCGTTGCCACACATTTCCGACTCGCTGCCGTCGGCGTTAAACATCCGCATCCAAGCATCAGCCCCTTGGTTGCTGGGGCAAATGTAGATCACGCCGTCTCCACCCACGCCAAAGTGCCGGTCCGACATTTGACGAGCCACTTCGGCCGGGTCGGCTGGAAACTGCTCGGCAAAACAGTTGATGTAAACGTAGTCGTTACCAGCACCTTGCATCTTCGTGAAACGCATCAGACTCTCGCTCGACGAGCGGCAGCGGGCACGCTCGGTCTACTCAGTGGTACTAGGAGGGGTTACTTGAAGTCGAAGCAAATCTAGGCCGCAAATTAGCCCGATGATTCTAGCTGGTGAGTGTATCGCGACGGCTGGTTTTCCTACAGCCCCCGAAAGCAGCGGGAGCGATCGGGCCAAGCCGACCGACGGCAGAAAGCAGGACAGCCAAGGAACGCCGAAAGTTCGGCCAGCAGATAGGAGCTGTTAGGCTGCCGGCTATCGTGAGCAAGCTAGAGAGTTTGCGCGAGGAGTCTGAACAATTTCCGCTAGGATCACGAGCGCCACGCACTAGCCCATCAGATCGAGCTGTGTCCCCGATTCGCCAGTGGCATCGCGACTGGCATGTGGAGGTGGCGCGGTGGGATCGGTTTCCCCTTCGCCCGGCTGTTTTCCAGCGGGCCAGACCCAAACTTGACGCCCATCGGCATCGCGGTCGCTCGTTTCGCTTTGATCGAGCACATCCCCAATTCCCGCAGCAGCTTCGGCACTAGCGTTCGCCTGCACCTCCCGAGCATGCGCGACCGACTCGGTCTTCAGACGATCGACCTCACTCCCCTTGGTTTGTGCCAACGAGGTGGTCGCCACCGAACCTGCCATCCCTAAGGAAACGCTACTCATGGGAACTTCTCCTAACGCTGCGCTGGGCCGAAGATTTCGGCGAGCGAAGCAAACCACTGCCAGTGAAGTTTAGCTCACAAAAGGCCTTCATGAGGGGAGTAAAAAAGAGACGCCTTTAGCGACGCCAGGGAAGCAAAGGTGTAGGACTCGTCGGGGCGGGAGGTTCGACCGTTTGCATCTCCCGCGCTAGTTCAGGAAACAGCTGCTGCAGTCGTTCGTTCAAACGTGGAAATGCCTGCTTGTTCACAATCGGATCTTCGAGCGTTCCGGTCACTTCGATCAGCATGAATTGGCGACTCGCTTCCCCCAAGATCGGGCGGAAGATCGGGACCTGCAATTCGTCGCGTCCCACCTGGGTGTAGAACTGCAAATCGACCGTTTTTTGGGCGGTGATATGTCCCCGCCCTTTCAAACTGATCGTGTCGCCATTGAAGTCGATACGATCGAGTTCGAGATCATCCCCCTCGATCCGAAAATCGATGTTGCTCTGCGTAAAAGCAGTGCGGTTCGGCTGCTGAATACTCAGCAGCTTCAGCATCGCAATCATGACTGGCAGTTGATAGATGTCGGCATCACGCAGACGAATCTGGCCGGTCCCTCGATGCGTGTGGGAACCGAGCGCTGTTCCGGTGAGATCCACGACGGAGAAGACACGCCCCGAGAGCCCTTGATGCCGGGGGGCGACTTCTTTCATGATCGCGGGGAGCTCGGCGTTTTCGAGCGTCGTGTGAATGCGAAACGCAGCTTCGCTGTCGAGACTCACCTGTGCATCGAGGGCCATCACGCCTCCGACGACACTCGCGGTGAGCTGACGCGGTAAACGTCCCTGCACATCGCGTTCGGCCCAGCTCCCAATCAGCAGCTGCTGAGAATCGAGCCAAAGTGGACCCTGAATACGTGTCAGCTGCACTGTTTTCACCATCGCCGAATCGATATTCAGCTCGCCGCGACAAGCGAGGCCATTGATTCCAGTCTGGCCCCACAGCCGCACTTCGCCATGCACATGCTCGATCGGCTGTTTGATCACGAGGCTGCCGTTCTCGAGATCGAACGTCAGATCCCAGTTGATTTCTGGTGGCACCTCGACCAGCGGCGAGACAATCACCCCCACATTCCCTTCCATGCAGAGGGGGCCAGCGAGACTGATTTGTGTGAGCCCTTGTCGCACGGAATCGGGCAATGCCTTGAGGAACTCGTGGTCGAGCGATATACGATCGGCCGACAGCCGCGACAGTTCGACCGTCGCGCTTCCATCCTCGAGAATCCGGCACGAACCTTCCGCCGCCACTTGGGTGCGACCATGATCGGCCCGCAAATTCTGCAGGCGCACGTTGCCATCGCGATAGTGAAACAGCCCGGTCAAGTTATCGAGGCGATAGGGGAGCCAGGCGGGCTCGATCGAAATGCTACGCCCTTCGAGGTTCTGACCCGGGGGCCATTTTTGAGCCTCGACTTCGAGCGAAACAGCGCGCGTCCGCAGGCCATACTTCAGTCGCACGACGAGGTGATCGATGTTGCCACGCGGATGCAAGTTGGTCCAGAGACGCTGAGCCCCGGGGGGAAGTGCGAGGCGAAGTTCATCTTCGAGTTGCAGGTCGGTGCCGGTGAACTGCAGCGTCAGTTCGTTGCCATCTTCAGGATTCGCAAGCCAGGTTCCTTGTCCGACGATATACCCGCTGTCGTTTCGCCCACTCAAATTGTGGAACACCCAGTCACCATCGGTCATCTGTAGTGAACCGGTGATCTTGTCGATGGGGTAGCGAAATTTGTCGTACTGGATGCTCACTTCGTGCAGATCGATTTGAGCGGTGCGATGGACCACCGGATCGCCCGGGTTACGAATGAAGTGAGCTTGAACCGAAGCACTGCCGCGCGGACTGAACGACCGCAGCAGGCGATGCGTTTTGGAGTCGACCGCAGCGAACAACTTTTCGTCGATCGGAATCGGACCTTCGGTGACGATATCAATCCAGCCGGTAAAATCGGGCCCCGGTTTCATGATGTCGGCGCGACACCGAACCACTTGTCCGCCACCAACCGAGCGCAAGCGGACGTCGAGCTTGTCATTCTTCCAAGTGATCGTGCCGGTCCCTTCTTGGATGCGATAAGGGAACTTGTCGTACTGAATCGAGAGATCGTGACAGCGGACGGTGACGTCGGGTTTCCAAGTGCAGCCGTCGTAGTCGAGCTTGGCAGCGATATCGATACCACCGCGCGGCAAGAATCGATTCCAGATCGAACGTAGCGAGGGGGGCAGAATTTCGACATTGATGCGATCGAGCGCCACTTGATTGGCAGTAAGTTCCAGATGCATCGGGCTCTCGAGCGAGTAGCCTTGTAGCTCGGCATCGCCAGCCAAAACGGTGGGACCGCAGCGGGCCGAGAGATCGCTGATCAGCACGCCACGATTATCGGCGCGAATCGTCGCTTCCACATCGGTAAGTGGATCGGGCAGCCGCGTGTCATCAATCCGACCGTCGGATATTTTTCCATGGACGACGAACTGTACCGGTGGCATCTCGCCACTTTCGGTCCGCTCGCCGCGCTGAGCATGAAAGCCAAAATAAGTCCGACCGCGAACGCTCGAGAGTGGCTCGAGCAAGTGCGATACATCTTGCGGCAATGCGCCTCGGAGACGAGGGCTGAACTCGAGTCCCTCAACAGCACCGCGCAGATCCCAGCTTCCTTTCGAAGGTGAAACGAGCCCCTCGATTTCAATTTTTTCGAGATAGTCTCCGGTCATCGAGCCCCGCACGAGAAGCAGTGGCTTGGTGTCGTCGTCAGTCGGCTTAGATGGTACAGGCGAGCCATCGTCGCTCACTTTTACAGGCAGTTCGGGGGCGGTGGCAGCAGCGACCGATTTGGGAGTGACCTTACCATCGGAAGGCCAGCGCGGCGTGACACTCAGCTCCATGTTGCGAAGCGTGAGGGAGCCTGTCGGATTCGATGCCGGATCGACAATTTCGAGGCTGGCATCGGAGATCGTGGCTGGGGGTGTGCTGCCACCAAAATTAGGCAAAGGGAACAGATACGAGAGGTTCCATGTGCCGCTCGGCTTGCGCTCGGCGCGCAGCTTCAAGCGCTTCACGCGCACACTGGTGATCTGCAGCGGCTTGGTCACGAAGTCGGGGAGCCGTGTATCGCATTCGACGAAAACCTCGTCGATTTCCGCCAAAATAGCGGGATTTTTCGACCCAACTTCAGAGACTACAATGCCGCGAAATTCGACACCCCGATCGGGAATGCGGCGGGCCGATTTCACATGCACCGCCAGGCCGGTGTAGTGGCTGCGGAGAAGCGATTCGAAATGGCGGCGGATCTCTTCATCGAGACGATCGAACCCGTAGTACTTCAGAGCAATCAGCACCAGACCGCCGATCGTGATGATCAGCAGCAGCCGCTTAATCTCGCCAAGCAATCGCGCCACGAGTGTCGGCTTGGCTTCCGCAGCGGCAGTTGTGCGAGGTCGATCGACCGGCGCTGTTTTATGACCACGAATGGCGGTGCTCATGCGGTTTTCTCCGCGAGAGCAGGGGAGCGTGTGTCGAGCTTCCCTAGCGCGCACAGGCCGATCGCGGTAAGCACGATGATCAAAAACATCGCGGGCTGACGATAGCGAATCGAGCTGACGAAAATCGTGTGCAGCAGCGTGAAGTAAATCGCCGGAAGCCACAGCATCGTAAGTGGCCAGCGCTCGCCTCTTTGCCAAAGTTTCCACGAACCTGCGAAGGCCAGAAGCATGGTCGGCAGATAACTGACAAACAGCACCGCGCGAAGCATGGTGCTGCGAAACTCGGCTGCGTTGGGCAGGGGACTCCAAATGCGAGTGAACTTAACGATCGCAAGCTCGGCCACGCGCGCGGGATGCTGCACGGCCCATTCAATCGAGGCCAGCTTCATCCGGTCATCGAGGCGTGCTTCGAAGGTTCCGTTTGGTGATGACTGCTCGGCGGGGTCGAGGTCGTGCGATTTTTGCTCGTCGATAAAGCCAGCGACGAAGCGCATATCACTGGCGCCAGTAGCGGTGGGGGAGAGTCCGTCGTAGAGGCTGGCCCCGACTTGCAACGACGTCGGGACAAACTCACCCGCCACGAAATAGTTGCGTGTCCACCACGGAATCATCACTGCCACGAGTGCCGCCATCATGGCGGCCGACCAAGCGAGTGAGCGACCGCGCGGGGCCAGGAACGCGACGAGCACCGCCGCCGACAAGGGTGTGAACAACAGCCAACTCGGTCGCACAAGTGTCGCCAGACCGGCACATGCACCAGCCATCGCACCCCAGCGCAGCTGCGATCGGCTGTCGGTGGAGCGGACCATCGAAATCAGCGCGCCGACTTGCAGCAGCATCAGGGGAATGAAGGGGGCTTCGCTGAGTAAAAAGACGCTACTGGCAATCGCTTCGGGGTAGATCGCCGCGCCAAGGGTGGCGACTTTCGACACCGCAGAGCCGGCCACGAGGCAGGCGATCCAGCCGGTCAGAAGCACCGCCATGGTGCCGAAGATCGCGCCGAGATAGCGGGCAGCGATGGTGGGAGGTTCGTCCCAGATGAGAAACAGCGGCGCGAGCAGGGCGGGATAGCCCGGTGTTCGAAAGATGCGATATTTCTCGGGACCAAACTCGTAAGGCTTGACGTGGGCAATGGTTCGGGCGAGCTCCCAGTACCCTTCGCTATCGGGAAAGCCGAATTTCTGGGTGGCCGGGACCCGTTCTTCCCACCAATGAGCGGCGATGATTCGCAGCACCAGCGCAACGCCCAGCGTGGCAGCGAGCAGCCAGCGATCGGTGGTGGTAGTGGTCATACGTCTCATCCATGAGCAGATTTCGGGCAGTTCTGCCCGCGCGCAAGGCGTCCGTGCCTGCGCATGCATGGGGATAGTACGAGTTCCTTCGCGCGGGGGTCAAGACAGAACGTGGCGATTGGCGCGACAACGCCAGCAAACTCCCCAAGTCTCCCAAACCACGCGAGAATCGCAACTTACGCCAATCTCGAGAGCCCTTGGGAGCCCAGCGATCGGCAGGGAACCTTTGATGGGTCGCAAAGCTTACCTCTGGGGCGCGATCAGCACCAAAACAGCATGTTTTGGCCGAAGAATACGCCCTTGAACGGTTTACAGCCGCTTAACCACCGTTATACTCACACGCTTAACAACGGGCCCTTGCCGCGATGCTAGCTGCCAACCCTGGCACGCTGAGGTTGAATGCTCAAGGGCGGTTCCTCTTCCCCTCGCAAGTTGCCGAGCAACTTTACCTCTCCCGGAGCGTTCCATGACCAGTAGCGGAAGTGACAAGCGGCTATTTTGGGCCTGCTTTATTTCGCTGATTGCCACCGCATTTGGCTTTGTCATTCGCACAATGATCATTGCCGACTGGGGTAAAGAATTCGGCCTTACTGAAACGCAAAAAGGTGAAATCTTTGGCGTCGGTTTGTGGCCGTTCGCAATCAGCATCGTGCTCTTCAGTTTGGTGATCGATCGCATCGGATATGGCCGCGCAATGATCTTTGCGTTTGTCTGCCACGTTCTCTCGGCGGTGATCACAATTTTTGCGACTGGCTACTGGTCGCTCTACATCGGTACATTCATTTGTGCTTTGGCCAATGGAACTATTGAAGCGGTGATCAACCCGGTTGTTGCCACCGTCTTCGCCAAAGAAAAAACCAAGTGGCTCAACATCTTGCATGCCGGTTGGCCAGGTGGTTTGGTGCTGGGTGGTTTGATCACACTGGTGATGAATTCGTTTGCTGGTGGTGGTGGCGAAGGTGAAGCCGCTGCGGCTGCTACGATTGGCGGCTTGGCACTCTGGAAGTGCAAAGTGATGCTGATTCTGCTTCCAACCATTGCCTATGGCATTCTGATGATTGGCTGCAAGTTCCCCATCAGCGAACGCGTTTCTGCTGGTGTGTCGTACAAAGACATGCTCAAGGAATCGGGTTTTGCTGGTGCTGCCATCGTGGTTGCTCTGATCGTTTGGGAAGTCGGTCGCGTGATCGAAGCCGCCGGCCTGCAAGAGGGTTGGTTCACCGCAGCAGCAGTTGCTTCGTATGCCTCGTACGTCAAGATTGGTGTGATCGGCTTGATTACACTTGCCTACGGCCTATACGTGCAGTCGATCGGCCGCCCGATGTTCGTGTTTCTGCTGCTCGTGATGATTCCACTGGCGACGACCGAACTCGGCACCGACAGCTGGATCACTCCGCTGATGGAAACGAAGATGAACGAGAATGGCCTCGCCGGCATTTGGGTGCTCATCTACACCTCAGCGATCATGATGGTTTTGCGATTTTTCGCAGGTCCGATCGTCCACCGCATTTCGCCACTCGGTCTGCTCTGTGGCAGCAGCGTGATTGCCGCTGCAGGTCTGGTTGCCATTTCGTATAGCACCACGCTCGGAACCATTTTCCTCGCAGCCACGCTCTATGGGCTTGGCAAGTCGTTCTTCTGGCCCACCATGCTCGGTGTCGTGGCTGAACAGTTCCCCAAGGGTGGCGCTCTCACACTGAACACCATGGGTGGCGTCGGCATGCTCGGTGTAGGGGTGATTGGTGCTTCGTTCCTCGGGTATTTGCAAGATTCGCGCGTGACAACGCAGCTCGAAGCAAAAGATCCTGAAGTCTACGCACGCGTGGTTTCAGCCGACGAAAAGACTTGGGTAATGTCGTGGGCTACCGGCCCTTACAAGGCTCTCGACGCTGCAAAACTCGGTGCCGAGAATGCAGAAAAGCAAGCCGAAGTAAAGTCGCTCACCGCCGAAGTACAACAGAGCTCGCTTCGCACTGTTGCGATCCTCCCTGTGATCATGTTCGCTTGCTTTGCAGCACTGCTGGGCTACTTCATGAGCCGCGGTGGCTACAAACCTGCTGAAGTTGGTGGCGGCGGACACCATTAAGCACGCTCCGTCAGACGAGCGACTGAATCGTCAACAAGAAGCTGACCTGCGAGTGATCGAATCGATCGAAGCTCGCGGGTCAGCTTTTTTCATGCGCCGAGGAGCTCGATGCGGAAAAACTCGCGCAGTGAAAACGCAACGAATAGCAGCTACTTCTCGAGCATGCGAAGCGCAAGGCCAGTGGCGGTTCGCGTGGCCTGAATGCGTGGTGGGAACATCCAAGCGGCTGTCGTGACCGCTTCGCGCGACAACAGCAGCCCCACCAACTGCTCGAGATGCTTTTGTGTCAGGTCCTTCCGCGGCCAATTTTGCTGCTTCCAGACATGCACCAAGATTTCCGCGACAAGATAAGGCTCGATCGTTTCATTTGGGCGACTGACGAGGACCCGATTCTCGCGCGACTCGACCAGCGAGTCGAACTGCGCGAGGACGAGCCGATCGACAATCTGCTGCGCTTGCGCCGCCTGCGACGAGAGTCGCAGCAGGGCTTCGCTACACCCGGGCATTTCATGCTCGAGCATCGGCAGCACCAGATTGCGAATCCGGTTGCGTGTGAAGGTGTCTTCGTCGTTGGTCGCATCGTCGCAGTAGGGCTGATCGAGGCTCGCAAGATACTCGAGCACTTCGCTGCGTGTGATGCTGAGCATCGGCCGCAGCAGCGTGACTGCTGGAGAGAGTGTCCGAGCACGGGGCATACCAGCGATCCCCGCGATGCCTGTTCCTCGGAGCATTCGAAACAGGACCGTTTCGAGTTGATCGTTTTCAGTGTGTCCGGTGATGACGTAGCGGCATCCCCGGGCCTCAGCCGCTTGGGTAAAGAAGTGGTAGCGTGCCTCGCGAGCTGCCGCTTCCATCCCGCCTCCAGTGGCTACAATTGGCTGTAGGGGGCGGCCCGTGCAGCACTCGCGCTGCATCCCCCGGGCAAGTTCCACTACAAAAGCCTCGTCGGCATCGGCTGCTTCGCCGCGCAGCTGATGGTTGAAATGGAGCACAACAATCCGGGGCTCTGCGCGCGAGGTCCCTGGCTCGCAGCGCGCCGCAAGTTCGGCCATCCCGCGTAAAAGGGCCACGCTATCAGCCCCTCCCGAGACAGCCACCGCCACGGCATGCTCGCGCCACCGCTCGAGCGGCCAGGCTGATTCAAGTTTTGCCAGGAATAGTGTCACCGGTTTTTTCGCTTCTTTTCGCCAGCTCCGAGCAGCGACTTGGGCAATCGTGGAGCACGAAGACCCTCCAAATGGTTGCACCTCTGGCCAGCTTTGCTAACATACCTGAGTCTGGCGCAGTGACAACGTTGTCGCTGGGCCCGGCAATTGGAAAATAGTTACCACAGATTACTGCTTTGATTTTGCGAGCTTGGTGGTTGAGTTAGATCGCTTGGCTTGCAGAACCGTCCGACACCAGGTTGACATTATCGTTTTCTGATCCCGGCGGCATTCGCCCGCTGTGATTAGTTGTTCTGGTCCTTGTGTTTCACTGGCATTCAAGCCACTAGCGTTCGGGGAATGGATCGATGTACCTGATCCTGCTCGTAGTCGAGTGGTTTGTCAGCTGGTTTTCTTTCGGTGGCCATTTGCCACCGCACGGAAATGCTACGCAAAATGGTCAACGAGCCCTGATCGCGATTGGTCGCGACGGCCGTGGCCAAATGGTTGCGTCGCGTTCTCCCTGGGAAAACTGGTGGGCAGCTTGGATGGCCTGGTGGAAGGAGTGGTTAGCACCTAGCGCAAGCTCGCGTGCCCCTTTGCCCCCGCCGGATGATCTCCGCCGAAGGCCTCCAGCTCGTGGTGGTGGAACTTAAACTTCCCCCTCGCCGGTATGCGATGCACGTTTGCTGGGTTCGCCGCACCTCTTGTCTATCAGGTGCATGAAGCGAGCTTGGTAAGTGCGATTGCATAGCAGCAGGTGCACCTCGCGCTCGCACATGGGAATCAGTGTACGAGTGACTTGTCATAATGTCGTCGCGTAAGTTCGTCCGGATCGCGATCTCACTACGCTTTTGTAGTGGCAAAGCGGCTCCGACCTGCTGGACGTTTCTGTAAGCTTCTCGCCGATGGGCTGTTCCTCGCGTCTACGTGGCGCTGGGAACCGGCCGATCATTTTGCGAGAACGGGCGACCTCGCTCCCGCATCACCGGCTCCTGCATCGCATCAATCTGGCATCACTTTTGAGGGAGCCAGTTGTGACAGGAACTCAGGTACTTGTGACCGTGATTGCAGTGGCCGTGGCGTCGGGATTGACGTTTGCGGTCCTCCGATTCTTGGATCGCCTGCGGAAGGTCGACGCCGAAAATGCCGCCAAGGAAATCGTGAACCGCGCCGAGCGCGATGCTGCTTCCAAAGTGAAGGAAGCGGAACTCGCCATCAAAGAAAAAGAGCTCGCGCAGAAGGCAGAATCCGAGCGATTGCTCTCGAAATCGCGGGAAGAGATCCGCGACCGCGAACGAACGCTGGATAAGCGGCAAGAGACGCTGCATCAGCAGTCGGAAGATCTCCGCAAGCAAGAGCGGATTGTGGAAGCGACCCAGCGCCGACTGGCCGAGAAACTCGACGAAGCCGGTAAGCGGAACGAAGAACTCGGCAAGATGGTCGATCAGCAGAAACAGGCTCTCTATTCGATCAGCGGCCTTTCGGAAGCCGAAGCGACGCGCCGATTGCTCGGCGAACTCGAAAAACAACTCGAACAAGAGATGGGCTCGCTCATCATCCGCCAAGAGAAGCGGATGGCAGAAGTGGTCGATCAGAAGTCGCGCGATATTCTGCTCACAGCAATGCAGCGTTATGCCGCCGCTCACACCGCCGAAAGCACCACCAGTACCGTTGATATTCCAAGCGACGAGATGAAGGGTCGGATCATCGGCCGCGAAGGGCGCAACATTCGTACGTTCGAAAAGGCGACCGGTGTCGACGTGATCATCGACGATACGCCGGGCGTGGTGATTGTCAGCGGCTTTGATCCAGTGCGCCGCGAAATCGCTCGTCAAACGCTCAACAAGCTGATCGCCGACGGACGGATCCACCCCTCACGCATCGAGGAAATCGCCGCCGAAACGACCAAAGAGATCGAAGGCTTCATCCAGAAAAAGGGAGAAGAAGCGGCTCAGGAAGTGAACATTCACGGCATTCATCCCAAAGTGCTGTACATGCTCGGCCGCTTGCATTTCCGCACCAGCTACAGCCAAAACGTGCTCCGCCATAGCGTGGAAGTGGCGTTCCTGTCGGGTCTGCTTGCTGAAATGGTGGGGCTCGATGGGGATGTTGCACGGCGCGCGGGTCTCTTGCACGATATCGGTAAGGCGGCCGATCACGAGCTCGAGGGTGGTCACCCGAAAATTGGTGCCGACCTGCTGAAGCGTCACGGCGAAAAAATCGAGATCGTCCATGCCGCCTTGGGGCATCACGACGAAATCATCACCGAGTATCCCTACACCATGCTTGTGGCCACTGCCGACGCCTGCAGCGCGTCGCGCCCTGGTGCTCGTCGCGAGTCGCTCGAGCGTTATATCAAGCGGATGGAAGAACTCGAGTCGATTGCCGTCGGCTTTCCTGGTGTCGAACAAGCGTTTGCGATTCAAGCCGGTCGCGAACTGCGCGTGATCGCCAGCAGCCGCGATACCGACGATGCCAAGGCAGCCAAGATTTGCCGCGACATTGCCAAAGCCTTTGAAGAGCAACTGACCTATCCCGGTGAAATCAAAGTGACTGTTGTCCGCGAATCGCGGTTCACGGAGGTAGCGAAGTAGGACGGGACTTAGGGACTCCAGGCTTGTGGGCAAGAGAGTTGCCTGCTGGCCTCGGTCGCTCAGAGCCGTCCACGATCAGCTTTCCGTTTGGGAATTCCGCTTCTCCCAGCCTCGAGTCCCTCGCACCTTCAAGGCCGAAGGCCACGCCTGATGAACCTCCTGCTGATTGGCGATATTGTGGGGAAACCGGGGATGCGGGTGACGCTCGCCGCGGTTCCTTACTTGCGCGAGAAGGAGCCGATCGACTTCGTGATCGCTAATGCCGAGAACGCGGCCGACGGAAGCGGGCTGAGCCCTAACAGCTACAAGAGGCTGATTGCTGCCGGGGTCGATTGCGTCACGCTTGGCGACCATATCTATCGCCGGAGCGAGATCGTGCCGGTGCTGAAGGGAGAAACGCGCATCGTGAAGCCGGCGAATTTCCCCGCCGATGCGCCGGGGCGAACCTGGACTGTCGTCAACTCGGCAGCAGGTGTTCCTGTCGCGGTGATTAGTGTTCTGGGACGCGTTTTTATGCGTCCTGTCGACTGTCCGTTTCATGCTGTCGAAAAAGCGCTTGCCGAGATTCCACCCGAAGTGAAGATTCGCGTGATCGACATGCACGCGGAGGCGACCAGCGATAAGCAGCTGATGGCCCGCATGGTGGACGGCCGCGTGAGTGCCGTGCTCGGAACCCACACCCATGTGACGACAGCCGACGAGCAAATTTTGCCCGGCGGCACGGCGATGCAATGCGATGTGGGGATGACCGGTCCCTATGAAAGTATCTTGGGGCGGCGCATCGACCGGGTCCTCTCGACCACGCTCAATTTCGAGCCGACGCACTTCGATGTCGCCACCGAAGATGTCCGCTTGGCAGCAACGGTGGTGAACATCGACCCCGCGACAGGCCGTGCGCGATCAATCCGGCGGCTGATGGTGCGTGAAGTCGATTTGCCAATCACCCCTGCTAGCAAAGAACTGCCACCGCTGATGTAGCCACCATCGAGATGGCCTGCTGACGCTTCGCCTCCTGACGATCGGTTAACTAGCACGTCGTTTTGGGGCAGATTACATTCAAGCATGAGCCTGCCGGTCGAACTGGCGCGCCTTTGTCACGCAATCTCTTTCGGAATCGATCTTGCGGAGCCTTGCTTTGGTCAGCTATTCTCCCGCCGCAAATCGAGCTATCGCGCCAGAGCCTCCGCGCCTGGTGTGGT
The DNA here is from genome assembly GCF_000025185.1 of Pirellula staleyi DSM 6068. Classification (NCBI taxonomy): domain Bacteria; kingdom Pseudomonadati; phylum Planctomycetota; class Planctomycetia; order Pirellulales; family Pirellulaceae; genus Pirellula; species Pirellula staleyi. Next base: position 5,175,483 of record NC_013720.1, read on the forward strand.
GGCAGCGATCCATTGCCTTGATCTTGGGCTTTGGAGCCATCACGCTGCTGGTGGTTGCATCGCAACTGACGCCGAGTTCCTCGGGTTTTGGCACGCATCGACAGCTGGGACTTGCCGAGTGCACCATGGTGCAATTGGCGGGAATTCGCTGTCCGGCGTGCGGCATGACCACATCGTGGGCCTATGCCACGCGAGGCAATCTGGTGGCAGCAGCGCGAACCAACAGCGGCGGACTGACACTCGCCCTCGCGGCGATGATTGGTGGTCCGTGGTTTGCCGTTTCGGGACTTATTGGCCGTTGGTGGCTGGTGAAGTTCCGCGATGGACCGGCCGTGGCCGTGTGTGTGTTTGTGGTAGTGATTACCTTGATCGACTGGGGCGTTCGACTCTCGATGGCGAGTTGATGCTCGAAGTTTAGTTTTGATTGTTCGACCGATCTTGCTCGCAGGGATGTGGAGCAGCATCGACAGGCAAAGGAGTGCCCATGACCAGCCGACGAAATGTGCTCAAACTGCTATCGCTCGGATCGCTCGCAGCGATCACTAGCACGGCGCCAGGCTGTGGATTCATGGCCCAGATGATGTATCTGGTGCAAGGTGACAAGGTCGACGCAAAGTTCAGCGGACTCGAGAACAAACGGGTAGCCGTGGTTTGTCTCGATGCCAATTCACTCGGTGGTCCTGGGAGCGAAGCCGACGCGCTCGCTCGTCAAATCGGGGTGACACTGGGGTACAACGTGCCGGGAATCGATTTGGTACGCCAGGCGGAAGTGGAAGACTGGATCGACAACCACAACGGCGATGTGACCGACTATCGCGAGATTGGCCGGGGTGTGAAGGCCGACATGGTGCTCGGCATCGATTTGGGATCGTTCAGCATCCATGAAGGGCAAACCTTGCTGAAAGGTCGCGCCAACGTCAGCACCCGCGTTTACGACATGAAGCAGGGGGGCAAAGTGGTTTTTGAGAGCCCTCGCCAGGAGATTCGCTTTCCTGAGAACGGTGCTCGCCACGTGACGGAAGGGGATGCCAACTTCCGCACGATCTTCCTGCACACGCTGTCGCAGCGGATCGCCAAGGACTTCTACGCCTACGATCGAATTGAAGACTACGGACTCGATGCCGCCTTCATCGGCGACTGATCCTAGCTAAGACCTTTCAGCAGACACCAACAAAAAAGGCCAGCGACGCAAACGTCACTGGCCTTCGATGTTTCTTGACCGCACGCTGTTTGAAGCTGAGCGTGCGGCAAGCTTAGCTCGTGGGAGTCTTACAGTTTTGGTGGTGGACGCTTCGGTGGGCCCTTTTTAAGCATCATCAAAGCATCGTTGGCTGGAGCCGGAGCATTCCCTACACCATCACCCATCATGCGGGGACTGGTGTCGGTGAACTCTTCTTTCCAAGTCCATCCGAGCGGCGTTTTGAGTTCGCGCTCAGCGAGCATAGCCCAGGGTGTATCGGGGTGCTCGGTGACGACACGATTGAGGTACATCTTGCCGCGATCGGCCAGTTTGGCGAGTGCCGAACCGACGGTGATTTCATCAGCAGGTTCGAGAATCCAGGTGTTGTTTTTTTCGTCCTTGAACTTGAGACCACGCTTAGCAGCAGCGAGCATGGCGTTGTAGGCCTCGGTCCGAACCTTGGCAGCGATCACGCGACCCATGGCAAGATCGTAGCCAGCCTGCCAGCGGAGAATGGTTTCCTTCTCGCGGTCGGTTTCGCCCTGCTTCAGAAGTTCGTAAACCGAATTGATCTTCGGTTCTGCACGAGCCGACACTTGCTGAGCTTCAGTCAAAGCGGTCGCAAAAGCGGCTTCGTCGGACTTCACAAAGCGGAGTGTTGGGCTGACCATCTGGTCGAGCTGCGTTTGGGTAGCAGCCTGGACAAGCACCCAGCGGGCTTTGTTTTGGCTGATACGCTTCGTCTGCTCAGGAACCGACACATAGTCGGGGCGATACTTTCGCATCACTTCCTGATCGAAGAAATACTTCAGGTGAGCCGAGAAGGCTTGCGTTTCATTTCGGGTGACTGCCCGACGCACATCGCGGTTGGGATGCACGGCGAAGTAGATACCACCCGTTTCCACGCACAAGCGAGTGAGTGCAAACGGTCCGAAGCCTGAATCGATGGCGTCGTCGTCTTCTTCACTGCTGGCAAAACCCATCTTGATTCGCTCAGGGAAGAGCGATTCAGGACCTTGTTCGACGATGCCCCACTGAGCGGTTTGATCGAACTCGGGGTTCGGATCGACCCACTTCATTTGCGTTTCTTTGCGGCCGAATGGGGCAGGGACACCAATCACGTAGACTGGCATCGCCCAGCGGCGGCACATCTTCACGGTCTCTTCGAGTCGGGCTTGATCGCTGCCAGCTTCGTCGGTGAAGACGACCAGCATGACGTTTCGTTCGGGCTCGGCCTTCTCGCCGCTGGTGTAGCGGAACGAAGCGAAATTCTTCGCGGCGTCGTGAACGGCTGAGAAGACGTTTTCGGTTCCCGAGTCATCGTTTTTGATGTCGAGAACGGCTTGCTTGAGTTCAGCGAGGCTATCGGTGGGCTTCTTCGTCATCAGCTGAATGCCTTGTCCAAACGACACGATGGTCGAGAGGAGTGGCTTGTCTTCATGCTTGGTGAACGATTCGTTGCCGGCAGCTTCGATGATGCCGAGTTCTTGATAGATACGATCAAAGCGATCGTGGATGGCTTGACGCTGGGGTACCAGACTGGCGGTGCCGTCGAAGAGCCAAACGACAAGCGTTTTTCGTTCTTCGAGCGAGAGCAGAATCTCGTGGGTCATGCGATCGATCGCACCTACCGCACCAGTGGTTCCTTCACCAGCAGCACCCTTCACGGCGAGGTTATCGCTGTAGTTCAGGCCGGTGGCAACTTCGATGGCGTTATTGATTTCGACATCGACGCTATCGACCGTGGGATCGACATCGAGATGGTTCGGGATCGCCGAGATCTCGGAAACGACTTGAGCCATCGAAAGAGCGATTGCATCGCCATTGACGCTGTTAGCGCCCACTTCTTCGGCTGGAGTTTCGCTGAAGTAGAACTCTTCAGGAACTTTCAGTTCCACCACTTCCTCTTCGGGAGTGGGCATGTCGATGGTCAGATTGACCTGATTGTTTTTCACAATCATCGGCACGAGACCGAGCGCCATGATCAAGACCATGTGCACGATGAGGCTCGCCACGAATGCTGGCGAATCGCCATCAAACGGAGTCTCTTCCTCGCCCGTTTGTCGCTGCCACCAAACTCGTAAGCCTTCGATGAGCTTCACAGATGCGTCTCCCGCTTCCGAAAGGAATGCACTCGCCCTGGTGGTGCATTGGCCTAGATGTCTCGCTAACTTGTCAGCCGTTGATCCCCAGCCAAGCACCGCTTGTGCCGAGCTAGGTCAACCACCGACATCGTCAGTTGTATTTCGCTCGAGCCGAATGGCTCGCTAAGGAACTAACTCCAACTCACACTAAGTTGCATGCACCACACTCAAGTGGTTGCCACAGCACGAGTTGTTTCTTCCAAACCAGCATTCTCTACCAAAATCGATTGCTTTGCAAGCATTTTGCCTGGGAGTGAACCGGCCGTTCTTCTGTGGGGAGGCTTGGTGCCAGCCCAGCGTCGTCCAACAGTTGCCGGAGGGTGCTCCACTAGCTAGAAACGTCCCACAGCGTCGGAAGTATCCACTCGACTAGCACAATTTTTTAGGCGAGCTAGCAGAGCGTTTTCCAACACCACCCAGACACCGCAAACTACCCAAAACAATGACTTTCGGACCAACCGCTGTCCGTAAAGCGAAGGTTCTGGCAAGTTTTAGGTCGCAGGCTTATTCGTGCCGCTCTGGTCCGATTATTCCCGGCCTCGATTTCACCCCCTCAGGGACGCTGGCTTTATCCGATGTAACTTCGTGAAGCGTCAAGGGTTTCAATTGACGCTCGCCCTTGTGCCATTTAGGATTAGGTGATGGAAAACCGTTGCTCGGGAGGCCATTAAATTGGTCTTAAGGGAGCATGGAACACCTTCAAGAAGTGCCGACCGCCGCTAGCAGAACTGAGCGGTGTGCTTATCGACCCACAATTCTGATTCCAAGCGAGACGATCATGCCTTCTCCACGCCGCGGAACTCCGAACGACGGAATCTCGCTCGATCGAGACCTTCAGCCGCTGATCAGCCGACGTGCCGCAGTGGTTTCCCTCGCCGCCATCTGCGCTGCCACGGCCGAATCCCTCGCTCAAGCGCCAGCAGTTCCTCCGACACGTCCCCAGCCGATGCCCCCCAAAGCGGCTCCCCCCGTCGTGCCGAAGCAACCGGTGCCTGGCAAAAAGGGGGAAGAGGAAAAGCCCGCTGAGCCCGAAGATATCTCGCTCGAGACCAAAGATGGCGTGATCCTCCGCTGCACCTACTACGCCGGCAAACTCGGGAAAAAAGCGGTGCCCGTCATGATGCTGCACGGCTGGGAGGGGCAGCGTAGCGACTATCGCAACATGGCTCTGTACGTCCAGTCGCTGGGGCATGCCGTGGTCACCGTCGACCTGCGCGGACATGGCCAGAGCATGCAAGCCCGTCTTCCCACGGGAGATACTCGCGAACTCAACCGCGAGATGTTTCGAGCTCGCGATTTGGAAGCCATGGTGCTCGACGTCGAAGCGGTGAAGAAGTTTCTGGTCAAAAAAAACAACGATGGCGATCTGAATGTCGAGGCACTCACCATCATCGCCGCCGACTTCAGCTGCATCGTGGCGATGCGCTGGAGCGTGGTCGATTGGAATGCTCCGCTGCTGCCATCCTTCAAGCAAGGCCAGGACGTCAAAGCACTCGTGCTGCTGTCACCTCTGCAAACGTTCAAAGGACTCACCAACCGCGACGCCATGGCCCACCCAGTCATTCGCGGCAAGCTCTCGACGATGATTGCGGCTGGCAATCAGAACACCAAATCGCTGGCCGATGCCAAACGGTTGCATGGCATTCTGCAGACACACCACATCAAGCCACCGACCGATCCCGACGAACGTCGCAAGAAGCTCGATCTGTTCCTGATGACGCCCGACACGTCGCTGCAAGGTGCTGAACTGCTGGGACCAGGTCTCGATACGCCACGCGCTGTGGCGAATTTCATCGAGCTGCGTCTCGTCGCCAAACTCGACGAGTACTCGTGGTCTGAACGTATTAATCCCCTGGGACAATAGAAGTCGCACGCAACCTGCGGCTACTTGAGCCCTAGGCGAGCACTACAGAGGCTCGAGCGGCAGTTCGATAATCTTGGGCGCAGGCTCTGCTTCTGCTGGTGGCACGCCTCCCGACGAACTGGCCGACGGAAGATTCGAAATATCTTCGGGTGGCGGTGGTTCGCCGATCGGCGTTATAGCCGACTCGCTGGATGCATCTTTCGCAGCTGCACTAGGTGCTCGCTGGACACCTCCCGAGGAAACAGGCCGCGCCACGCCGTAAGGAGTGGATTGTTCGTCGAGCGGTGGCGACGCTGTCACGGGGGTCAGCCGATTCTCGGAGAGTTCGGTCGTTACCACGGGTGATTCAGCTGGATCTCGCGGCGGGATCATGATCACACGTCCCAGCGGTAACAGATCGGGACTCGTCAGCAACTCGCGATTGAGCGCATAGATTTCATTAGCCCGCGATTTCTCGCCGAGATAGCGCTCGGCAAGCCGCTCGAGCGAATCGCCATCCTGAATCGCATGCCGACGAAGCTTCTTGGGTGGTCGTGGAAAAGGCTGCTGATTCTCGGTCATCCATGGCACGGCGGCGCGGGGATCGACACGATCATCGTCACCTCGTGCACGCGGCGCATCATCGCGCACCATCATCGACGCCCCACTAGCTGCGAAATCAATGCGGGCTCGCGAGTCGATCGTTTCGGGACCCGAGGTAAGATCGGGAAGGATCGGCTTAAAGTGGGTCGGCAGTGCTGGCGGAAGCGCGCTTGTGGTGATTGCCGCCGCATCTTCTTTCGGCTTAGGAGCGAGTGCGATGGCAGGAGATGCCGCTTGCTCGCTCTCGAGCAAATCAATCGCTGGCGAGGGCTCGCTTTCACCAGCGAGTTGCAGCGTAACATCGGGCCGCTCGAGCGTTATGCCCGGAGAACTACCCGCGAAGGGGCGCGATTGTGGGAGTGGCACTTTTTCGACCGGCGACGCCGTTACTTGCCGTCGAAACGGCCAGGCAGCCGATACGCCAATCACCACCACGCAAGCGGTTAAGCCCAATTGTTTGCAATTCACCGGACAACTCTTTCCCGCTGGTGAAACTAGATTCACCCACACGTATCGAGCAGTCCGTTGCCCACTGGGGCAGTTCAGGCGGCCGCAATCATGCTGCCGCACTTCGCACACGCGATCGGCACGCTGTCCGATCGCTTCTGGGCACGCATTCTCTTGGCCGAGAATACGCCCCTTTCGATATCGGCTTTCCTCCCGAGCGAGCCACAAAAAAAGTGGGCCGCGCCGAAGGCTCTTCGTAGTCGCTATGCGCTTTCTAATTGGCACAAATGGACGTTGAGCGAGAGAGCGCCGCGCTTGTGGCGGACTGGTCTACTGTCGCACCGCGCGCAAAAAAAGTCGCGTGATAAGCGGCTGCTCATCACGCGACTTGGAAAGACAGATTGTCGCGAACCAATCGCGATTACGGATTTACTTCTTCACGACTTCGGCAGGAGCTGCGGCTGGTGCCGCAATCTCTTTGCCAAGCAGCCACAGCAAGATTGGCGAGGCGATGTAGATCGTGCTGTACGAACCAGCGATCACACCAATCACCAGAGCAAACGCAAACGCGTGCACCCCAGGACCACCAAAGAAGTAGAGAATCGTCACCACCATCAGCGTCGTGCCCGAGGTGAGCAAACTGCGGCTGAGGGTCTGATTCACACTGTCGTTGACAATCTTGCTCGTGATATCGGGGCTCTTGCCACGAATTTCGCGAATACGGTCGAAGATCACGATCGTATCGTTCACCGAGTAGCCAATCAGCGTCAGGAACGCGGCTACCACCGGCAGGCTGATCTTGAACTCTTCCACCCCCGCAAAGCCGAGGAGGCTGGTGAGCCACAGGCTGGCAGCAATCGCACCGAGCATGATCAGCGAATCGTGCAGCAGAGCAACAGCTGCTGCGATACCCCAAGTGACGTTGTTAAATCGATACCAGATGTAAGCGATCATGCCGGCGATGCTGAAGGCGAGTGCAGCAATTGCACGCCAGCGAGTATCGCTCGAAACTTGACCACCAATCTTGCTCGAGGTTTGCCACACAGGAGCACCATCGAGTTCCGACTTCATCGCATCGATCACCTTGGCCGCTTTATCGGTCGAAACGGGCAGGGTCACGGTCCACTCTTTGAACGCTGCTGTTTGATCGAGATTGTCCCAGTCGGGGTTCTCGAGCTTCACCGACAGATCTTCGTTGATGGCCGAGCGAGCGGCGTTGAGCACCCGATCGCGGAGTGCTTGAGCACTGATCGAGCTGGTATCGAACGTCAGCTTGAACGACGACTTCACTTCAGGTTCATTGGCGACAACTGCTGGAGTGGCAGGGGTCTCGGTAGTGGTGGCAGGTCCCTCGGGAGCAGCGACTGCAGCCGGTGCTTCAGGCACTGGAGTTGCCTCAGCAGCTGGCTTCTCTTCTGCCGGTTTGTCTTCAGTCTTCGGAGCATCCGCAGGCTTCTCTTCCGCTGGAGCAGCTTCGGCTGGCGGCGTGGTCTCCGCTGGCTTCTCTTCGGCTGGCTTTTCTTCGGGCTTAGCTTCGTCGGCGGGCTTGTCGTCAGCAGCTGGCTCTTGGCAGCTCCCTTCGGCAGCAGGCTCGGTCGACTCGGCAGGTTTCGCTTCTTCCGCTGGCTTCTCTTCGGCGGGCTTCTCGTCTGCCGGTTTTTCCTCCGTCTTCGGCGCTTCTTCGGCAGGCTTATCTTCTGCCTTGGGTGCTTCTGCCGGTGGCTCTTCAGCCTTGGGAGCTTCCGCTGGCTTTTCAGCGGCGGGAGTTTCAGCAGGCTTCTCCGCTGGAACTTCGGCAGGGACTTCACCCGGCTTTTCCGTAGCGGGTGGGGTCGTTTCCGGAGTACGAGTATCGACCGGTGGTGGCGTTGCTTCCTTCACTTCCACGGGAGCATCGGCGCTCATCGCGAAGGTGGTGAGGAGCAACTTGCCATCCTTGGTGAACGCCTCTTCAACCAACTTCTTCAGGTCATCCACCTCTTCCAGCGAGCTGTCGACCTTGTAGTTCGATCCTGCAGGTGAACCTTCGACTTGCACTTCATTGATCAGATAGTCAACTTTGCTCTTCGTCGATTCGTTCACGGCACCTTTGAAGACCGAGTCGAGCATTGTCCGGACTTCAGCATCTTGGATCGGCTCTTTGAGCGTGAAGGTCACGCTGGTGCCACCTGCCAGATCGATATCAAACAGGCCAGGTCCACGAGCAATGGTGGCGACCAGTCCGATCAGAATCAGCACCACCGAGACCGTGGTGGCTGGCGCGAAATACTTCACCCAGTCGATCGTGGGGTTGGTCATGAACTTGGTCATCTCGAGGGTCTTCCAGCGGAAGGCTCGTTCGCCAAGTTCCAGGATCACACGCGAGCAAAAGACTGCCGTGAACATGCTCGTGAGAATACCGAAGATCAGCGAAATGCCGAAGCCACGGATCTGGTCGGTACCGATCACGTAGAGAACCACCGCCGTGAGGAGTGTGGTCAAGTTACTGTCGAGAATCGTGGTGAACGCACGCTCGAAACCATTGCGAATGGCCATCCGCAGAGCAGCGCCACGAGCAAGTTCTTCCCGGATACGTTCGTAGATCAGCACGTTGGCATCGACGCTCATACCCACTGTGAGCACCAGCCCGGCCAAACCAGGAAGTGTGAACGGAGCCTGCAGCAAAATCATCGCTGCCACGGTCAACAGGATGTTGAGTACCAGGGCAAAGCAGGCCACGATTCCCGAGACGCGGTAATAGACGAGTACGAAACCGAGCACCAGGAGGAGCGACACAATGATCGCGCGGCTGCCTTTGATGATGGTGTCCATGCCCAGGATCGAACCGATTCGGTTTTCGCTGATCGGGTTCTTGTAGAGCACCACAGGCATGCTGCCCGACTTCAGAATTTCGACCATGAAGCGAACTTCAGCTTCCGAGAACTGGCCGGTGATTTGGCCGTTGTCGGAAATGCGTTCTTGAATCGTCGGAGCGCTCAGGAGTTCATTGTCGAACACAATGGCGAGCTTACGCTGCAAGTTGGCCGAGGTGAGCGCACCCATCTTCGCCCGCCCCTCACCCTTCATCGAGAAGAGAATGCAAGGACGGAGCTGGCTATCGCGACCTTCGGCCGGGACACCGAGGTCTTCGCCACGAATGTCGTAGTCCTGGTTGAATGTCAGCAGAACGTCGATTTGCTTGTGGCCGAGCGATTGCAGGTAGGGTGCAAAGAAACCAGGGTTCTGGGCCAACTGGCCGATAACATTCGGTGGCAGATCGATGATTTGACCGGTCCGGGCATCGCGAATGACGGAGTAGAACAGGCTCGGATCGCGGAACTGAGCCGTTTCGGCACTTTCAGGATCGCCATCGGTTTCGCGAGCTGCGCGGGCCCAAAAACCGATCAGCTCTTCGCCATTCTTTACGCTCTTTTCGAGTTCCAAACCGGGACGCTGCGATTGCTCGCGAGCGATTTCCACCAGCTGCTGATCGATCGAGGGATCAGCCACCACCATGAAGCGGAGGGCACCACCGGTGGTGATGCGTTGCTTGATGAGTTCGACTTCGTTGGAGTCGACTTCAGGAACGACGATTTCGATCTGCTCGGTGCCGAAGGGGCGAATCACGATTTCTTTAAGACCATCGGGATTCAAACGCTTGCCGAGCACCTTGATCAGTGCGGGCATGTCCCAGTTGTCGGAGCGACCCTGGGGATCGAGCGCGGCGGTTTCGACTTTATCGACTTCATAAACCAGGATCACACCACCTTGCAGGTCGACCCCCAGCTTGTAATTGCCGAAAAGGACCATCGGTAGTGCGCCGAGAAAAGCGGCGAGCACCAGCCCGAGCTTCCAGCCGTATTCGGGGGCTCGCAGGTTCTTGGCAATCAAGAACCCCAAAGCGTAGCCAATCACGATGGCGGCGATCACGATCACCGCTTCGATGCTAACTCCCAAGACGGGAGAGGCAGACAAATCGATTAGTCGATTGGCAGCCAACAGCAAACTTTGCGAAGCTTCAACAATCATGAGAGGACATTCCCTATCCGAATAAAATCGCTTGGCTCATCATTTATCGTCGAGCTGAAAACTTCCTCTGCCCACCACTCATTGGGAGCAAGTCACTGGAGCTTCAGGGATCGCCCTGATCTGCCCCTCAGGAAGTCAGCCAATATCGCTACCCAAGTCAGTTCTGCATTTGCTTTGCCTTGCGGCAAGTTTCTGTCAGCGAGCCATCGGGCTGCTGGCAGAGGCGCTATCACCACGCTGCTGAAAACTATTTCGTGGTGGCTTTCTCGTCTTCGGTCAGTTCTTCGAGCGTTCCCACTTGCGAGATCGCCGAACGGAGCACCTTGATTTTGGTCCCCGTTTTGTCGTCGACCCGAATGGTCACGAACTTGGCCTCGGCGGAGATGTTCACCACGGTGCCGGCGATACCGCCGATCGTGACGACATGGTCGTTCACCTTGAGACTCGCAAGAGCAGCTTCCTTCTCTTTGCGTTTCTTTTGATCGGGGCGGATCATGATGAGATAGAACACCATCACGATGGCCACGATGGGGAGAAAGGTTAAGTACGACTCAAGGCCCCCGGCGTCACCTTTGGGTGCCGCACCTTGCTGAGCCAAGAGGTGCCAAAGCCCATCTTGCCCTAGGAGCGCCATTGCCGAAGCCAAACTAATAACACCCACCATGACAGACTTTCGTACGACAACCGATCGCAGGTTGCTGCCGGAATTCACCGGCCGCTGGGGGGACTGCCTTCGCTGAGCTGCCTGAAAAACGGAAAACGCCCGGGCGCGGTTAGGCCGAGAAATCTACACGAGCAGACTTCCGACATGGCCTACCGGTCGGGCAAACTTTGCTGAGTGTAAGACTTTAGGTCGAGATGGACAAGGGCAAGGGAGCCACGAGCTAGCTCCTCAGGGAGGCCACCCTCGGAGGGGCGCGCGAGATGTTGCGATAGGCGCACGACTGTTTTCGCTGTCGATCCGAGCGCGACGCTGCCCAGCTCAACCGCCGGCGGCTGTCCAGCCTGCTTTTTTCCGCTGATAGAAGGTCTCGAACTCCCCCGCTTCGATGGCGGCACGAGCTTCGGCCATCAGCCGCTGGTAGTAGGTGATGTTGTGGGCCGTCAGCAGCATCGGCCCAAGCATCTCCCCGGCGATGAAGAGGTGGCGGATGTAGCCCTTGCTGTGGCGACAAGCAGGGCAGGGGCAATGCGGATCGAGTGGCTCGCGATCGAGCTGATACTTGTTGTTGCGGAGGCGTATCGGCCCTTGGTCGGTGAATGCTTGAGCATTTCGCCCGTTACGGGTCGGTAGCACACAGTCGAACAGATCGACGCCGCGACGAATCGCCTCGAGCAGATCGATCGGACGCCCAACCCCCATCAGATACCGGGGCTTATCGACCGGCATGGCGGGCATCACGGCATCGAGCACGGCGTACATTGCTTCGGGGGTCTCGCCGACACTGAGACCGCCAATCGCATAGCCCGGAAAGTTCAGCTTGGCGAGTTCCCCAGCGCACCAGACCCGCATCTCGGGGTCGAGTCCCCCTTGCACAATCGCGAACTGAGCCTGGTCGTCGCGCGTGGCAGCTTCCTGGCATCGCTTGGCCCAGCGGATCGAGCGCTCGCAAGCATCGCGAACCACTTCCTTAGGACTCGGAAGCTCGACCACATGATCGAGCACCATGGCCACGTCGCTACCCAGGTTCTCTTGAATTTGGATCGCTTTTTCGGGCGAAAGATCGAGCAAACTGCCATCGATATGCGAGCGGAACATCGCCGACTGCTCGGTGATTTTTCGCTGACTGGCGAGACTGAAGACCTGAAACCCACCGCTGTCGGTCAGGATCGGGCCGTCCCAGAGCATGAAGTTGTGCAGGCCGCCGTGATGCCTCACCACTTCGTCGCCGGGGCGAAGTGCCAGGTGGTAGGTGTTCGACAACACCATCTGGGCACCGGTGGCTCGCACCATGTCGATGGTCAAGCCTTTGACCGTGCCGAGCGTGCCAACCGGCATGAACGCCGGCATTTGCACCTCGCCATGCGGCGTGCAAAAGACGCTGCGCCGCGCTGCTGTGGTTGAGTCGTGGGCCAGTAGCGAAAACGAGAACTGACTGGCCATCGGAGCTAACCTAGTGCCCCATCAAGCGATGGCGCGTTACAAGTTCTACCGTTCGAACCAAGACACTGCTGCACGTGCCGGCAGTGCCACTCAGATGGCAGCACCGCCCAAGAGTTCGATAGCGAGCGTAGATACAGCAGAGCGAAACTCAGTCACCTCGGAGCTTGATGCCGAGGGTCGTGAGCTTTTCGCGCACTTCATTGAGACTGGTAACGCCGAAGTTCTTGCACTCGAGAAGATCGTCGCCAGTCTTGCGTACTAGCTCGCCAATCAGGGTCAAACCAAGGCGAGCCATGCACTTGCGAGCACGGACCGAGAGGTTGAGTTCCGAGATTGGACGTTCGAGCAAAGCCTGTTCGTCGGGGGACATCGAAGCGAGGTCGAGCACCGGTTCAGCCACTGCTTTTTCAGCGGCGAATTGGCCGAGCTCAAGTCCCTTGCTATGCAGCATGTCGCGGATTTCGACGAGCGAGGTCTCGCCAAAATTCTTGCTCGCCAGCAGCTCTTGCTCCGAAGTGCGAGTGAGATCGCCGAGGGTGCGAACACCCATCTTCTGCAGGCAGTTGCGGCTGCGAACCGAAAGCTCGAAGTCGGTCACAGGAATGCTGAGAACCTGAGCCAAACGATCGTTGCGGCGCTGGGCTTCTTCGTCGAAGAGCATGTTGCCCGAGGCAGCAGCATCTTTCGAGTAGAGGCGAGCACGTGGGTGTTCGGGGAAGGCTTCGAGCACACGGTTGTAGCACTGCTGAGCACGGTCGTAGGCCTGACGATCTTCGTACAGGATGCCGAGATTGATCAGAGTGCCGACGTTCGTGGGGAATGTGCCAGCGGCTCGTTGATAGAGCTGCAGGGCGAGTTCGTCGTTGCCATGGCGATCGTTCTCGACCGCGAGGCCGAACAGGGCGCCAGGATGACGACCATCGGCTTCCACAGCACGTTCGAACAGCGCGACAACTTCCACCGGACTGCCACCAAGAGCAGCCACGGTTGCGCCGCGCTGATACAGGTATTCAGCGGTCTGCTCGACGGCGCCCGATAGCTTGTCGAGCGTTTCAATTGCCTTCTGAGGCTGTTTTTCGTAGCGCTGGGCTTCGGCCGTGGCGAGCGACGTGTCGTCGCTGTTGTAGCCGGCAACCTTCGCAGCGGCATAGGCCTTGATCGCGTCGGCGTACTGGCCCATCGCGAAGCGGGTTTTACCGAGGTAATAGTGAGCTACAGCGCCACCATCAGCCGACGAGAGAGTCTCGGCAGCAGAGCGGTAACGGCCGAGGAGGTAGTAGCAAACACCGAGTCGCACGGCAGCGGCTGGGGTGCGATCTTCGCGAACTTCCAGTTCGCCCACAGCATCGCGAAGCACGCCGAATTGGGCGTAATCTTCGGCAATGGTTTGCGAGAGATTGGTGATTTCACGAGGACCAAACGAAGAGTTCGACAAAACAATGTCGCGAATATCGACCTGCACACTCGCCATATTCCAAGTGCTCCTCTGGCTCGAATCACACAATACGTACTAGGCACGGCAAGCGGCATCGCGGCTCAGACCTGGAAGGACTGTGCTGTGATACCGGTCGGGCGGCGGGAAACCCCTTACAAGGACTCAGCTTAGGAAAGCAAGTGACTTGCAAGGAGCGTAGAAGGGCCAGCGATGGGAGTCGAACCCATAACCCCCGCATTACGAATGCGGTGCTCTGCCAATTGAAGCTACGCTGGCCTATTTTGCCCGGAATTTATCGCCCGACTAATTGTCTGCCCGGAAATTCGACAAACTGGAAAGATTATGGCAATCGCTGAAGGGCGTCAAGTGCCCCGAAAGCGGAGAACTGCCACGACTTGAGTGAAAGAGCCCCATTTTGGAAGGCGGGTTCGCCCTGCAGCAAAATTGCACAAGCGCCCGATCGACCACCGCCCGAGGTTGCCGTGGTCCACCCTCCCAAAGCGTGACGGAAGAATCATAGCCTCTAAAAACGAACCATAGCCCAAGAATTGGGAGTTCGTGAAGGGGGCAGAGCCGCTCGGCCAATCCAGCCTGATCGGCGGATTTTAGCGAGGGAGTTGGCACTCGGGGCAAGAATAAACGAGGGGTCTCTGACGTCCTAGCGAACGCGCTAGAAGTGGCTGCATCCAGGGGCAAGTTGAAATGCAGCCAAAAGTTACGTCAGAGACCCCGTCGTCGTCTCTCGCGAATATCAGGTCACAAAACAAGCGGCAAAAGCTCTCTCGAAGCCTCCACCATGTCCTGTCACGCTTATGGGACGAAAGCAGCTACTGTGCCGCACGCAAAAAACTTTTTACAAGCTGAAAGTTTTTCCATAAGTCTCTATGAAAGAACACCTTGCAACAATCACGTTTCTCACGCATCGAGATCGGAGCTAGCGGCCAATTGTGCAGGTCGTAGCTTATGTATCGAGGTGCAACAGGAAACGGAGTAGCAAAATGCAACAGACGAGGGGCTACCAACCAACCAGCAGGGGTCAGACTGGGCTTCAGCGTGTCGGCTGCTGTCATTCGGCTGAGCGACGAGCAGCTGGCGAGTTTATGAAGACCAGCCACTTACCCGGCTAGGCACAGCTAGCGCTCTGACGGTAAGAATGCAGCAGCGGGGGAGCAGATCGGGGCTCGAGGGTCGAACTCCCCGATCATTTCAAAACGTCAGGCTCATCAGGCAAATAGTCCACGATGCAGGCGGCCAGCGGAGTTATCGAGCGAAGTGGCAAGTCGTCCGCTGGTCGGCAAGTGCTCCTCTGGACTAATCCCAACGCTGGCTCCCATTCGCGAATCGATACGATTGGCGCGGTCGAACAGCACCTGATCATGGCTGGCTACACCGTCATCCGGCCTAGTTCCCCCGAAGATCTCGCCGCCCGAGCCACCGCTGGACAAGCCGATCAATCGCTCCGAGCCGTCGTAGCTGCAGGTGGCGATGGAACGGTTGGGCTGGTACTGAACCAAACGCCTCCCGGCACACCGATCGTCGTCCTTCCGCTGGGAACTGAAAACCTACTGGCCAAGTATCTCGAGCACTCGCGCGATCCAGCTGCACTGGTCCGCATCATCGAGGAGGGGAATCTCCTGTCGCTCGATGCGGGGAATGCAAACGGGCGATTGTTCACACTGATGGCCGGGTGTGGTTTCGATGGCGAAGTGGTTCGGCGACTCCACCGGAAACGGCGTGGGCATATTGGCCACTGGTCGTATGCCAAACCGATCCTCGATGCGATACGTACTTATGAATATCCCTTGCTAACCGTCGATTACCGCGCGCCAGGGACACCGGAGGGAGCTTGGACCGGCACAGTGGAAGCTCGCTGGGTGTTTGTCGTAAATCTGCCCCGCTATGCCGGTGGACTCGCGATTTCCCCCACCGCAACGGGCACCGATGGCCTGCTTGATATCTGCACCTTCAAAGAAGGGTCGCTACTTTCGGGATTGTATTACCTCAGCGCTGTTGTTTTTGGACAACAAGGGGCTGTTCACGATTTCGTGAAGGTACAAGCGACTCATCTTCGGGTACAAACTACAGGGAAAGTTCCGTTTCAACTCGACGGAGATCCGGGGGGCGAATTGCCACTCGACATATCGATAGAACCGGGTCGGCTGACCGTGCTCGTGAGTGATCACTGGCTCGATCGTCACGCCCAGTAGCGACACCTACGATCAACGATTGACCGCAGTCCCATTTGCGAGCGAGCCACCTAGGAATGCCTGATTCGACGCCCACAGCCGCCCCATTGCCCACACCGATCGACGTCGGTCCTTATCGCTGTGGACCCGGCGAAAACCTGCTGCTCATCGCCGGTCCCTGCGTGATCGAAGATGCCGATTTCACCGTGGCGATTGCCCACGAGCTCAAGCGAATCACCAGCGGTTTGCCGGTGAACTTGGTTTTTAAGGCCTCGTTTGATAAAGCCAATCGAACCAGCAGCGGCGCGTTTCGTGGCGCGGGTCTGGAAGGTGGTTTGAAGGTCCTCGATCGTGTGGTTCGCGAAACCGGCTTGCCGGTGACCACCGACATCCACGAGTCGTATCAAGCCGCGGCTGCGGCTGAAGTTTGCACGGTACTACAGATCCCCGCTTTTCTCGCGCGTCAAACCGATTTGCTCGTCGCTGCTGCTCAAACAGGCCGCTCGGTGAATGTGAAGAAGGGGCAATTCATGGCCCCATGGGACATGGCCCACGTCGCCGGAAAACTTCGCTCTGCTGGCTGCCAAAACGTGCTACTGTGCGAACGCGGAACCTTTTTTGGCTATGGCCGCTTGGTGAACGACATGCGTTCGCTGCCGCAGATGCGTTCGCTGGGCTGTCCGGTCGTGTTCGATGCCACGCACAGTGTGCAAGAGCCGGGTGGACTTGGTGGCGCTACGGGGGGCAATCGAGCAATGGTCGAGCCACTCGCGCGGGCCGCAGTAGCGATCGGCGTCGACGGGCTCTTCTTTGAAACGCATCCCGATCCCGACAAGTCGCCAAGCGACGGCCCCAACATGCTTCCCTTGGCCACCTTTTCTGATGTCCTCAGCCGCGTCCTGGCGATTCGCCAACTAGTCACGAGCTTCTCATGAACAGCCCCTCGCAAGACACTCCTCGCTGGTCGATCGAACGCTGCACTATGGTCGGACTATCGGCCGTGATTGTCGCGGTCGTTGGACTCGCCATGTTCACATCGGGCTGCAGCGGCACCGCTCCCAAACCGACGACGCTCGGCGATGAGTCGCAAGAATCGCAGGTTGTCGACACGCTGAGCTTGGCGGTCGGTGCACTTCGCGAAGTCGCCAACTCCACCACCGATCAATCGTCGAAAGACACGCTCTACTATCTCAACCAGTGGATCGGGCGTCAGCAGCTCGAGGCCAACTGGAAACCCGATCCGATGGTGCAGCAAATTCCGCGCGCCTATCAAATCCTGCCGACACTTGGCAATCTCGACGCGACGGAATTCTCGCCGCTCGACCTGGGCTATTTGCAGCAGAACTTGTGGCTTCACGATATCGCCTCGCGTCTTGCGAAAAACACCGAGGCTTCTTCTCCTGCGATGGAAAAATGGCTTGCTGAAAACGAAGCGAAGCTCGGCAGCGAAACGGTTTCACAGCTCCGGCATGCCGAACTGCTGTTCGACTGGACGGTCCGCAACATTCAGCTCGACCCGCTTCCGGCGGAACCGAAAGCAACCGCCGCAACTCCCGGCTCGACCGAGGGACCGATGCTTCCAAGTCGACGGGGCGACGTTGGCCCGGGCTATGCCCATTTGCCGCTCCAGTCACTCCTCTATGGTCGCGGCGATGCTTGGGAACGGGCTCGCATTTTCATGCTGCTTTGTCGTCAACTCAGCATCGATGCTGTGATGCTCGCCACCGATCCGGCAGAAGGGGAAGGGGCCAGCATTGCGTGGCTCCCGGCGGTCTTGATCGGTAAAGAACTCTATCTCTTCGACACGGAACTTGGCTTTCCTGTTCCAACGACGTCGGGAACTGGAATCGCTACGCTGACCGACCTGGCAAGCGATCCGCAGTTGCTCGAGGCGCTAACCGTTGGAGACGAAAAATATCGGGTGCAAGCGAGCCAATTGAAAACCGTCGTCGCCTTCATCGACGCCGAGCCCGAAGCACTTTCGCGGCGCATGGCGCTGCTCGAATCGTCGCTGGTGGGGGAGCAGCGTTTGGCACTATCGGTCAGCCCGACAGCGCTCGAGAAGCGGCTTCGCGCTACTTCGCGGATCGGCAGCGTGAGTCTCTGGCGCGTCCCTTTTGCTGCGTTTTTGTACCAAGTTGGTCAGCAAGAGAAACTCTCCACCGATCCTGCGGCGCTCACCACCTTCATCCGCGAAACGCAAATGTTCCAAGGCCAGCATCCCCTGATGCAAGCCCGCAACCTGCACTTCCAAGGGAAGTTCGACACCGTCGACCAGGAAAAAGGGGCCCGCACCATTTACCTCGAATCGCGTCCCCCCGATGCCGAGATCGATCTGTTCTCGGCCAGCGATTCAGTCCGTCAGAAAGCAGGGATCAATCAGATCTTGCCTCAAGACAAAAAGATGCAAGGGGAAGTTGCCGCGAACATGACGTTCATTGCCCGTCGAGCGAAACAGCACGCGACCTACTGGATGGGAATCACGTACTTCGAATCGGGACGCTACGAAGCGGCAGCTGAGTGGTTCCGCGATCGGACGCTCGCCAGTGGCGAGACCCCTTGGGAAAGTGGCGCCACCTACAATCTGGCCCGCTGCTACGAACTCCTCGGGAAAACAAGCGAAGCGATCGAGCTCTATAAGAATGACGATTCGCCCCAGAAAATCGGCAACCAGCTGCGTGCCACTTGGCTCGAAAAACAAGGGGCTGCACCCTCCTCAACCGATGCCCAACCGGCTGAAACGCCACCCGCCGACGCCACCGAGAAGAAGTAAAATCTGGGTGAAGTTGGCCAGAACGTGCCGAACCGACTAGACACCGAAGCGGTCTATCCTGTGCAATAGCAAGTGGTAGCGGCAACTCTCATGGAGTTGCTCGCTGCTACTAGCAAGCGTGGCATGTCACTCCGCTGGCTTCGCACCATCCTGCCCAGGGCTTGGTCGCAGCTGCGGTCCGTACCGTTGGCCCACCTAGCGCTCGCTGCACACAACCGTTTCGTTTGGTGCGGCAAAATTTGCTGGCAAGCCGACTGGCCGAACACCGCTGGCGACCTCTTTTCTGCTGGATCACACCTTCCAGGTACTGCGACCTCGTAGGTACTAAAGCGTCCGACGCTCCTTCCGTAGCAACAAGCTACAGAAGCTGTAAACGACGTGTGCGTAGCCTCCGGTGCCGAACTGCTTCACGCTCGCTACTGGTGCGATGTCGTGGCACTCATTCGTCGTGTGATTCGCTGCTAACCTCGGGAGCAATCGCCGTATCGTTGAGAGAGGGAGCTGGTAATGGTGGGAAGAATTCTGGATCGCCCCACGCTGGTGCTGAACCGCAACTGGCAGCCGATTCATGTATCGACCGTGCAGCGGGCACTGATCCTGGTGTGGAACGAAGCTGCGCAAGTGGTCGATCCGCGTGACTACGAACTGTACGACTGGGTCGATTGGGCCAAGATCCCTCCGGGCGAAGGCGAACTCTATCTGCAGTCGGTCCGTTCGCAAATGCGCGTGCCGGAAGTGATTGCGCTCCGTACGTTCGATAAGCTCCCCGAGCGAAATGTCAGCTTCAGCCGACGCAATCTCTTTAAGCGAGATCACTACACCTGTCAGTACTGCGGCTGTCAGCCCGGCATGCACGAGCTGACGATCGATCACGTGCTGCCGCGCTCGCGTGGCGGCGCATCGAGCTGGGAAAACTGCGTGCTGGCATGCGTCGAGTGCAACAAGCGAAAGGCGGACAAACTTCCTGACGAAGCGAGAATGAAGATTCGTCAGAAGCCGATCCGTCCGCGCTGGCGACCACTTTATGCCGCTACGCACATTCCGATCCAAAGCTGGACGAAGTTCCTGAGCGAAGCGTACTGGAATGTCGAGCTGGAACCGTAACGCCAAGCCAGATCAACGGCCAGCGTGTGGAGATTCAAAAACTCCTGCGCTGGCCGTTTCGCTTTTGCAGCTAGCGTGTGGCGTTTGTAATCCTTGCGAAAATGGACGAAACAGCCGCTATAAAAAAGTGAGTGTCGCTCTAAACGCTCGGGACTTTCGGAGTCGCCACTTGCGCCAGGATATCGGCCACAATCGCAGCGGCGCGCGAATTGTCGACCGGCAGCCGAACTTCCAGCACAGGACCGGCGACATCTTGCACGTCGTCGGCAGTGACGTAGTCGCGCCCCTTCAAGTGGGCCCGAGCCTGCGCCACGCGCTGCCAGGTGAGAAGTCCCCGCGGCGATAGTCCCAGCCGAACATCGCGATGATTGCGCGTCGCTGCGGCGAGATCGACCAGATACTCCTGCACCACCTGACTCACAGCCACCTGTGCCACGTGATGCTGTAGCGCTCGAAGCTGCGACGGATCGACCACTGGACTTCCCGCCGGACGATCGCTCGACACACCAACCTGTGCCGCCAGCATGGCGAGTTCACTGCCGCGACTCGGATAACCGATGCGAAGCTTCATAGCAAAACGATCGAGCTGAGCTTCTGGCAGTGGATAAGCGCCGTGGCTTTCGACCGGGTTTTGCGTCGCGATGACAAAAAAAGTATCGCTCAGCTTACGACTCTGGTTATCGATGGTCACTTGACGTTCGGCCATCGCTTCGAAGAGAGCACTTTGCGTGCGAGGTGTCGCGCGATTGATTTCATCGGCCAGAAGCACATCGCTGAAGACCGGCCCCGACACAAACTCGAACTCGCGCGATTGCTGGTTGAACAAATTAAAACCGGTGATATCGCTCGGCAGCAAATCGGGGGTGCACTGGACACGTGCAAAGCGGCCTCCCACTGCGGTCGCAAGAGCTTTCGCAAGTGTCGTTTTTCCGAGGCCTGGCAGATCGTCGAACAGCAAGTGACCACGGGCCAGCAAACAGCAGAGGACCAGTTCGACGACATCTTCCTTCCCCAGCAGAGCGGCGTTGAGCGCCACACGCAAACCATCGATGGCTGGCTGATGAGGGCAAGTTCCTCGCGCACTCGGGGTGCCGTGATGATGGGGGGCTGCAACAGTTGCCGACATCGAAAATCACCTCTATTTATCGAGAAATACCAGCCCAATCACACCATCACGCGCGGGACATACAAGCGAACTGACACAGCAATATGCATTCCTCTTAAGCAGCTCGCTTCTTCTCGCTCGGGAGCGTTTCGAGCGGCGCTGCGTTTGTGCTGGAAGCTTCAACTTGGCTCGCAGCGCGCTTGGTTTCGCGCACATGCCGCAGCAAACTGGCGAGGCTGAAGGCACGCCCGAAGCGGTCGCAAATCGCCGTCACTTCCGCGTCGCGACCATGCAGCCGCTCTTCCGCTGTGGCAGCTGGCGCGAACATCAGCGGTTCGAGCAGTTCGAGCATTTGATTCAAGCTAGAAGTGGCCCCTGGCGAATCGAGAGCACGCGAGTCAAGTGACTCGGCGATCGGAAGCAGCCAGCGGCGCATCGTTTGCCCAATCGGTCGCCCACAGCAGGCGAGCTGCGCGCGGCACTCGATCAACCGGGCTGTCGCGAGCAGCTTCGAGCGGCTGCTCCCTCGCATTGAGAGTCGCCACATCACGAGCAGGCCCATATCGGCGATGAATCGCCAGTAGTAGGTGGCACAGGCTGTTGCGGCCACCATCATGCAAGCTGTTCCGGCGTTCTCGCGCACCATCGACAGCAGCGCGATGAGCAGCGAGCCCATCCGTTCTGCCAGTGTGCGTGGCGGCCCCAGCGGCGGATGTTCTGGCGATGGATCGACGGTTGTCCAGGTCCAGCCATCGAGGCAAACTTCGACCCAGACATGGGTATCGAAAGGGAGGACCGGAGTGAGCCCCTTCGAGGCATCGTAGCGATCTTCACGGGCATAGAAGCCGGTAGCTAGCCGCGCGGGATAGCCCCGCATGCGGAGTAAAATTGCCGCTGCGGTTGCCACTTGGTAGTCGTGGCCGCAGTGCGAGCGGAGCAGTAGTTCTCCCACGACATCTTCTACCTTCGGATCGATTTTTGCATCGGGATCGACGATGCAATTCTCCCGTAGTTTTTCGATAATCCATTCGATTTCCGCATAGCCGCGCGAACGACCTTTGCACCAGCCATCGACGAGCGCTTGCACTTTTTCGCGATCGACAGTCGCTGGAATCGTCAGGTA
This sequence comes from Pirellula staleyi DSM 6068, assembly GCF_000025185.1. Lineage (NCBI taxonomy): Bacteria > Pseudomonadati > Planctomycetota > Planctomycetia > Pirellulales > Pirellulaceae > Pirellula > Pirellula staleyi. Next base: position 5,197,538 of record NC_013720.1, read on the forward strand.
GCGGCGCGTCGACTTCGGCGAATCGACGAGAAACTGCTCGATCGCCAGATGTGGCGCAATTGTTTGCGAGCGCAAGTGAATCACGGTGAGTGGCGGTACTTTCTCGCGCCCTTCGAGCTTCAAACAATCGTCGCTCGTCCAGCTGAAGAAATCGCGCTGATCGACCTTGTCGATATGCACTGCTGTCGTATGCACCGGTGTCGGAATTCGCGAAGTGGTGAGATGCAAAATCTGCAGTTTGTGCCGCTCCGCTGGTGCGGCTGCTGGCGACTGCAGCGAGCGATGCACTTCGATCCAAGGCATTCCGTCGCGCATGTTCATGGTGAGTGTGGGACGATACATCGTGAGGGGGAGATCGTTTTCGATCTCGAGGATCTCGCGCACCTCGGCTTCGCTCCGCTCGGTCCAGGTGGTTCCATCGAACTGGTCGAATGTTTGCAACCGAACGTGCAGAGGGACGCGCCCAATCACCTTCATTACCGCAGCATCTTCGCGGTCCGCGAGCTGCTGCAGACTCCGCTTGCGAGGCTGCCGAACGGTCGAAAACTCACGCCCCGAGTCTTCGCTCTTCGCCATCCGCGACTTCTCTTTTTTCTCCTGATTGGGGCCAGCGAGCGCGACAGCCCGCTCGGATTGCTTGGTCTTGTGCGGCTCGCCATACATGTCGTTGAACATGTCGTAGAGGCTCGGCTCTTCGCTGTCGAGGAACAGTTCGCTTTCGACTGCGCCGAAGCTGCGTGCATCGTCGGTGGCGGCCACCAGCGCATCGCCATCTCCGACACCGCGCGCGGCGTAAACATCGTACGACTCGCTTCCCCCCGATCCCCAAAACCAACCGGTCATCGCATAAGCAGTTTGCTGATTTCGGACGAGCGCGAGCCCCACTAGAGCCACCAGAATTGCAATTCCAAGCGATCCCCAGCGCATCCCTGCAGGGAGCTCGCGACGCGTCGAGGTGGCGAGCTTGGCCTCGAGTTTTTCCCAGTGTGCCCCAAGGAGCCACCAAATTCCGACCACGCTATAGAGCAGGGCAGCGACATAAACAGCGGGACGATCTTCCAGGACGACACTCCCCAGAACCAAAAACAAACTGATCGCGACAGCAAGCCTTAGCATTGCCGGCCAAATAGCGCATGCGGTGAGCGCCAGCATGCTGCTGCGCAGGATCGCAAGCTGCAGCACTTCCGGCGAATTGCCACTTCCCAGTGCCAGACGTGTGAACAACTCGATTCCTGCCGGGGCCAGTGACACGCCCAACATGATCAGCACTGCTTGAAAGGGGGTGCGCCGACTGCTGCGCGCGAGCCACTGCGCGGAAATCGTGGCAAGCGCAATCGCAACGAGCGCTTCGCCCCAGGAAATGGCGATCGATACCGACAGGCCAACGCGCGCAAGTTCAAACGCAGCGCAAGCGAGCAGCGTCAGGATCCATGTCGTCGCACGGAGCGATTTACTGTCTTCCGCACCAGACATCGCGGCACACCTCTTGCCATTCAGGAATGAAGTCGTCGAGCGCACTACGATCTGCTGCAATCACACACCACGCGCCATGCTGCTGTCGAAGTCGCTGGCGTTCTTCGAAGGTTGTGATCCCCGGCGCGATGAGCAAACAACCTTGCCCACGCGACTCGAACTGACCGGGTTTTGGTTTCAGTCGCGCGCTATTGTCAGCTGCGCCTAACGTTGTCGAAATGCCCACACATAGCTGCGTCGATGGCTGCTGCTGAGCAAGCTCGCGCGCGAAAGTCTCGCTTTCCGGGTCATCGACCTGCAGGGTCGCCAGCAGGTCGGCCAGTTGATCGCGCGCTCGTTTGCCACTCGCCAAATCAGTCCGCCGCTTCCCTAACACCAGTTGCACATTCAGATCGTGGGCGAGCAGAGAATGGCAAACACTGGCCGCTACACGTAGCGATTGCTCGAGCGTCGAATGGTCACCAAGTCCGGTGTGATGCTGAGCCGCCAAATCGACCACCACGCGCACGACAGCCGACTGCACCGCTTGTCGTTCACTGAGAATCAACCGGCCATAGCGAGCGGTCTGAGGCCAGTGCACATGCCGCAGCGAATCACCGGGACGAAGTGGGCGAGTCCCCACGATATCCCCCTCGGTTCCACTTCGTCGATCAGAAAGTGCCCCGAGCGACCAGCGATGGCCGTCGCTGGCGGGGAGCGCGTCGAGCGCTACGACGCGAGGACTCACCAGCAGCTGCGAAAGGACTTCGACACGCTGCGAGCGCTCCCAAAGTCCCAGCGGAAAACTGGTCGCGACAATCGGCATGCTGAGTGGATACAAACCGCGGCGTTCAGGGACGAACTGCCACTCAAAATCGGCACTCGACCATCCTGGTACACATGCGAGGGCAAAAACGAGCTCGCTCTTGGGCTTGGAGGAATCGAGTAACTCGGTTTCCATCTCGCTCGTATCGCGAGGATAAAAACCACGCTCGAGACGCAATCCCCAAACGGGCCAGGGATAGCGGTTGTGAATGGAGAGTAGAGCGCGGGACGGTGCTCCTTCCGAGCCACGCTGATCGAGGAACCGCACCGATGCTCGCACTCCCGCCATAGCGACACGCGGCCAAACAATCCCAAGAGCAATCACGGCGACGATCGTGCCGAAAACCCAGTAGCCTTGCGGCGTCACAGCCAGACCGATCACCAGACCAACAAGGGCCACAATCGAGAGTAGCGCCAGCGGAGATTTGAGCCAGTAGACGTAGCGATTGGCCCAGGGGCAAAAATCGTGGGTTAGGGCTCCCCCCAAGCGATCAGCGGCAGTCGGCTGATCGTGGCGCGCGATAGCCTCCGGCGACGAAGCCTGGGACTTCGGTCTGGATGGGCTCGGCGGTGAAGAAACGATCATGGCCGTGGATCGCCAGGGGAACGATGGTGCCGGAGTTGCTTGCGGAGGAGCGACACATCGCGATCGGTTTCGATGTCGACATGCACTCGCCACACAATCGCTTTTGCAATCTGTGTGCAATACAAGATCGCATGCAAATGCGCGAAGTGTCAAGCAGTTGCGACGAATCTTCACGCCTTTCATTCCAATTCCCCTGAATTCCTTTACACCCGGCAAACAAGCGGCACGAAAGCGGCTCCTCGTGCGACCGATCCACGCTCGCGACTGGATCCGCTACACTTCCCTGAGCGACTTATGGACTGCCATCTCCTTTTCCCATGAATTCCGCGAGGCACCGCCAGTGAAAGGGCCCTACGAACGTCTGAAGTACGAACTTCGTCGCCTATGGCAATGTCCGCTGTGCCACCGACGCGAGTGGACAACCGGGGCTGAAACGACCCGTTTTTGCACCTGTCCTCCTGCGAAAGGGGAACCGGCGAGGAGTGGACCTGCGCGGGCGACTTCCATGCATCTGATCGAAGATGGTGCCCGGCGAATCGACTACAGCTTGGTCGTGCCGTCCAGTCGCCAAAACCGCTCGAACGTGCAAGTGGTGGCAACGCCTCCTCTGGCGCCGTCACCGGCCGAGCCCGTTGCTAACGAACCGGCCGCTGCTGCGATTCCTCAGCCGATCACCGAATCATCCACCACTGCTGATTCGATCGCATCGACCTCAGCTGCAGCCGAAACCGTCAAACCAGCCGACCCCATCAGCGACGCCGCTGCTGCAGCCGACAATCCAGCGTCAGCATCGGAGTAGCAGAGGCCTCGCCTCATTCCGCTGCTGGTGTGGGAACGGGTGGTTTTGCCGTGGCTGCTGGCGCAGCTTCGGTGCAGTTGGCAGCAGGGGTGGTGCAGGTCGTGGCGGGGGTGCAAATCGTGCAACGACAGAGGCGGAAGGTGCCGCAATCTTTGCACGAACTGTAGTTGGCCACGAACTCGCTTTGTGTTGCCGACGCTTCGTAGTGAAACCAGCCGAAAATGCGGCCGAGGTACGAATCGCCTCGCAGCTTCACCGTCTCGCCATCCTCGACCACGTCGAGTACCACCGAATATTTGAACGGCATGATCTTGAAGAACTTGCCGCTGAAGTGCACCAGATAGCTGCTATCGTCCTGCCGCACAAACTGGGCCTGCAGCGGACCTTTGTGCCCCGTTTTTTGGCTGCACCAACCGCCACTCCAGCACCCGCTCAGATCACCGGCCAGCGCCGGGCTGGCCACCGCAACCGCGAGTACCACCGCTAGAAACGCCACTCGGGCACGCATTCGACGCCATGTCACCATGATCAACACCTCCAGCAAGTCTTCCATGATCGGAAGAACCGCGCGCATGTTCGGGGAGCAACTTCGCTAACACCCGCACCGATTTGCTTCGACGTAGCAAGTTACTGAGCTATAGCAAACCGATCGGGCGTTCGATCAGACGCACTGTGCGATTCCTAGCAGACAGAGAAGCTCTAACGGTCCTTGCGACACCGCACGCTCCCCGTCAGACTCGACTTTCACTCCCCGATCCCAGGCTCTTGATCCGCGAGACTATGCTATGCCCCTCCAGACGCTCGAACTTGCCACGCTTCGTACGCAGATTGTTGAACCGGAGGGTGGGGCAGGGGAGGTGAAATTGGCCGTGATTCTTTGCCATGGTTTTGGTGCCTCGGGAGATGATTTGGTCGACTTGGCGAGCAGTGTGCACCGAATGCTTCCTGCCGCTGAAGACGAAGTGGCGTTTGTGTTTCCGGAAGCGCCGCTGTCGCTCGCTTCGCAAGGAATGCCGGGCGGACGTGCCTGGTGGCTGCTCGATCTCGACCGGATGCTGCGTTATTCGACTCCCGAACTCGCCCAGCGGTTTCGTAGCGAAACGCCAGAAGGCCTAGCCGATGCAACCGCCAAGCTTCAGCAACTCGTGGCGGAAGTTCGCGAGCATTATTCGCTTCCTGCCGAGCGCATCGTGCTAGGCGGCTTCTCGCAAGGTGGCATGATCGCGATCGATGCGGCCCTCAAACTGGCCGAGCCACCCGGTGCGCTCGTGATTTGGTCGAGCTCACTGATCAACGAAAACGAGTGGAAGCCCCTTGCTGCTGAGCGCGGGAAATTGCTCCGCGTGATTCAGTCTCATGGTCGCCAGGACCCGATTTTGCCCTACAGCGAAGCGACGAAGCTGCGCGATCTGCTGCTGGCGAGTGGTGCTGAACTCGAATTCCTCGAATTCGGCGGCTATCACGAGATTCCGATGCCAGCGTTTCAGCGATTCGTGCACCTGCTCGCCGATATGCTGTGATGGACTAAAACCAACGCGGTTGAATTCCCTGGCGACTGCGCATGAAAAAAGCGGCGCGAATCGGGAGATTCCCAGTTCGCACCGCTTCGCATGATTTGCAGTCGACAATGACTTTGCCGATCAGACTTTGCAGACCAGTCTCTGCGGGTCAACTTAAGTTGCCCGCTCGAGTCTAGCTCTCCGACGGCGGACTAGCCCACCTTGGTGGCCGACGAACCGATCGATGCAGCCACAGCCTTCGGGTCGCGAAGAATGCGGGTCAGTTCGTCCACGCCTTCTTGCTCTTCTTTCAAGATGTCTTCGAGGAAGACAATCAGAGCGCGGTCACCTTCGGCCAACTCAAGGGCTTCGGAGTATACCTTCACGGCCTTCGATTCGAATTCGAGAGCCATCTTGAGCAGCTCTTGTAGGTCGTCGCTCTGCTTCACAGGGTTACGTTCAACGCTGGGAACGCCACCCATTGCCACGATCTTCTCGCCGACGAGTTTGGCATGGCCAAACGATTCTTTGGCCGAGTCGAAGAACTTGTCGCTATAAACTTCACGCCAGAGTCCAGCGACCACAAAGCCAGCTTGGGCATATTGGGCGACGCCGGTCCACTCGTGACGCAGGCACTCGTTCAGTTTGTCGATCAGTTTGGACTTGTCCATGAGATTGCTCCTTCTACGCACACCCATCTGGCGTGCTACTTGTGCTAACTTATTTGGCTTGACGCGCGAGCGTCTGGCTACGGTTGATTGTAATGATTGACTGAAGTGATCTCGGGCAGGAAATGCCACCCGCTAGCAGAACGATCGATCTTGGCAGAGGATGGACCAACAAGTCAGAGCCACCCGAGCGAGTCCAACTGAGACTGGCGACATCACTTCTGGATCATCATAGGGACCAGAGCAGGAGAGTCCAGGGCACACTAACTCTTTTAGCAGATTTATTTTAAATCATTTTTCTAACGATACATGATCTCGCGTTTTCATGTTGCTGGCGGTCTCAATTAGCGAGAACGAGTCTCAAAACAGAGCGTGACTACCGACTACCGGGGCGGTAACTGCGGTCGACCGTAGTCAAGTTTCCCTATCGGTGATGCGGATCCTCGCAAACCGAGGAATAGCAAGCGATTTGGTTGACAATCCTGCCGATGTTGATACATTGAAACACCAAATCGCTAGGATGCTAAGGATTTTTAACATCAAAGGCGGGAAACTTTACCCGTCAAAAGTGTGGAACTCCTGACACAGCAACCGATATAAACGCTAGTTGATGTCTTCCATTAGCTGCTCGAAATCGCTCGGCAGGTCGCTTCCAACCGACCCGACGGCAGCAGTGCTGGCTCATGCGGTCTCTAGTTCCAGCGCAGTCAAATGCGTTGTGAATGGGAAAACTGCGGCACGCCACACGGCTCGAAAAGCGAGGTTGATGCAGTCGCCCGCTGACGAATTGAACCTCTCAGCGAGCTGTGGAACGTGATGCGAGCCTTGATAGAGCGGTCGACCGCAGAAACCACCTTCTCGAGGTAGTCGCAAGACTGTCCATCCGGACCCTTAGCGGCGTCCTGGAGCCGGGAACTTGGTAGGGCCGATCGCCCTGGAGGCTGTCACGAGCTAGCAGGACCGAAGGAACAGCTAGAAGAGTCCGAGAGTTTTCGAAGGCTAAATGCTTCAGCCGTAAAGCGGTTGGCTGATAGCCGTCGAGCCACGACCTGAAAGCAGCTTGCGTTGGGACGCGCCAGCTAGTTTTGGAACGTGGAGCCGATCGAGGGCGGTCGTACCTGGGGGTAATCGATCGCATTACTTGGCTGTCGCCGTCCACCTGGACCGCGCCGGTCGCATGCCGACGCTCGCCTTGCCACATTGGTAAGGGGGCCAGCGACACGGGCTAGAACGGACTACCCCATGAAACTTTCTCGAACTGTTGCCTACGCGGTGCGGGCCACCCTGCAATTGGCCCAACTCGAAGCCGAAGGCCCTGTGCCTTGCAGTCGGCTCGCTTCCGCTGGCAAGATGCCCGAGCGATTCCTGCTGCAAATCCTTCGCAACCTGGTGACCCACGGCATTTTGCGTTCGACGCGTGGTGTCGACGGGGGCTATTCACTGGTGAAGCCCGCCGGCGAAATTTCGCTGCTGGAAGTGATCGAAGCGATCGAAGGTCCTTACGATTCGTCGCTTGAAATGGGCGAAGGGCTCTCGATCGATTCGCAAACCAAGTTGCAAGACGCCCTGAACTCAGTGACGTCGACCACTCGCAACCAGCTCGAAGCCATCAAGCTCGCGCAGCTGCTGAAGGCCCCCACCTTGCCCGACGAAACCCCTGCCGCAACGTCGGCTGGCGATTCGAGTGGTCAAGTCTCCTAAGCGAGCCTTCCCCGCTAGAACCAAGCGAAGCAAATCGTTAACTTGCTTCGCATGACTACCAGCGAAATCTCCGCCACTGTGCTCGCCGAAGTTTCTCGGCGACTTCCGCTCGTTCTCTCGGCTGGCAAAGAAGCAGGCCAGCTGACGCTCCGCTATTTTCAGCAGGACAACTTCACGGTTGAGAAGAAGGGAGACGCATCTCCCGTCACCATCGCCGACCGTAGCGCCGAGCAGCTCATTCGCCAGCGTGTGGCCGAACACTTTCCCACCGATGGCATCATCGGCGAAGAATTCGGCCGGACCGAGGGAACATCGGGATTCAACTGGATCCTCGACCCCATCGACGGAACCAAGTCGTTTATCAGCGGCGTTCCGATGTACGGCACGATGGTAGGTGTGGAGTTCGAAGGTCGCAGCCTCGCCGGACTGGTCTACATTCCGGGTCTTGATGAAGGGGTTTATGCCAGCTCAGGGCAGGGGACCTTTCATTTCAAAGGGACGAGCCAGCCACGCCGCTGTTTCGTTTCGAAGAAGCCCCAATTGAGCGACGGATTGTTTGTCACTTCCCAGGTCGACACCTTTGCCAAACGAGGCGGTCAAGGAGCTTTTGAAGCGGTTCAAAAGCTCGCCTACATCACACGTACTTGGGGCGATTGCTACGGCTATATGCTGGTTGCCACGGGCCGCGCTGAAGTGATGATCGACCCCATCCTGAACGTCTGGGATGCCGCTGCGGTTCAGCCGATCATTGAAGAAGCCGGGGGAACGTTCACCGACTGGAACGGTGTTCCCACCATTCACACCGGCGATGCTGTGGCGACCAATGGTTTGGTGGCCGACGAGGTTTTGTCGATCACCAAACGCTTTCCACGCACGCTGTAGTGCGTTTAGGCCCAGCGCGGGGACTAAGGCTTCGCGCCGACAGCCGCTGAAATCGCCGTGCTCAGTTCCGCCAGGCCTTCGCGCGGATTCACTTCGTAGAGTCCGGCGTGGTAGGTCGTCACTTTGCCATCCTTGCCGATAACCACAAACAGCGGCAGCGCGGCACCAGCAGAACGTGGATCTCCCAGGCGATCGAGCAACTTGCCATCGTCGACCATGATGGGATAGCTGAGGTTCATGAACGACCGAAGTCGCCGCGCAGCCGACAAACTGCCGCGACGCGTTTCAGCGTCCGAGAGTTCGGGATCGCAGTGCACGCCAAGCGTCACCACTCCATCAGCAGCTCGCTTGCGCGCCAGAAAATCGAGGTAGCCAATCTGACCGTAAGGCTCCTCGAGAGGCGAATCGGTGTACTTCCAAAAGTGCAGCACCACAACCTTACCGGCATACGATTCTCCCTCGGTCACTTTGCCTAGGAGATCCACCAGGGTGAGATCGCCAGCCTCTTTGCCGAGAATCGCTTCTCGCAGAGCGGCAATGGCTGCCTGCTGCGATTTTTGGCCACGCACCTCTTTGTCAGCCGACGTTGCCACCTGCTTCAGGAGCAACGACTTTTGCGAATCGATCAACTTGGGAAGCTCAGTCTTGAGCGTGGTGAGTTGCTCGGCTGACAGCTCCGGGCGCTCCGTCCGCACTTCGCGTTTCAAAAGATCCCGCAGGGCAATCCACTGATCCAGTTCCTGGCTCGCTTCCTGGCTATCGGACGAGGCAAGTGTCGCTCGAGAAACCAGCTTGAATTTCAGCTGCTGCTGTTCCCCCTGGCCGACAAACAGCGTTTCGACACCATCGAGCATCAGGCAATCCTCGGCGGCGATCCAGAACGAACGTCGATGCCCAAAGCGGCCGCGGCTTTCGATCTCCACGGCGTCGATCTCTTGGCGTTTGCCAGTGGCGAGTGTTTTGTAGTTGAGCCCACCTGCGGTCCACATCGCACCTTCGTCGCGCGAGAGGGTCGTCGAGGCGAGTGGGATCGCAATCGGCACCACACTGCGGCCCCCACTGTGCGTGAGCAACACAGCCGGCCCCCCTACCGAATCGCCCGGCTCGAGCAAGTTCACACTGGCCCGTCCGTAGTGCTCGAGCCAGCTAAACGTCCCTCGACCTTCCTCAGCCAGGCTCCAGCCAACCGTGGCGTTCTCTCCTGCGATTTGCTCGACCAGCAAGTTCAGCTGAATCCGCTTCACTTGCGGTGTCCCATCGTCCTTATCGGCGGTGATTGTCAATTCATACGTAAGTTGCTCCCCAGCAGCGATTTGCGGATTGGCAGCAAGAGTGGCGAGCAGCACCAAAGTAGTAAGCACGCGAAATGCTTTCGAAAAAGATCCGTGGCGGATCGAGGGTTGAGCAGGGCGGGGCAGTAACCGGGCGGGATAGCTTCGACAAAAGCTTTGGATGAAAGCCTTCAGGAGGGAAATCGACAGTCGCCGACCCATCGAAGCCTGGGCATGTTAGCGGCAAATTTGGCTTTTGTCACCCAATTTTACCCGATTCCCCCACTGCGGGGCCTTGGCCGGGCGCTGGGTGTGTGAGAGAACTTGAGCCCGGAAAAACAGTGGGGAGCATGCCACTGGGATGCCGAAGTTAGGATTTCCCACGGCGACGGCTTTCGAGAAGAGGCCAAGATCGCGTGGGGATAGGCCTTGCAACAACGCTCGCGGTTGGTAAACTCAGCTGCTTGTTGTTTTAACGTCGTTGTATGGGAATAGTCCCGCCCCAAGAAGCGTAGTAAGAGAAGGAGATTCGTCGCACCGAGGCAAGGCGAAAGATTCGGGTTTGGAGAATAAGCCTTAACTGCTTTTTGCAGTTTGACTTAGGAGACTAAAGAATCTCAAACGACCTTTGCCGGCGTGGAGGAATCGTGGCACAGCAATGACAGTGACGAAAGAGCGGAAGCAGCAGCTGATTTCGGAGTACAGTCGCGAGGAATCGGACTCGGGTTCGCCCGAGGTTCAGATTGCCGTGCTGACAGCACGGATCAACAATCTGACAGAACACATGCGATTGCACGACAAAGACTATGCAAGCCGTCGCGGTTTGCTGGCCCTTGTTAGCCGACGACGCACGCTGCTTGACTATCTCCGCCGCGTTAACAGTCAAGCCTATGTAGACATCATCGGGAAGTTGGGAATCCGCAAGTAGGCTCAGGCACTCGCGTTTGTACGTGTGGTCGGCCCGGTTTCCGCGAACTCTTCTGTTCCCGAGACTTCCCCCTTCCTCACACCTGCCACGCAGTGCTCTTAGCCCTTGCTGTAGTTGCGGTCGACCTAAGATTCTGCCGTCGTAGTTGGGGAACACTGGTCCTGCTCGCCATCGCAAGCAGGGTTCGCTGGTGAATCACCTCGAATCATACACTACGCACGCCCGGAACTTTGATCGTCGCCGCTGATCTGTGAAGTAAATCGTGCGACCCCGCCTCAGCTCGGCAGGTCGATTCTCTTTACAGGTCGCTCCAAACCTGTTTGCCGGGATGCCGACCGGATTCTTTGATGCCGGTACGCTAGCGCAAGTTGCAAACCCGCAGCCAGCGTTGTCGTCGCATCGCCCCAAGTGAATCAGCAGCCCTCTCGCCACAAGCAAACTCTTCTCAAGAGGTGCTGGGCGAGAATCCCTGCTGACCATCGGCAGCTACGAACTCCCTCTCCCGTCGATCGCTGGCGAAATTTGTCGCCTCGTATCGATGCCGCACGGATTCGCATCAGCATACGCGCGAGATCGATCTTTTGCCTCTGGCTGCTCGAGTTTAGCTCCGCATGCCAAGCAAATCATCTCGAGGGTGCAGGACGCAGGAAAAGATAGGATGTGACTGTGAAGGTTCGCGTCGAAAAGCAAATCGGCAATCACACGTTTTCGTTTGAAACTGGTTATCTCGCGAAGCAAGCTGCTGCGGCAGTGCTTTGCCAATATGGCGATACCGTCGTGATGAACGCGGCTGCCTCGGGCCCTGGCCGCCCCGGTATCGACTTCTTCCCGCTCACTTGCGACTATCGCGAGCGAACTGCTGCTGCGGGTAAATTCCCCGGCGGTTTTATCAAGCGTGAAGGTCGCCCCACTACCAAAGAAACCCTCACTTCGCGATTGGTCGACCGACCGATTCGCCCGCTGTTCCCCAAGGGATTCCGCGACGAAGTGCAAATCCAGAGCATCGTGCTCTCGAGCGACAAGCAAAACGATGGTGACGTGCTCGCCATGAACGGAGCCGGTTGTGCTCTGTTCATTTCGGCCCTCCCATTCAATGGCCCGATCGCGTCGGTTCGGGTCGGCCGCATCAATGGTCAGTTCGTTGCGTTCCCTACGCACGATGATCTTGAAACCAGCGATCTCGACCTGATCGTCTCGGGCAGCGAACGCGAAGTCGCCATGATCGAAGGCTTCGCCCGCGAACTCCCCGAAAACGACATGTTCGAAGCGATCCTGTTCGCTCACAACGTGATCCGCGACATCTGCGCTTTGCAGCGTGAATTCGCGGCCAAAATCGGGGTCAATAAAGAGCCCTTCCCAGCCCCAGCTCCTGATGAACTCTTTGAACGCCTCAAGAGTCGCTTCTTCGAAGAGCTCAAGACGGCTCGTCAAACCGTGGGCAAGCATGCTCGCGCTGAAGCTGTGAAGGCCGTGAAGAACGCAGCTATCGCTGAGTTCATTCCCGACCCAACCGCTCCCGACGCCATCAAGCCTGAAGTGCTGAAAACCGTCTTCCACGACCTGGAAGAACTGGCTGTGCGCAGCTTGATCCTCAGCGGCATTCGCTCGGATGGCCGCGACAATCGCACCCTCCGCAACATCGAATGCGAAGTCGACGTTCTCCCACGCGTGCACGGCTCGGCTGTGTTTCAACGTGGCGAAACCCAGGCCCTCATCACCATTACGCTCGGCACCGCCAAGGACGAGCAGCGGGTGGATGGCCTGTTCGACGAGTATGCCAAGAAGTTCATGCTCGACTACAACTTCCCCTCGTTCAGCGTCGGTGAAGTGCGTCCGATTCGTGGTCCTGGTCGCCGCGAAATTGGTCACGGAGCTTTGGCCGAACGTAGCGTGAATCCAGTGCTTCCCGCACCGGAAGAATTCCCCTACACGATTCGCGTCATCAGCGACATCATGGAAAGCAACGGCAGCTCGTCGATGGCGAGTGTTTGCGGTGCGACTCTCGGTCTGATGGCTGCCGGTGTTCCGATCAGCAATCCAGTCGCCGGTATCTCGGTTGGCCTGGTGCGCGAGAGCGAACAGAACTGGGTGCTGCTCACCGACATCATTGGCGACGAAGATCACTTCGGCGACATGGATTTCAAAATCGCCGGAACGCAAAACGGCATCACCGGCATCCAGCTCGATCTGAAGGTCGAAGGGATCAGCACCGACATCATTCGTGCTACTTTCGAACAATCGCGCGAAGCTCGCATCCAAATCTTGCGTAAGATGCTCACCGTGATTCCTCGTCCGAAAGACGAAATCTCGCCATGGGCACCACGCCTCATCCGTACGCAAATCGATCCCGAAAAGATCGGCATGCTCATCGGTCCTGGCGGCAAGATGATTCGTGGCATTCAAGAGGCTACGGGCTGCGTGATCGAAGTCGACGACAGCGGCGTGGTGACGATTGCCAGCTCGAACCGCGAATGGGCTGAAGCAGCTCTCGCGCAGGTCGAAGCTGTCACCGCCACGGTGCAGATCGGCAAGATCTACAACGGTCGCATCACCAGCATCAAGGACTTCGGCGCGTTTGTCGAAATCATCCCTGGTCGCGATGGCCTCGTGCACATCAGCGAACTCTCGGGTGGCTTTGTCAGCTCGGTGGCTGAAGTTTGCCGCGTGGGTGACGAGATGAAAGTGCTCGTCATCGATGTCGATGAACACGACCGCGTGAAGCTCAGCCGACGCAAGGCGCATGAAGAACTCGGTTTGCCCGACGAACTAGTTCCACACGGTCAGCCCATCCCAGAAGGTGGCGATCGTGGCGGCGACCGTGGTGGTCGCGGCGGCGGAGGCCGTGGTGGCGATCGCGGAGGCCGCGGTGGTGGTGGCGGCGGTCGTGGTGGACGTCGCTAGTCGACGCTGCTGATTTTTCTGGACGCTGTGGTCCCTTGGGACCCCAGCGCTTCAGGACGATGAAAATTCCCGAAACCCTCGTACATTTTTGTGCGGGGGTTTCTCATTTTCCAGCGATTAGTACGATGGAAACAGGATGCATCAAGCGGTTGCTCGTGTAGGGCAGGCTCCCGCCTGCCGCAGCGTGAACGATCGTTCGATTTTTTAGGTGGCTGTGTTGTGCGAAGCTCAGCACAGTGAAGCGTGGCAACAGTTCATAACAGCATCAAACGCTGTAGTTGATCTGTCCAAACGTGTCACCTTATTTCAAGGTTCTCACTGCTGTGCTAGCCAGCAGTGCCACCCAAAATTCAAAGTACTTGAGCGACAGCATCCATAGCAGGTCAGGCCGAATGCAACGAGGATTTCGGTGATCGACGACGAAACACCCATTCCAGAACTCTCCGTCGATCAGCTCCGCGCGAGCTACCAGGAACTCGCTGCGCTAGCGGGCAGTCTGGCGCACGAAATCAAAAATCCTCTCTCCGTGATTCGGATGAACATGGAGCTGCTGGCCGAAGATTTTGCGACCCCGCAAACTCCCAAAGAGCGCCGCGCACTGGCCAAAATCGAGATGGTCAGCCGTCAATGCACGCGGCTCGAAAACCTGCTGAACGATTTCCTACGCTTCTCGCGCGCCGGACGTCTCGACATTCGCCTGGGGAACCTCAACGAACAAATCGCCCGGGTTCTCGACCTGTTTGATGCTCAGTCGCGCGAGAATGGGGTCGAAGTGATTCGCTATTTCGACCACGATTTGCCGAGTGTTTCGATCGACCCCGAAGCGCTACAAGCGGCGCTGGTGAACCTCGTAAAAAATGCCCTCGAAGCGATGCCCGCCGGTGGACAACTTGTGGCCCGCACACGGATCACGCGAAATGGTGTCGCGCTCGATCTGATCGACACAGGGTGCGGCATGGACGAAAAAACAGCGGTCCGGATGTTCGACGCCTTCTACAGCACGAAGAGTGGCGGCTCGGGGCTCGGTCTGCCAACTGCCCGCAAGATCATCGAAGCCCACGGCGGCCGCATCGGTGTGCAAAGCGAACTCAATCGGGGCACGCAGTTCACGCTCGAATTTCCCACCCCAGCCCGCCTCGCCGATCAGCAAGACGGGGCCAAGGAATAGGCGAGACAAGTCGCCTGTCCTCCGCCGCTCTAACCCGAACTCTTGCTCTATCTCTCTGGCCCCTGATCTCTAGTCTCTGGCCCCTCTTAAATCATATTCATCCGATGATTCGAGGCACGGCGGCGGGCTTTGGCGCACGCTTCACATACGCCGTTAATGATCAATCGATGGCCAGCGACCCGGAAGCGATGGTCGCGTGCGACTTGGTCGCGGAGGGCGATCAGCTCGGGGCTTTGGAACTCAAAGAGTTTGTTGCATTCGGTGCAGTGGAAATGGTCGTGCTGGGGATAGCCGTAATCGTGCTCGTAGACACTCCGCCCGTTGAGCATGAACTTGCGGAGCAGCCCGGCGTCGACAAACTCCGACAGCGTGCGATAGACAGTCGGTCGGCTGACATGCCCCGGCTTGCCACTTTCGGGCAACTGCTCCATCAGCTGATCAGCATCGAAATGCTCGTGCCTGCTGAACACTTGGTCCACCAGCGCCAAACGCTGCTGCGTTACGCGCATGCCACGGCTTTGCAGGAATTCGACGAACCGATCGCGTGGGGAAAGCGAAACCGGAACGTGCTCGAGATTGGCCGGGGTAGCCATGGCTGATGCATCCGCTGCTAGAGGAGGAGGTTGGCAGGGCCTTATTGAGACGGAAGCTCGTTAAAGCATCGCGTTTTGCCGTGCCGCGTGTTCTCAACAGCAGTATAGGACTCCTGGCCCCCATTGCCAAGTCGCGGCTGTGCGTCGGCTCGCGAATTCAGCGTGTTTCCCGCGAGAAGATCGTTTTCGCAGGGTCCACAGCATCAAGAAAACGATCAAGGCCAGCAAGAGTTGGATCCTGCTGGCCCTGAAGTTGATGATTCGTAATGCAGGCCGGAATTCAGCCCGCTATAGCTTTGTCCAAGACCAATCCGAGGTGCCTGTTAGGCGAACTCGTCGAGCAGGTTTTCGAGGGCTGCGTCGAGCTTGGCGTCGGTTTCGTAGGTCCCCGAAGCAATCTGAGCCTTGATGGCAGCGACACGATCAGCCCGGATTTCCGGCAGATCGCGAGCCTGGCTCAGCAATTGTGCTTCTGGTGAAATATCCACGGTATCAAGTCCCGAAAAGCTCGAGCTCGACGGAGCAGCAGTGCTCTGGGCTCGGTGTGGGCCGCTGATCGTCTGTGGTGCGTGAACGTGTGCAGTACCGTAAATATACATTGCAAGTCCTCTCCATGCGGCAGGTGCGGACAAAAGAGCCTTCTGGCGGCTCATTTCATCGCACGTGGCCAACGTATGTCGACCGGTGGATTCCCCGTAAGTCACTCGCTGGAAAGCGAGGCTTAGGCCTCACCCTTTCCAGATTTTTGCTACTGAAGAAAACCGAGTCTAGCTCGCTTTTAGCGACGTGCTGAAAACCGATGAGTCGCGGGGACTCGAGTTTTCAGGGACACATCAGCCGGAATCGAGGGCCGATCTTCTTCAGTCTACGCTACAGGCCAAAGGCAGGCGTCGCGATCCGTGTCGGGGAGCCGATCGATCCGTTTGCTGGCAAGGCGACCTTGCGAACGCTAGCACCGAAGCTCCCGTTATATCGAACTGTTACGCGCTATCTTTTGACCCAAAACCTACGGTAACCTCCTGTACCGTTTGCCCCTAAGTGGGCGGGCTCTAGCGAACAGCATCAACGAGCCGTGTATGCAGGTTGATTTGGTCGCAACACGTTGCCGTAAAGCAACATGCACCCATTTGGCAACGTGCCTGAGTCCCCCAAGCATCCTCGGTGGGGCAATTGGCGAGTCGTCGTTGCCGGTTCTTTGTCAGACACCAATCACTACGGACAAGCTCGCGGGATGGTTCCCACAAGTTGTCGAAAAAATACTGCCAATCGTTACCAGCCGATCGACCGGTGCTATCACACATTCCGGGCTGCAGACCGAAAACTGAAACTCGCACCGACTTTGGCAGGTACCGCCCGGGAGTATAGAAAAAGCGTCAAAATCGGGCAAGATCGCAAAATCGGGCCCGCGCTCGGGGCTCGACTGGTTCCACCTCCAGTGGGGAGCAGCAAGTGCCACGAGCTGTTTGGCCCAGCATGGAGAATTTCGTGCGTAAGCCCTGTTTATCGCCGAGCCTGCGAAACTCGCCTCGTCGGCACTGGTTAGTTGCCTGTACGCTTTTGAATCGTCCCTGACGACTGTCCTTCGATCCTGCTTTCCACCTCACTTTCGCGGAGTTCTTCTGATGCGTCGCCACTGGTTGCTATCAACGGTTGCTGCGGGCCTGCTTGCCAGTTCGTCGAGCTTGCTGGCCGATGAAGCTGCCGATCTGTTTGCCAAACTCGACAAGAACTCCGACGGCGCGATCACGACCGACGAGGTCTCTGCCGAGCAAAAACCACTGTTCGAGCGGATGCTTCGAACCAGCGATAAAAACACCGATGGCAAGCTCTCGGGCGAAGAATTCGCCGCTGGTCTGAAGGGTCCCAAGCCTTCGCGCGAGCCTGTGGGAGGCGCTCCGCGCCCTGCAGTAGGTGGCGGACTCTCGGGGCTCATCCCTTCCCCCAAAGCGATGTTCGAGCGGATGGACCAGAACAAAGATGGCAAGCTCACTAAAGACGAACTCCCCGATCGCTTGGCAGAGAACTTCGATCGAATCGATGCCAACAGCGATGGGAGCGTCGATTTGGCCGAGGCTGAAAAAATGATGGGAGCCTTGGGTGGTGCCTTGGCTGCTGGTGGTGGCGGTCCCGGCGCTGCGGGGATGATCTTCGATCGACTCGACAAAAACAGCGATGGCAAGCTCTCCAAGGAGGAGATTCCTGAAGATCGCCGCGAGCTGTTTGAAAAAATGGCTGCCCGCATCGATCCCCAGGGGGATGGCTCGGTGACGAAAGAGCAGTTCATCGCCGGGATGAAGATGATTTCCGAGGCCGCAGGGGCTGGTGGCAAACCTGCCGAGGGAACTCCTCCGGGTTCACCTGCTCCAGGAGCCGGAAACCCTGCCGACATGATGCTGAAACGCCTCCAAGCGGCCGACACCAACGGCGACGGCAAACTGTCGCGCGAAGAAGCGCCCGAGCGTTTGCGTAACAGCTTCGATCTGGTGGATGCCAACGGCGACGACCTGATCGATGAAAAGGAAGTGAAGGCGCTGCTGGAGCGGCTCCGCCCGAGCCCCAAATAATTGCTCGATCTCCCCCTCGTCAGCCGAGCGATTTTGTGACACATGTGGCGGGTCGGTTCTTCGCACCAAAAGCGGCGGATCGACCCGCATTTTTTTCGCTGCAGAATGGCGGCAAACCCTGTCTATACCACATTTTGCAGGAAATCGCGTCACAGCGTTGCTTGAGGAAACCAAAACAAGGTGAGTAGCGCGAACCTTCTAGCGCCGGTCGTTACTTTCCTCTTAGACGGTTTTTCAGGCGACTAGTCCCCGGCAACGGCTGTCACCGCTTCGCACCGTTTTGGGGAATAAGAATCGAGGGGCGCGAGCGAATAGTAAGAAAGAGAGGCGTGTGTGGCCGATGCACATTCGCCCAACAACCGCGAGAAAATGTCGCTCCGAGAGTGAGATTTTGGCAGCCGCACTTGCCCGATGAGCAACAATAGTAGTAGAAGCTCATCCGTCACTCGGCTGATCCGACACAGAGAGAGTAGCCACCCGCAAAACTTGGTTTCGACTTTTGACTCTCCACTAGAGCAAGGTACCAGGGCCGTGGATCAAGAAACCCCAGAACGAATCGAAGTGCTTCTCACCAGCGAAGGTGAAGCGGGCCGCGTGTCGGTCGATCTCGATGCGTTTGTCCGTTTCTCGATCGCGATGGAAGCGTCGCTCGAAACCTTGATGAACAACTGGAAGCACTATCCTCCAGTCCCCGCCAAAGATTTTGGTGGCAGCCGCCGCTCGACCGAACCGAGTTCGAAGCCCGAACTCGAAGAGTAAAGCTTGCGGGGATTCCGCTCTGAACTGCGCCGGCTATCTGACCGCCGAATGTTGCCCGTATCTTTGGGGCACCTCGACAGAGCCTCAGCAGTGGCAACTTACTTGCAATCGTGCTTGTGGCTAGTTAGCTCTTGCGTCCGAAGCAAACCAGGCACATGTCGTCGTTTTGGGGTGCCTTGGTGAGATGGTTGCGAACGTCGTCGATGATGCGCTGGCCAGCTGCTTCGGGCCGTTCTCCCACCCGTTCCAAATGCCGCCGCATCCGGTCGATGGTATAGAACGAGCCATCGGCTGCGATCGCTTCGTTAATGCCATCCGTATAAAGAGTTACCGTTTCACCGGCAGCAATGGTGAACTCCTCTTGCTCGTAACCGACTGCGTCGGTGATGCCGAGTGGTAAGCCAGCCACCGCTTCACCTGGTTCGATAATCTCTCCGGTCTTTTTCCGAACCAGCGGCGCCATATGCCCGGCACTGGCAACCGTCATGTGATGCGTGCGGGGATCGAGGATCACCAGCACCATCGTTACGAACCGCTGAATGTTGAGCGCGCTGATACGCTGGTTCAGCATCGTCATGGCGGCCGAGGCGGTGGTTTCGCTGAAGAGACTGTAGCGCGTTTCGGCCGAAAGTTTGGCCATCAGCAGAGCTGCTGCGACACCGTGCCCCACGACATCTGCCACGACAATCGCCAGGCGACCATCGGGGAGCGGAATGTAGTCGAAATAGTCGCCACCGATCAGGTCGGTGGATTTGTAGTAGTCGTAAAACTCATATCCTGGCAGATCGGGCTTCCGGTCGGGAAGGAACCCCATTTGCACGTCGTGCGCGAGTTTCATATCGCGCTCGGTCTCTTTTTGCTTGAGCGCCGACTCGAGCAACTGTGCATTTTGAATCGCAATCGAGGCCTGCGAAGCCATGCTCGCTAGGAGTTCCAAATCGTCGGGCTGAAAACGCTTTCGCTGATCGAGCGTGTCGATCTGCAGCGCGCCCATCGCCTTCCCTTCGCTATCGATCAGCGGGGCGCACATCATCGAGCGAATCCGGAAATCGGCGATGCTTTGGCTCATCTCGAAACGTTCGTCGCTCGCGGCATCAGCCGACAGAATCGCCTCGCGCGATTCCATCACGTGGCGAATGATCGTTTTACTGATCCGGAGCGAATCGCTGGCATCTTCGCGGCGCATCCGCACCCAGCGAGGCAGCAGCTGACCATCGGGCGACTCGAGCACAATGAACCCGCGATCGGCCTGCACGAAAATCTTGAAGAGTGCTTTGAGCAAATTCGGAAGCACATCGTCGAGCACCAAGGCCCGGCCGAGGCTTTGCGTAATCTCCACCAGGGCTGCCAGCTTCACTTCGGGACTCGCCGAGATGTTTAGACTGCCGCGGCTGGTGCTGGTGACATCGAGCTTCGACATGATCGTGCCGCCACCCGACTGCGTGGCATCGTCGACCAGCAAAGTCCCTAGTCCGGCCCCATCGATCATCCCGCCGAGCATGTTGCCCGCCATCACTGGCTGAGGCGGGGCTTCGATGGCATAGGTAAAAGTCACTTCGCAAACCCGCACCTGATCTCCATGCCGAAGCAAGCGACGACCATCGATCTTGCTCGGCTCATCGTTGAGGAACGTACCGTTGCGACTTCCGAGGTCTTCCAAAAAGTAGGCATTCCCATCGCGCACCAACTGACAATGGTTGCGGCTGACAGCTCCCACTTCGATCACGATATCGCAATCGGGATGGCGTCCCATCACGTACTTGGGATCCCTCAGATCGTAGCGACGACCAGCAGCAGGTCCGTTGTTGGCGGTGAGGTAGAACATGAACTCCTCCGGGCACTTGTCCCAGAGACTTTCCGTGACGTTGCGATGGGTGGCTAGTAGCGTGGTGGATGCAGCAGCAGACCCCAAAGTGGCAGACGCGGCGCAGAGAGAATTTTCAGCGGCGGCTGTCGACCTCAGAGGATACCCTGGCGATTGTAGAACTGCCTGCTAGAAAGCGTCAACCAAGGGGAGTCGACAACCCGATTTCGATTGCGCGAAAGTTCGCTGCCGGGTGCGAGAAATCTGCTGTCGTCGATAGACAAAACCACAGACGGCGACGAAAGATGGGAGATCGACACCCCTCTCCACTTCGCTGCATCTTGGCAAGGCTCTCCCTGTGGCAACCGAAAAATCGAATGTCGACAGCACTCCCGACGAGCATGAATCGCCGCTCCAGCGGACCATTTATGCTTCGATTGCCGTGATTGCACTCACCTCGCTGGTGGTCTTCGGAGTGCTGCATCAAGTTCGCGCTGATCAACCCGAAAATGTCTGGGTGCTCTACTTTGCCCTTGCTGCGGGAACTCCGATTCTCTTCGACCTTGTTCGCAAGCTCGTGAAACTCGATTTCGGGAGCGACTTGCTGGCTGGCATTTCGATCGTGACTTCGATTTTGATGGGAGAGTATCTCGCCGGGGTGTTTGTGGTGCTAATGGTTTCCGGCGGCGAAACGATCGAGCGTTTTGCGGTCGAACGAGCTTCGAGCGTTTTGGCGGCACTGGCCAAACGTATGCCCACGATCGCGCATCGCAAAAATGGAGCGATCGTCGATCTTCCGATCGAAGCGATCCAGGTGGGAGATAAGCTGGTCGTTTTTCCCCACGAGATCTGCCCGGCCGACGGACTCGTGATCGAAGGACACGGTACGATGGACGAGTCGTACCTCACGGGAGAGCCGTACCAGGTTTCGAAAACGCCGGGGGCTGAAGTTATCTCGGGAGCCCTCAACGGCAACAGCGCACTGACGATCGAAACGTTGCGTCGTCCCGAGGAATCACGCTACGCTCAAATCATTCGTGTGATGCGGGCTAGCGAGTCGGATCGCCCACACTTGCGCCGTTTGGGAGATCAACTCGGAGCACTGTATACCCCACTGGCCGTTGCGATTGCTGTGATCACCTGGGTGGTGACCGGCGAACCGCGACGCTTTCTGGCGGTGATGGTCACCGCGACGCCATGCCCCCTTTTGATTGCCATTCCAGTCGCAGTGATCGGCGCGATTTCGCTCGCCGCAAGGCGCGGAATTATCATTCGCCGGCCAGCGATTTTGGAAATGGTAGATCGCTGCAAGATCGCGATTTTTGACAAGACCGGCACACTTACCTATGGGAAGCCCGCTTTAACCAGTGTGGCAACCGAGCCCTCGTTCTCGCGCGAGGAAGTTCTCGCCCGGACCGCGAGTCTCGAACGTTATTCCAAGCACCCGCTGGCCACTGCGATTCTCGAGGCAGCATCAGCGGCGAAACTTCCACTGGCCGATGCATCGCAGATCAGCGAGCGACCAGGGCAGGGGCTCACCGGTGTGGTAGAGGGGGAGACGATCCAGGTGACGAGTCGCAGCAAGCTCCTGAAGCAACAGCCGGAGCTGGCTGCCAAAATACCGACAGAAACGGTCGGTTTACACTGCGTTGTGCTGATTGGTGGCAAGTATGCCGCCACGCTGGCGTTTCGCGATCAGCCTCGCGCCGACAGCCGACGTTTTGTCGATCATCTGGGGCCTAATCACCAGTTTGATCGAGTGATGATCATCTCGGGAGATCAAGAGAAAGAGGTTCGCGCGCTAGCCGATCAGGTGGGGATCACCGAGATCTATGCCAGCCAAAGCCCCGAACAGAAACTCGCGCGGGTGAAGCAGCTCACAGCCCAAGCTCCGACGCTCTACCTCGGCGATGGTATTAACGACGCACCAGCGCTGGCGGGAAGCACCGTGGGACTCGCGTTTGGCAATGTGAGCGATATTACGAGTGAAGCTTCAAGCGCTGTGCTGCTCGAAAGTTCGCTGCAGAAAGTGGACGAACTGATTCACATCGGCCATCGGATGCGAACCATCGCGCTGCAAAGTGCCGTGGGTGGGATGGCCGCCAGCTTGATCGCGATGGGGCTCGCTTCGCTGGGGCTCCTCAGCCCGGTGGAAGGGGCGGTGGTGCAAGAGCTGATCGACATCGTGGCGGTGCTCAATGCCCTGCGGGTGGCCTGGCCACCCAAGCAGCTGTCGGACTTTCAGTAGCCTCGCCCCTCCTGTCCAGACTTGCCCGAGATTCTTCTTACCCCTTGGTCGCAGGGGAAAATCGACACGCGTTTTGTTGCGCAAAAGCGCGCATTTGGCGCGCTCACGCGCGCCCCTCCACTCCATGCCGGGGGATCGGCTTGCACGTGCTTACGGCTGTCAGGTACTCAAGCTCCTCAGAACGCTTGTTACAACCGCTACGACCGTATCCGTACTGCCTCTTAGGGGGCGAATGGTCGCACTGCCCGGGTTGGAATAAGGAGGTTTGATTTGCCGCTCGGTTGCATGCGACCTAGGTTTCACCTACAGGCGGCGGGCAGTCGTGCCGCGTCTGGGAACCGACCCCGACTCGCTGGCGAGATCTCTCTCGTAAGTCGAGCCATGCCAAGCCGATTCTCCTGCCAGGACATACTGCCGGGCCCATGGAACCAACGCTACCAGACAGCAGACACGCCACCAGCGAGACCTCTCGGCAAAATACGCTCGAGCAGGCCGACGCTAATTTGGCGACCGTTTCATCGTTGCTGTCGACCCTCACCAGCGAAGTCGATGTCGCGCAAGATTCAGCCGACCTCGCGTTCGAAAATCGTCTGGTACAAGTCCGTTTGGGTCTCGCTAGTGGCCTTTTCGGAGCACTCCGAGCTCGTCACGCTCCCACCGCTGCTCACTGCCTGCGGGTAGCGCTCGGCTGTAGCGCCTGGTCGGCCTCGCTGTCACTCGCTGAAGAGCAGCGCGACTCGATTGAAGTCGGCGCACTGCTGCACGACGTCGGCAAAATTGGCATCCCCGATCACATCCTGCTGAAGCCGGGCAAACTTTCGCCCGAAGAGTACCTGACGGTCGAACAGCATCGCCGCGTCGGCCTCGGAATTCTGTCGCACTGCTGTGCCTCGGGGGATGTGCTGGCGATTGTTCAGCACAGTGGCGCATGGTTCGATGGGAGCCGCGATGGATACAATCTGTCCGGTGACGACCTGCCGATGGGTGCGCGCATGGTGTCGATTGTCGATGCCTTCGATGCGATGACCACCGATCAAATCTATCGCCGCGCCATGTCGCGCGAACGGGCCCTCGCCGAACTCTTTGAGTTCGCAGGGACACAGTTCGATCCACAGTTGGTGCAAGACTTCTGCGCCTACATCTCGAGCGAGTCGGCGTCGCTACCAGGGGCCGTCGCGCGTCGCTGGCTCAAGCAACTTTCTCCCGAGAATTCCAATGAATTTTGGCGATTAGAGTATCGCGCCCCTGCTGCTCCATCGACCAACACCTGCGATGCCGTGTTCCAGCACAAGTTGCTCGAGAGCATGCACGATGCGGTGATCTTCGTCGACAACAACTTGCAGATCGTGCACTGGAATCGCGCTGCCGAACGTCTCACTGGGATCGCCGCGTCGAGCATCGAACATAAGAAGTGGTCCCCCTCGCTCGTGAGTCTGCGGGACGAAAAGGAACGTCTGATCGACGATCCTGAGTGCCCAGTCATTCAAGCGATCAAGAACGGTGTGCAAACGGTCCGCCGCTTGAGCGTGACAGGTCGCAACGGACAACGCGTCGATATCGATGCCCACCTCGTTCCCGTACATGGCAAAAATGGTTTGATGCATGGGGCCGCCGTGCTGCTGCACGATGCCTCGAGTCGCATCACGCTCGAGCAGCGCGTGCAAACACTGCATGAGAAAGCCACGCGCGATCCTCTCACGCAGGTGGCCAACCGCGCCGAGTTCGACGAGATTCATGCCACCTATGTCCAGTCGCATCGCGACCGCCGTTTGCCGTTCAGCTTGATCATCTGCGATATCGACTATTTCAAGCGAATTAACGACAATTTTGGCCATCAAGCAGGGGATGAAGTGCTGCAAAGTTTTGCGGCTTTGCTGCGACGGCACACGCGTCCCGGTGATCTGGTGGCACGCTACGGCGGCGAAGAATTCGTGCTGCTGTGCATCGACTGCGACAACACCGCTGCGACACGTCGCGCGGAAGAACTACGTCGCGAGCTCGCCGAATTTCCGATGGCCGCACTCGGCAACAAAAGCATCACTGCTAGTTTTGGTGTTACCGAACTACAGAACGGCGATACCCCCGAAACGATGCTGCGACGCGCTGATCGCGCGCTCTATCAAGCGAAAGAGTCGGGCCGTAACACGGTGATTCAGCTCGGCAGCGGTATCGATGGCGAAGAACCAGCTCCACGTGCCACTGGCTGGCTTAGCTGGCTCCGCGGCACCACTCCCGATCAGCTCTTGTCGCGCACACTCGTGACGAGCGTTCCGCTCAACGTGGTGGTCGAAAAGATGCGTGGCTTCATGGCCGACCATCATGCCGAAATCGTCTCGATTGCCGAGAGTCATTTGACGCTTCGTATCGATGGCGAGAACACACCATTTTTGCGACGTAACAGCGATCGACCGGTGCCGTTCTTCATTGAGATGAAGTTCTCCGAGGCGACCGTGCCAGCGGAAGGACGAGGCAATCCCACCAGCCGCACGATCGTGCATGTGACGATTCGTCCGCATCGGAGTCGCGATCGACGTCGCCGCGATGCGATCGAACGAGCGGGGCAGTTGCTGCTGAGTCTCAAGTCGTATCTCGTGGCGCAAGAGGTGCGTGGGCCGAGTGACCTGACCGTCATTCCCAACACCAAAGTGGCCCCAACGACCGCCGAGACACCTTCGCCGACAACCACCGAGGTCGAGGTGGTGGCCAAGCTGGCCCAAGATGCCCCGAAAGCGAGAAGCTTTTTCTCGTGGGGCTCGAAGTAACAGCAAGAGCTGCTCGAGAGCCGTTTTCTTCGAGAAATACCTGCGGATTGCGCTACTTGCGCTCCGCGCTTCATGCCGCAGGCTCGCGGCTATGATCCTCGACCGAAGAGCAGCTGTTCGATGATGCGCCAGGTCATCAGCAGGCCGAGCATCAGCAGCAAGCAGACGCCGACGATGATCGGGATGAGCCAACCGAGCTCGAAAATTCCACGAGCCCAGTCTTCCCACATCAGCCCCCAGCGGACAACGACCCAAACGGCAGCCAGTGCCAGGTAGGGACCAAAGGCAATCTCGCGACGACCGGTGAAGATCCACTGCGTGAGTGACACGATCACCGCCGTGACGGGGGAAAAAAAGAAGACCAGCAGCGCGACTTGCCAGCCGAGGAATGCGCCAATCATCGCCATTAAGGTGACGTCGCCAAACCCCATCGCTTCTTTGCGCAGCGCGATCTGTCCGACGATGCGTACCGACCAAATCAGGCCACCACCAAACGCGAGGCCGACGACGCTGGTCAGCATCGCGCGCCACGCGGCATCTCCCATCAGCCAGCCGATGACCACAATCACTTCAGCCATCGCGCCGGCGATGATCATCGCGCGCGAGTAGCGCGCAAGCGAGGCGAGATAGAGCCGACAGCCGCGCGCAAGCCCTCCACTGAAACGCCAAATCGTCGGCACCAGGGCGATGCTCCAGCCGACAATCACGGCGCTGGCAATGGCCAACCCAGCAGCGCCGTCGACCCAACTGGGCCACTCGATGGTGGAGGTGAACGTGAGGTTTCCCCAGATCGGCAAGCCTTGAGGGCTAAGGATCAGGGCCGGCAAGTGCGACTGCGGCAGAAGGAGCGCCAGGAGTAGCGCAAGCAGTGTTCCGGGAACGGTAATCTCGTCGGGGATCGTTTTTTCGTCGAAGTCGATGAACGTGGCGACGGTTAGGAGCAACAGCAGCACGATGTGCGCGAGATAGGTGGCGTGCAACTGCGCGGCGGAGGGTGCCCCAATCGCGCCGATCGGCGGAAGCCAGTTGCCAGCGATTTCGAAGTGATAGAGCAGAGGGAGGGCGATAGCGAGCGACAACTCGAGCAGAAGCGGCCGAATCCAAAACAGAGTGCCATGCAGCGGCGTTTCGCGGGCCAGCAAAATCCAGCCGAGCAGGGGAATGCGGTCGCGCCAGCTACGCGGCGCTATCTCGTTTTTCTTACTCTTTTTGGAAGTTGCGGCGTCGATGGCCGGCGCTGGTCCCCAGGGAGAAATCGCGCGCTGCCGAAAGGCGAGGCGATAGATGCTCCAGTTCACGAAGCTGCCAAGCCATGCACCCATGAGCGCGAGGAGCGCGAGGCGAACGGGCATCGGCAGCGCCTGAATCAAGGAGATCACCGGAGAATTCTCGCGCGGGGAAGGGAGGTCGTAGCAGACAGAAAAACTCGAGCCGAGAGCACTCTACTCGACTTCCGCACACTTTGCAGGGGCAGCGCCGAGTCTCCGGAAAACATTAACAGGTGCTACGCCGCACAAGCGCCTCGCGCCGCAGTGAGCCCAGCCGACGATAGATTTGCGTAGCAATGCGCGCGGGCGCTTTCGCATCGGCATCGACCGACCAGCGCGAGGCGATGCGGTAGAGGGGCTCGCGAATTTCGAGCAACCGATACACCTCTTCCAGGCCACCACTGGCGGTGAGATTGGGGCGACGATCGCCGGTCGTGGGATCGGTCGAAATCCGCTGCCACAAGGTGGTGGCCCGCGCTTTCAGCCAAACCGCAGCGCCGCTGTGCCGAATCAGTCGGCGATTCTTTTCGCGGAGGATCACGCCGCCGCCGAGGGCGACGATTTGCGGAGGCAACGATCGCGCTGCAAGTTCCTCGAGCACGCTCGTTTCAAGATCACGAAACAGAGGCTCGCCACCTGCTTCAAAGATCTGTTTGATGGTCCGTTTCTCGCGCTCTTCGAGCACGACATCGGCATCGATGGCAGGCCAGCCGAGCAGTTTTGAAAGATGCTGGGCTACCGTAGTTTTTCCGCTACCTCGGTAGCCAATTAAATAGAGATGCATCGCCGACTCTTTCCAAAAGTCATCCCCGAGAAAATCGCGCCGGAAGAGTCGCTTAGAGTTTCGCAGCGCTGATGGCGCGGCGAATTGTTTGACGCATCAAATCCATCGGTGGATCGTGAGCCGTGAAGAGCTTGAACTGCAGCGCCGCTTGTCCGACAAACATATCGATGCCGGTGATGGTCTTGGCACCCGCTTCGCGTGCCCGCTTGATGAACAGTGTTTGTTCGGGGTTATAGACCGTATCGAACGCCACCATGTCGGTGCTGAAATAGCCTTCGTCGATCGGCGATTCGTCGAGATTCGGGTGCATTCCCAAGGGAGTGCCGTTGACGACCAGATGGGCCTGGACCGAGTGTCGCAGTTTCCAGTCGATGGTGCGGGCCTTGAATTTTTTAGCCAAAGCCTCGGACTTTTCGAGCGTGCGTGAGGCGATCACCACATCGCAGCCACGGCGACGCAGGCCGCAGGCAATTGCTTTGGACACGCCCCCCGCGCCGAGCAAGAGGGCTGTTTTTCCAGCGAGTCCCGACTGTTTTTCGTCGCCACCAAACAGTCGATCGATGCTGGCCATCGAGGCGCGATAGTCGGTGTTGTAACCGACCGGCTTCCCCTCTTTCCAAATCACCGTGTTGCAAGCGGCGATCTCGGTGGTGGCATCGTCGGTTTTCACGAGATGCTGAATCACTTCTTCCTTGTGCGGAATGGTGACCGAGAGCCCTTTGATGCCGAGTTCGGGGCAATCCTGCAGGAACTTCGCCAGGTGCTCGCGCGGGACGCGCAGCGGCAGATAGACCCGGTTCATCGACAAGGCGCGAAAAGCGGCATTGTGCAGCAGCGGGCTCATGCTATGCCCCACCGGATCGGCGACCACGCCAAAGACTTCCGTATCGGCGTTGATGTCGTCGTAGTGGTAGACCGCGCGCATCTGTTCGTAGGACAGCTGTCCCGGCGCGAGTTCCCGATCGCTGCTGAACGCGGCGTACGTGAGTGGCGAGCCAAACTTCCCCCCCAAGATGCGCGAAGGTGTGCCGATTTCCCCCATCGCAATCGCGACGGTCGGGATCTTGGCCCCTTTCATCAGCTGCACCAGCCGCGTGGTATCGCTCGGCGTGTGCGCCATGGTGGCGATTTTCACGATATCGGCGTCGAGCTTGCTCATGCGCTCGTGGAGCGCTGCCAGGTTTTCAGGGGTTTCCTGGAAGTTGTGGTAGCTGACAATCCGTTTGGTTTTGCCAAAACGGGGAATGCTGCCGGCAATATCTTCTTCGAGATCGACGTATTCGACACCCGATGCAATCGCTTGACGGAGCAGCACTTGGCGCTGATCTTCGCTGCGGCTCCAGCGTCCCCCATCACGCTGCCGGCGAACCGTGATCACCACAGGAGTGGGACGCTCGGGCAACAGACGGCGGAGATTCACATCGCTCATGATGTAGTCGAGACGCAGCTCGACCAACTGGGCGCCGACTTCGCCCAAATGCTTGTGCTCGGCAATCATGTGCTTGTGCCGGCCACGTCCCACGATCACGCAAATCGTCATGTCAGGCTATCGCTCGTTGTCAATGTCGGCTGCGACGCACCCAGCAAGCGAGGCTGTGGCAGCGAGAGGTTTTTGATGAGTCAAAAATCGGTAGCTTCAACCAATCTACCAAATTGACATGCCGGGGGGACTGGTTCAAGCGCCGACGGGGGCTGGTTGACGGCAAACTCCGCAATTCCGACCGAAATTAGGTCCGTTTGAACCGTTTATCGAGCTCTTCTCGCGAAAAGACGAGCGCCGTCGGCCGACCATGCGGGCAATGGTGCGTATTTTCGTAATGATTCCGCTGCAAGAGCAGGGCGGTGATCTCTTCGGGCGAAAGTCGATCTCCTGCTTTGATGGCCGCTTTGCAGGCGATCATGTTTAGGAGATCGTCGAGCACATTCCGCCGATCGACCCCTTTATTACCCGCCACCAGTTGATCGACGACCTGCCGCAGCAGCGGCCCGACGGCGACTCCACTGAGCATGGCGGGATAGCTGGAAACGAGGACCGTATCGCCACCAAAAGGTTCGACGTCGATGGCGAGGGTCGACAAGGTTTCGCGAGCTTCGAGCACGGCGACTGCTTCGCTGGGGGTAAGGGTCACTGGCTCGGGAACGAGCAACCGCTGACACTCGAGTTTGCCCGACATCACCTTGGTTTTCAGCTGCTCGTAGAGAATCCGTTCATGCAGCGCATGCTGGTCGATCACCACCATTCCCTCGTCGTTTTCAGTTACCAGATAGCGCTGATGGACCTGAAAACCGATGCTCGACATCACCGGCACGCCGGGGGCCAGTCGCGGACGAACGGCGGGCAATTCGCGAGGCTCCGGCGAAACAGCCGTGGACTCGTCGAGCGCAGGATCGAGGAGCAAATCGGCCGACGACGGCGCTGCGAGTGGAGCAGGGGGGGCGGTGTGCGCGACATGAAAACTCCCCGGATACAGAGGGGATTCGACAGGAGCCGCATCGACCGACGCTCGACTGGCATAACTGGCGGCATACTGCGCGGGGTAGTTCACCGGCGGCGCAATGGTGGTGAGCGAGAGGGCTCGATCGGGGTTTTGTTCGTAGAGCGCGGCAAGCGAGCCTTGCGAAAGATCGGCTGCTGCTAAGCGCGCCGCTGGTAGGTTGCCCCAAAGCGCCCTTGGCCCAGTCGACCAGTTCGCGCCGATGCGCTGCCAGCGCCGACTCGTCCATGCTGCTGGTCGCCGTTTCCGTGGCACCTTGAGGACGATGCAGCCGCGCGGTGAGATCGGTCGCCAGGAACTTTTTTCGCAGCGTGCCGAGAATCATCGAGTAGAGCCGACCACCATCCTGAAAACGAACTTCCAGTTTGCTCGGGTGGACATTCACGTCGACCGTATCGGCGGGCATCTCGATCCGCAAAAAGCAGATCGGGAATCGGCCGGTCAGCAGCAGACCACGATACGCTTCGCTCAAAGCGTGCTGCAAACTCCGATCGCGAATATGGCGACCATTCAGGAACAAATACTGCAATTTGTTGCTCGAACGGTTCTGCTGAGGATCGCAGGTATAGCCATAAAGTTTGGTGCTATCGTCCGCCGCCTCAATCGGAATGAGGGCAAGCTCGATCTCTTTGCCAATCAACAGACCAATCCGACGCCGCCAATCACCGGCAGGAAGATCAAACAGCAAACGCTCGTTATGACGGAGCGTGAAATGGATATGCTCCGACGCCAGCGCGATGCGTGTGAACGCTTCGGTGCAGTGTCCAATTTCAGTTTGCGCTTGCCGCAAAAACTTCCGCCGCACCGGCGTATTGAAAAACAGATTTCGGACTTCGAGCGTGGTGCCAATCGGCGCCGCGCACGGCATGATCGGCTGGGCGACACCACCATGCACCACCAGTTCGGCCCCTTCGGTGGAATCGGCCGTGCGACTACGAATGGTCAGCTGACTGATCTCGGCAATCGACGCTAAAGCTTCCCCTCGAAAACCGAGCGTGGCGACGCGAAACAGATCGTCGGCATCGACAATTTTGCTCGTCGCATGGCTCGCCACCGCCAGCATCAATTGCTCTGGCTCGATGCCACAGCCGTTGTCGGTGATGCGCACCAGATCGCAGCCACCCGATTCGAGGTGCACATCAATCCGGGTAGCACCAGCATCGACGGCGTTTTCAAGGAGTTCCTTCACAACGCTCGCCGGACGCTCGATCACTTCGCCGGCGGCGATCTTGTTGATCACGCTGGTCGATAGTTGGCGAATGGTGGGCATGAGAATCGAATCCTTTCCGAAGCGTAAATCCGTCGTGAGGAGAGACCGGCCAGACGTGCTGCTATTCGTCGGTGGCAACGTCGCTCGCACTCGCTTCACCCGACTGATACTTGTCGAGTTTGCGATAGAGCGTCCGTGCGCCAATGCCGAGAATTCGGGCCGCTTCTTCGCGGTTGCCACTCGTCAGCTTGAGCGTTTCTTCAATCGCCCAGCGCTCGATGTTGTCGAGCGGCTGTCCGATCAACTCCGAAGGTCCGCTCGCAATCGCCGGGGTGCGCAGCTCTTCGGCATCCACCAATTCTGGCGGCAAATCGTCGATGTCGAGAATGCCGTCGGTGTCGAGCACCACCATGGTTTCAATCGCGTTACGAAGCTGGCGCACATTCCCGGGCCAGTCGTACGAAAAGAGCCGACGGCTGACGACCGGCGAGATCCCTTTGTTCGGCTTGTGATGCCGACGGATGAATTGCCGACGGAAATGATCGGCCAGCGGAACGATATCTTCTCGCCGCTGCCGGAGCGCGGGGAGCTCGACCGTCACCACCTTCAAACGGTAATACAGATCGGCTCGAAAGGTCCCTGCTTTGATCGCATCTTCCAGCGCACGATTGGTGGCCGACACCATCCGCACGTTCACGCGAATCGGCTTGTTATCACCCACACGTGTGATCTGGTGCTCTTCGAGGACGCGGAGCAACTTGATTTGCGTGGCGAGCGGCATGTCCCCCACTTCGTCGAGAAACAGCGTGCCGCCGTTGGCATACTCAAACGCCCCCATCCGGTCGTTGAGGGCATCGGTATAAGCCCCTTTCACATGGCCGAAAAGCTCGCTTTCGACGAGGTTTTCCGCCACAGCCGCGCAGTTCAGCGCGACAATCCGTTTGCTCTTGCGCGGGCTGTTTTGATGAATCGCTTGGGCCACCAATTCCTTGCCGGTCCCACTTTCGCCGGTAATCAGCACACTGGCATCGGTGGGGGCGATTCGTTTCAGCCGATCAATCACCTGCTTCATCTTCTCGCTCGAGAAGATGATCCCCTCGAAACCAAACCGTTCATCGAGGCGCTGGTTTAGTTCTTGGTTGGTTTGCCGCAACCGAACGGCATCGGCCGCCTTCTCTGCCACCGCGCGCAGCCGCGTCGGAGTGATCGGCTTCTCGAGAAAATTAAACGCCCCTTGCTGCATCGCCTCAACCGCTTTGGGAACGGTGGCGTGCCCAGTGACCATGATCACTTCCGCTTCGGGAAGGGCTTCTTTGGCACGAGCCAGCACTTCCATGCCGTCGACATCGTTCATCACCAGGTCGGTAATCACGATCTCGAAATTGTCTTGCTGGACGCGCCGCACCCCTTCGGGCCCCGACGTCGCAATGGTGCAGTGATAGCCCACGCGCGCGAGGCTTTCCTCCATCGCTTGAGCGAGCGCCGTGTCGTTGTCGACAATCAGCACACGAATCGGTGGCGCAGCGGGGTCAGCAGGTTCTTTGGATGATTCGGCCATGCCCCGATGTTAGTAGATTTTGAGCAATTCTTCGAGGGGCCAGTTCGATGGAAGTAGCCCCTCGTGGGGAGGCTCCCCGAGGTGTGGCTTTACCTTTTCAAACGAGATCGCCAATCAGCAGCCAGATGAATCCTCCGAAATCTGCTGCTAGGATGTTTCCCAGGATTGTGCAGCGCGCATGGGGAGTGTAGGAATCAGCTTGCGAACCTCCCCCGAGTGATGGATGAAGGGCGACGATGTTCTTTGCTGAAAACCCAGTATTGCAGCGCGAATTGCTCGTCAACTTGCGTATGACGCGAGCCTTTGTGCTGCTGCTCGTCTACCAGTTGCTGCTCGGCTGTGTCGTCTACCTGGCTTGGCCGCAAGATACGCGTCTCGACCTCACGGCCAATAGCAAAAGCGCCTCGCAAACGCGTAACCTGGTCGACCTCTTTTTTATCGGACAGTACGTTCTTGCTTCGATGATGGCACCGAGCTTTGCCGCCAGCTCGATTACCGGCGAAAAGGAGCGAAAAACCTATGAAATGCTCCTCGCTTCGCCGCTGAAGCCCTCGGCAATTGTGCTCGGAAAATTGTTCGCGAGTCTCGCGCATCTGGCCGTACTGATCTTCAGTTCGCTGCCGATCGTGATGCTCTGTTTACCCCTCGGGGGTGTGAGCGTTTATGAAGTGCTCGCGGCCTATTTGGGGCTGATCATTTCGGTCGTCACGTTCGGCATGATCAGCGTTGCTGCGAGCGCATTTTTTCAGCGCACCAGCGCGTCGCTCGTGGTGTCGTATCTCTTTATTCTGCCGCTGGCGCTGATCGGTGTGTTTGTCTGGATGCAGCTGGCACCCTACGGCGAGTTTCGACTCCTCCTGATCCTGACCGTGCTCCCGGCGATGGCAGCCGGCGTTTGCATTTCCCTCTTTTTCAGCACCACCACCATGCTGCTCCATCCGCCCGATGTCGGGAGTGAAGGAAAAGATGTGGTCGACCTGGAGCACGAAGCGCAAACGGCTGTCGGGCTGGTGATTCAGCGCGATCAGTTTCCCGATCGTTTGTTTGCCCCACCCAAGCGCGAAGACTTGATGGAAGATGGTGCCAACCCGGTCTACGACAAGGAGATCCGGAGCGAAATCTTCAGCCAAGGGACCCTCATGCTCCGCCTCGTCATTCAGGTGAGCATGCTGCTGGCCATTCCGCTGATGGGTGCCTGCCTCTACATCTTGCCGCAGTATGCACCTTGGTACATCTGCTACGTCGTGGTGTTTAACATGCTCGTCGGACCGGTCTTTTCCGCCGGAAGTGTCACTAGCGAACGCGAACGCGAAACGCTCGACCTGCTCCTCACCACCGTGATCACCCCCTGGCAAATCTTGTGGGGGAAGCTGGTCGCTGGGCTCCGCGTTTCCAGCGTGCTGACGCTGTTTCTCGTCTGGCCGGTGCTGCTCGCCTGCGTGATGGTCAGCCTCTACTGGACCAACTTACTGTCGGTCGTGGCCTACCTGGCGATCATCCTCACCACCTGCGTCACCACGGCGATGATCGCCCTGTTTTGCTCGGTCATGTTCCAGAAAACGAGCATGAGCCTGATGACCACTTACTTGACGATCATCGTGCTGTTTTGTGCCCCGCTGGCCGCCAACTTCTTTGCCAGCAGCTTCTTTCCCGATGCGCCGATCACCGAGCAGCTGAAACTGACCGGCCTCACCAGCCCGTTTTCGGCGGCGTTTGCCGTTCCACTCGACGTGGGTGTCACTTCGACCGAGACGAGCAAAGCGACGGAGATTCAAGCGATTGGCAACTGGCCACTCGTCGGCTATTACGCCCTGTTTACCCTCGGAATGAACGGGCTCTTGCTCGTCACCATGATGTGGCTGTTCAACACCCGCTGGCGCGTTGCCGGATAGCGATTTTCGCGTTTCACCCAAAAGAAAGACGCGATTCGCTCTAGCCTTCGATGTAGAACGATCCTCCGCGGCTGGTGGTGCCACGCTTAGGGGTGTTGAAGCCGAGCGGTCCCCCAAATTTCTCCATCATGTCGTCGAGGGCTGTCTTGTCTTCCTCGATGATGATCAGCCGATCGCCGGGCTGCAAAGCGTAGTCGGTTTCGCTCGTGAGTCGCTTGGTTTGACGATCATAAGTCAACGCAATTTTGTGATGACCACCGGCTGGCAGCGGACGAACCAGGTCGACCGTCATGCGGCGGAACTTTTTGGTCATCCCACTTTGCTCGAGCATCTGCTGAGCGCTCGTCGGCTCGGTGAGAGCCCGCTCGACCAGCTTCGATTCACCTTTGTTCGGGTGCACTTCCACCACCACCTTGGCTTGTGGCGCTGCTGGGGCTCCAGAAGCTCCGGGCATCACTTGTGCTTGCAGCATCGGAGTTTCCCGCTTCATCAGGCCGCTGGTGCAGCCGGTCGAAGCCAAAGCGCAAGCGAGGACGGCACACGAAAAAATGCTAGCCAAGGTTCGATTTGCAGCCGTCACGGGAATAGCTCCGAAAGTGGGTTCGCCCCTGAGGAAGAGGCCGCAAAGTTTCGTTAAGCGGCAAAGTCTTCCCAGATTCTCTGATCGTTACTGCGAGCAGAATCGGCAGAATCGGACGGAGGCTTGAGTCCATTCCCCCAAACTTCAGAAAGTTTTTCGAAGAGCAGCCCTTAGCGGTGAAAATAGGGCGACTGCGATAAATAGCGAGGACTTGGAGAGATTCCCGCCCATCTCCCTGCTGCCAGCAGAGGGGGGGACCGAAGCGGGGCTGGCGGAACCTTGTTACGAACTCTCTTCCGAGTTTGCTTTCCCCTTGCTACGGCTTGGGATACATTGAATTTAGGGCGTTTCGAGGGCGGTCCAGCGGGCGCCTCTCGGCGGGCTGTAGCGCCGGGGATATCTCGGGCGCTGAGCTGCTGAATAATCCCCGCCGCGACAAGCGAATCAGTACAACTGGCGAATCAGTTCGACTGGCCGCGCACGCGCGTCCCTCGCCGACCTCTCCCTTGGTTTTGCCGATATCTCCCCGGGTCTTGAAAGTGGATTGATGTCCATCGCACTCGCCGATTTCTGGAAACTCCTCAAAGAGAGTCGCTTGCTAGCTCCCGAGCAAGTCGATTCACTGATCGCTGATTTCGCCTCCGTGAAAGGAGGTGGTGAGCAGGGGAACTCGCGTACCGTGGCCGAGTGGCTCGTCTCGCGAAATGTCCTCAGCCGCTATCAAACGACGATTCTGCTAGCTGGACGTGCTGGACCGTTCTACTACGGCGATTACAAGGTCTACGACCGAGTCGACAAAGGTCGAATGGCAGGCTGGTTTCGTGCCGTGCATGCCCCCACCGGTCATCCGGTGATGCTCGAGTTCCTCACCGGAGCGGTGACGCAAGATCCTCGCAGCTGGGCCATCGCCGCCAATCATGCGCTCGGAGCCACGTCGCTCGCATCTCCCCACTTGCATCGTTTGCACGAGCCGGTCGATCTCAAAGCGTTCAAATTTTTGGTACTCGAAGACACACGTGGCGGCACGCTGGAAGAGCGACTAGCGGTCGGACGTTTTCCACCAGCAGAAGCTTGCCGCATCGCGCGGCTCGCCGCCCTCGCGCTCGCCACGCTGCATCAAGCTGGCCGCGTGCATGGCGATGTGCGACCGGCCAATTTCATACTCGAGCAGAGTGGCAACGTGAAGCTTTTGAGCGAGCCGCATGTCACCCCCGCTTCGATCAACTTTGCCGACCCGCAAATCGTCTCCGCCTTGCAGAGCAAAGCCGACTACCTGGCGCCAGAACTGCTGCAGCCTGGCAAAACGCCCGATCCACTGTGCGACATTTATTCGCTCGGCTGCGTGCTCTATGCAATGCTCACCGGCACGCCGCCGTTTGCCGGAGGCAACGCGCAGCAGAAGATGACCCGGCATGCGTCGGAAGCGATTCGGCCACTCGATCAGTTTGGCGTGCCGCCGCAGGTGGCGCAGCTGGTCACCTACATGATGGCCAAAAATCCGCAGGTGCGCTACCAATCGGCGGCAATTGTCGCCGAGCAACTGGCGCAGCTGGTCGACCCACAAACGCTCTACTGGCAACCACCGGCACCACTCCCGACGTTGGCTCATTTCGAGCAGCATGTCGCGCACAAGCAGCAACAGCTGCGGGCTCAAGCACAAACGGCAACTGCCAAACCAGCAGCGGCTGGCATCAACCTGAATCTGAGTGGCACATCGCCTGCGGGTGGTGCGCCAGCTTCGCTCGGTTTCTCGACCGGCCCTAGCGCCGGAAGTGTCCCACGCAGCTCTGTTTCAGCCGAGATGGTGGCGGCTGCGAAGGCGAAAAAACAGCAGCAGATGCTGATCGGCGGTCTGGTGGGAACCGGCATTTTGGCGATCGCCATTTTGATCGGCGTCAGCATGATGGGAGGGGGCGATCCAGCAACCGATCCCGTCGCCGAGAACGGCACCAGCACCACGGAAAATGGCGGCGAAACGGAAACACCGACGACCAATCCCGATCCAGCACCTGCAGTGCCAGCAGCGACACCGGTGGTGAATCCCGGGACAACTCCCGTGGAAGCTCCCCCCACGCCAAGCGGCAGCAAAATCGAACCCACCACCGTGGTGCAAACCGTCGTCCCCGACGATGGCCAACTGCTCTGGGCATCGCCCACCAGTGGCGAACCGATTAGCCTGCGGATGGTTCCACCGGAAGCACAAGTTTTCATCGCTGTCCGTCCCGCTGAGCTCAAAGGTTCCGCCGAGGGGCAACTGGTTCTAAATGCCTTGGGTCCGGAGTTTAGTTCGCAATCCGAGGCCTTCGAGCGTGCCGCTGGTGTGAAACTCGACGAAATCGAGCAACTGATTATCGGCCTGCACAACAACGATGCGAAGTTCCCGCGTGTCAGCTACGTGGTGAAGCTCAAATCGCCGATTCCTCGCGAAGAACTCCTCACACGCTGGGGAAATCCAACCGGCACGACCGAAGGGACTGAAGCTTATTTCACGGGCGCGTCGGGGTCGTACTTCCTCTCAAGCGATCCCCAGGACGAAGGCAAATTCCTGATGGCCTCGCAAGCCGATGTGCAGGAAGTGGCCAAGGTGAAAGGTGCGCCGCCGCTGCTGTTCCTCGAAATGGAAAAGCTGCGCCGCACGACCGACAGCACGCGGCATTTCACGCTGCTGGTCTACCCGCCATTTCTCTTCAACGACGATG
Organism: Pirellula staleyi DSM 6068; assembly: GCF_000025185.1. NCBI lineage: Bacteria > Pseudomonadati > Planctomycetota > Planctomycetia > Pirellulales > Pirellulaceae > Pirellula > Pirellula staleyi. The sequence goes on from NC_013720.1 coordinate 5,235,434, forward strand.
GCGAGCCACTCTTTGCCGGAGAACGGGGGAAAGTTCGTCAACCACTTTCGTGGCTCCTGGGGGATGGCCTCAAGAGCGCGAGTGTCAGCGGACACTTCGGCAATGAATTTTATTTCGAGATGCAATTCCTCGGCTCGCTCGACAAAGAAAAGTTTCAGCTCGCGAAAGACTTTCGCACGCGACTCGAGCAGATTCCTCGATCGCTCGAAGACTATTTCGTCGCACTCACACCTCCTCCTTACTGGAAGAAGCTGAGCTTTCGCTATCCGCAAATGATCACCACCCTGCATAACCAAATGCGCGTGGGGGTCGAGAACGAACAAGCGATGGTCAACGCGGTGCTCCCCCTACACGCCGCGCACAACCTTGTGCTTGGTGGGGAGTTGTTGATCGCCACTGCTCCAGGAGCGGCTGTGGTCGCAGCGAACACTCCCGCAGCGGGCGCCGCCCCCAAGACGATCGAAGACGTTCTGAATCTCAAAACTTCGTTCGCCTTCGATCAAACCTCGCTCGAGTTTGCAATGCGCGATCTGGCTGCCGAAACACGCGACCTCGCCAAGGGCTTGCCATTTGAATTCGATATTCAAATCCTGGGTGACGATCTCAAGTTCGACGGCATCACGCGCAATCAATCGATTCGCGATTTCAAACAAGAGGGTAAAGCAGTCGGCGAAATCTTGACGGCACTCGTTATGAAAGCGAACCCCATCACCACGGTGAAAGAGCCCAACGAACTCGATCAAAAGTTGATTTGGGTCGTGCATACAAGCCCCGACGATCCGAACAAGCCCATGATTTTGATTACCACCCGCGCGAAGGCTGCCGAAAAGAAGTACACACTTCCGGCCACCTTCCAGCCGAAGTAGGTTCCTGCTCCCGGCGAAAGAATTGCTCGCAGCTGACCACCCTTGTCTTCGACGGAAGTGAGCCAACGTGTCGCTATTTTCGATCACCTGCACCACTTGCAAAACGCGGCTGAAGGTTCGCGATGCGTCGGCAATTGGCCAGATTATGGCTTGCCCACGTTGCGGTGGCATGGTGATGGTGAAGGCGCCCGATCCGAGTGCCAGCGAAGTGGAAGAGTCGAGCCCGATCGATCCACGCTATTTGCAGCATGCCCAGGGGGACACGATTGGGGACTCGGCATTCGAGGGGATCGACGATCTGCTCGAAGGGCGTCAGCCAACGCAGGCTCCTACGCCGACGGCCAAGCCAGCGCCGATAGCGAAACCAACTCCTACTGCGAAACCGACTCCACCCGTCGCTCCTCCAGCGCCCGCAGCGCCGGCGGCAATCGCTGCCACACCCGCAGCGGATAAAAAACCGGTCGCCGAAAAACTTCAGCGCGAGAAGCAGACGGCCGAGAAACCAGTTGCCGAAAAACCGACGAGCGAGAAGCCCGCCGTCGCGCCTGCTACAGCTCCTGCAAAACCTGCCAAACCGATCGCTCCGAAGCCCCCCGGTGAGAAAACAGCCTCGCAGCTGCAGGACGAAAAAGAGACTCGCTCTTTCGACGAACCTTCGCTCGCCCCCGAGCCCAAGGTTGCACCCTCAGTCGCCGCCACCACCGCGGTTGCCACTCCCGCTGCAGCCCCGAAGCTGCCAGCGACCGCGCACGACCCACGTTCGAGCGCGGGGCTTGTGCACTCGCCGCAGTCGCTCCCAGGTCCACCAGGTCAGTCACCAAGTCCGTCGGCTGAAGAGAGTGGCGTAACACCACTTCCGCCAGGCGACTGGAACGAGCGTCGACCCTGGCGTTTTGGTTTGGTCGTCGGAGGCTCCGTCGCGGCGGGAATTCTTCTGGCAGTTGGTGTCGTCATCGTTTCGCTCCGGATCTTCCAAGGGAAGAACGAAGCGGAACTAGCGGAGGCGATTCCCACGAGCTCGCAAACGGGCGAGAACACCGCGGCGAACACTCCGAGTACAAGCAATCCTAATTCGGGCAATCCGAACTCGAATCCGGCGACACCCGCGCCAGCTCCCGCTGAAACACCAGCGGAAACAGCGGCGACTGAAGTCCCTGCAGAAGTGCCAGGTGAACTTCCCGGCGAGATGCCTGCAGAGGCCAATCCTCCACTCAATCCGACCGAAGTTCCTCCTGTAGAAGGTCCCGCTGCAGCACCGGCCTTACCTCCTCGCGAAAATCCTGGCGAGGGGCCGCTCGTCGATCCTGTTCCAGCAACTCCGCCCGGCGAGCAACCGAGCGTAAAACCAAGTAATCCTAGTGCCAATCCGCTGGGACAATTCGGGGAACTAATCGAAGGGGATCGGGCCAATCCGCTGCCTGATGTCGAAGCACCGCTGATGGCGGGCGAACTTCCGATCGATGCGATGCCAGCTACGGCCGATGCGCTGCCACGCCCCGCTCCGCGGACTGTCGATGTCGCCAAGCGACTGGCCGACCCGATTCCGTCGATTGAGATGAGTGGTGTTCCGCTCCTCGATGTGCTCGACGTCTTTTCCAGCATCAGCACGATTCCGATCACGCTCCGCGCCGACGGTTTGCCGATGGTGAAAGCGTCGGCCACTGCGCCAGTCACTTACAAAGGGACGAGCACCACGGTGGGAATCGCTCTGCGCGATGCACTCACGCCACTAGGACTGGCCTACACCGTCGATGGCGAGCAGCTACTCGTGGGTCTGCGCGAGCCAGCTGAACTAGCCGTGATTCGCTATCCCGTGAAAGACCTGACGACCGACGACCCCGAGCGCACTGCCGAACTTGTGAAAACGATTCGCGAGATGGTGACTCCCGAAGCCTGGAGCGATGATCCGGCAGGACCACGCATCAGCGAAGAGCCAGGAATTCTGGCGATCGCTAACACCCGCGAAGCGCACTGGCAAATCGTTCTGCTGAGCGAAAAACTGCGCCAGGCTCGACGCCTTCCCCAGCTCAGCCGCTTCGATCGCACACTCTTCGAACTTTCGACACGCACCGATCGTGCACGCGCCACGCTGGCCAAACCGGTGATGCTCAACTTCTCGCAAGGGGATCGTTTTGCGAACATCGTGAAGCGACTGGCGCAAACGACCGCGACGAGCATCTTGATCAACTGGCATTCGCTCGCCTTGGCGGGATGGAATCCCGATGCCGAAGTCGCGCTGCTGGCGGAGAACATTCCACTCGAGACGGCCCTTGTAAAACTCCTCGCGCCGATGGACCTGGACTATCGCGTGATCGATGCCACCACGATTGAAATCGTGGCGAAGTCGACAGCCGAGAGTCAGACGGAACTCGAACTCTACCGCATCGATCCCCTGCTGGTGGCCGACCCCAACGGCGAAACACTCCTGGCCGAGATTGCAGCGACCCTGCCACCGGGCATGCTCGAAGGGGAAGAGGCCCCGTGGCGATTGCTCGTCGATCTGGAAGGGAAGTGCCTGATGGCCCGTTTGCCCCAGCCAATTCAAAAACAGCTGCAGGCCGAAATTGGCCGCCGCATCGCTGCGAGCAGCAGCACGCCGGCAACAGCCGAGCGGAGTCCAGCGCCTGCTGTCGCACCATCGGCAGCACTTCAGCCGACCGGTTCGTAAGCTTGCGCTCCGATCCACCTGTCTGTCGATCGTCAGGTGTTGCCGCCATGCCCGCCTGATCTGCACCCAAGTGTCGTGCATATCCGGGCAATTTCTGGCGCTCCTAGTGCCAAGTTCACCTGCCCCGAAGGAATCGGCATTAACGGGCAAATAGTCGGTAGCTGGCCCAAATCGGCATTTAATGCGATTTAAAGTCGCACTAGGGGCCTGCTTCGCACCTCTTTTGGGTTGGTCGACCGAATCGCCATCAGAAACCTTTTAGAAAGTAGCTCTAAAGGGTGGAAACTGAGTTGCCATGGATCGGCATCGTTGCTACTGTTCAACAGAAGATTACAATTCTGTAAGGTTCTCTCTGCATCCCGTCCGATGACGTGGAGCGGGCGATCCACAAGGCCGGATGGGTTCCTTTTCACCTGTTTGCAGCCGGGGCAAGCGATGATTTCAGAACCTAGGGAGATGGCGATGGAAAAGATTCTGGCAGGCGTTCATAAGTTCCGCCGCAGCGTATATCCGCGCGATCGCCAGTTCTTTCAGCAACTCTCCGAGAAGGATCAGAAGCCGAAGGCGCTGTTCATCACGTGCAGCGATTCGCGCGTCGACCCGAACCTCATCACGCAAACTGAACCGGGGGATTTGTTTCTCGTTCGTAATGCTGGCAACCTGGTTCCACCTTATGCCGGTATTGCCAGTGGCGAAGCCGCCACGATCGAATATTCGATCGAAGTGCTAGGAATCAAGAACATTATTGTGTGTGGCCACTCGCAATGTGGCGCGATGCGCGGACTCTTGAACCCACAAATCGCCGAAAATTTGCCAGCGGTGAAGATGTGGTTCAATCACGCTGAAACGACGCGCCGCATCGTGAAGAACAAGTACCAGAACCTTGCCCCGCAGGAACTGATTGTCGCCGCCACGGAAGAGAACGTGCTGGTTCAGCTGAACAACCTCAGCACGCACCCCGCCGTGGCCGCACGCCTGTCGGCCGGTGAAGTGCGAATTTTTGGCTGGTACTACGACATCGGCAGTGGGTGCATCAGCCAGTTCGATCAGCAGCAGGGGCGTTTTGTGGAACTCGGTGCCCAGGCCTACGCCACGGCTCCACTTCCGATCCGCACCAACGACGAAACCACGTCGGCTGTGAGCTAACGGTTGCTCCGGCGTGGTCGATCAACCACCTGCTGGGCAGACGATTTTTCGCTCCCATCTTGCAACTTTCGACTCCCACGGCCTGCACTGGTCGGGGAGTTTTTCTTGCGCTTGCGGCGCTCGATTAGCAGCCTAAGTGACGCCCGACAAAACGGCACACATCAGAGGCCTGCCGATCGTCATAACCGGCTGTTTTGCCACGAGTTAAGCGGTTAGCGAGCACGCCCCAGCGCCACGCTTTCCAGCCTGTGTGATGCAGCAGTGGTAGAATACATGTAGCGGCAGAAGGGGAACCGTTCGAACGAGCGATCGCCTCCCGCCGAACCTCTTCTATGCTTGGTGCCGCTCGAGCGAAACCACGCATGCTTGCGACGATCATTTCCGGGAGATCCGATCACCATGAAGGCTTTCGAGGCGACTCAGCTGTACTTCGACCGTGCCGCCGCACGTTTGGAACTCTCGGACAACATGCGTAAGTTGCTCCTCACCCCCAAGCGCGAAGTGCAGGTGCAGATTCCGGTTGAGATGGATGATGGTCGGCTCGAGACCTTCATCGGCTACCGGGTTCAGCACGACGATTCGCGTGGACCCATGAAAGGTGGCCTGCGCTACCACCACGATGTCGATCTCGACGAAGTTCGCGCGCTCGCCGCGCTGATGACCTGGAAGACGGCTGTTGTCGATCTCCCGTACGGTGGCGCCAAAGGTGGTATCGCCATCGACCCACGTAAACTGAGCCTCAAAGAGCTCGAGCGAATCACGCGTAAGTTTATCGATCAAATTCACGACGTGATTGGTCCCGACACCGACATTCCCGCCCCTGACATGGGAACCGGTTCGCGCGAGATGGCGTGGATGCGCAACCAGTGGGAAAAGTATCACGGCTTTAACCCGGCTGTGTTCACCGGTAAGCCGGTCGAACTCTATGGTGCTGAAGGACGCGAAGAAGCGACCGGTCGTGGTGTCGGCATTCTGGCTTATAAGCTCCTGGGACATCTCGGCCGCAAACCGCAAAACACTAAAGTCGCACTGCAAGGGTTTGGTAACGTCGGCTCGCATGCTGCGAAGTTTTTGTATGAGTCGGAATATAAAGTGGTGGCGGTGAGCGACCATACAGCTGCCTACTATAACCCCGACGGCATCGATATCTCGAAGCTGCTGAAGTTCACTCTCAGCAATAAGGGTTTGCTCGCTGGGTTTAACGAAGCCGAGCGAATCAGCGGCGACGAGCTGCTCGAGTTGCCTGTCGATTTGCTGATTCCAGCAGCTCTTGGTGGAGTGATCACGGCCAAGAATGCCACGCGCATCAAAGCGCCGCTGATCATCGAAGCGGCCAACGCGCCGGTTGATCCCGAAGCCGACCAAATCCTTCACGAGCGGGGCGTAACGCTCCTCCCCGACATCCTGGCCAATGCCGGCGGTGTGACGGTGAGCTATTTCGAATGGGTCCAGAATCGCCAGTTCTATAAATGGGGTCTCAATCGCGTTCGGCAAGAACTCGACCGTGTGCTGTCGCAAGCCTTCGAGTCGGTCTGGCACGAGGCGAAAATCCAGGAATGCAGTCTGAGAACCGCAGCCTATATCATCGCCATTCGTCGGGTGCAAACCGCCACGCTCCTGAGTGGCCACGGATAGTGCGCATCAATTTCATCGAGAATTGATTGAGTTCTACCATTTAAACTTCTTAGAATCGGGCAGCATTGTTTGGCTACCCCGAATCTTGGCAGGTATTGGTAGACGCTCTTATGGCCGACTTCAGTCTGCTGCCGATCATAATCTCGGCCTTCACCGGCGGCGCTGCGGGCGCGGTGATCACCGCCATTGCCACCAACCGTCGCGGGCAGCGTGATCTGGGTGTGAAGTTCGCCGAGAAATACCTCGACATGTTCGAGAAGATCGCCGCAGCCAAGACGATTCTTAAAGACCCTAGCGACCTCAACGATCCCGCCAAACGCAACCAAGTGATTCTCGTGGTGAACTGGTTCGAACTGGTCAGCACCTGCTATCTCAACGGGCTGGTCGATGCCGATCTGGTGCGGGCCTTTGAGCTCCCGCAAATCGCCACGCGGTTCTACCACAGCTTTTCTGAAGCTCAGCGAGTGGGCGATGCGGGAGCACTCGTAGCCGCCTTCTCGCGCGAGCAAGTGGCGGGGCTCACCGCGCTACGTCGACTCAGTAGTGGCGAAGTTCCTCAGCTCGGCTGATTCCTTTAGGAGATCCTTGCATGCCTGCTCCTCTGGTCCACTTGGCAGAGCAAATTGCCGAAAAATTTGCGGGGGACGAACGCTTCCTCGCGCAGCTATCGAGTCTGCTCGAAGCAATCAGCCGTGGCGATCGCTTTGAATCGGCCAAACGGGCGATAGGGGTCGGAACCTTCCTGATTGAGCCCGAAGATCTCACCAAGCCGATCGGCGACACCTCGGGGGGAACAGCCACGGGCGGCTCGGGGTCAGCAGCGTCGTCGCCAGTCGCGCGGGCGGTCACCCAGTGCCCGAAGTGCAAGGCAAAGCTGACGATCACACATCCCTAAAAGAAGCTTTCCGCAAGAGAAGCGGCTGCTTAGCTTCGCTTGACGAGCCGCACGGCATAGCCGCGCCACAGCGTTTGCATTTGCTCGCGGTCCCAGTGTTCAGCGCACGAGGCCATGGTGGGATCAGCAATCACGGCCGATCCCGTTTCGTTATAGCGCTGCAAAATCACCGAGTGATTTACCCCCGGAATCCAGCCGAACTCGTTGGTGTACTCTGAGTCGACCACTTGGCCAGCGGCAAGCCCCACGCTGAGAATGATGGGGCGTTTCTCGGCCGCCATGGTCCGAAGTTCATCGATCGAGCACCGCTTTACCTCGACATCCCAGTGGCTCCCGGCGGTCTTCAGCTTGAGCCCTCGATACAAACCTTGCCAGCTGGTCCCCTGACGCGTCAGGCAAAGTTCGGCCATTTCCTGCTCGCTGGCAGCAATGCCGTGCTGTTTCAGCAGCGTCGCGGCACAAGCGGCCGAGCAGGTGAACTCGGTGGTTTGCAGGCAATTCCCTTGGGCATCCCACTTGGTCGAACAGGCGGGAGCTTGCCCCAAGATCGGCTGAACGAGTGCAAAACCGCCAGCCAGGGTCAGTCCACCCGTAAACAAAGCCTGCCGCACAGGCTGACCGACGAGTCGTTTTCGCAAAACAGCCGCGAGCATGGCCGCAAACAGCGGGAGCCAGTTGCCGAGCACAACCAGCGAGGCGAAGGGGAGCAGGGTCGCTAGGCGGACGTCGTACCAAACGTAGTTCAAATACGTGAAGAGCCCCAGCACGATCCCCAGGGCCAGCAGATTACAGAGCCCGAACGACAGCCGGTGGATCACCAGGCTGGTGAGCAGAAACAAACCGAGCGCCGCGGCACCGATTGTCGCACACGCCAACACCAGGTCGTTCGTCATGCTCGACCTCCCTCATCCGCTGCACGACGCTGTCAGCAGCACTCGGCGGAGAATCACAGGGCGCAAATTCGAAAGAACATGAAGAACAAATGAAGATTGTTCAAATGTTCGATGATTTTCGAATCATAATTGGAATCGTCCAATGGGTCCACGACGGTTGATACGAATTAACAATTCGCGCCTGAATGAGCAGAAATCGCTAGAACGGCGCTAGTGACAGCCGCGCGAGCTAATGTGCGACACCTGGGGACTGAACACCAACGTGCCTGCCAGGTGGATGAAGAAGTTTGGCAAACTCCCGAACTGGCAGCCGTAGAACTCGCGGGGCCCAGCTTGACGCTGGGGAAGGCAGAAGGGGCCAAGAAACGAAAAAACGCCCAGCCAGTTCAGATTGGCTGAGCGTTTCAGTGGCCGGCATCACACTGGACGTAAGTCCAAGCAGGATAAGAAGTTGACCTCCTAGGATTTGAACCTAGACTAAATGATCCAGAATCATTCGTGCTACCGTTACACCAGAGGTCAGTCCGCTGTAGCAGCGTAAACTACGTCCCTCCCCGGACTCGGTCAAGGGGAGTTCAGCCCGCCGCTATGCTCCCTCTCTATCGACGCACCATCTGCCAGCCCGGTTCGCTCGGCCGCGCCCCTTTTTCGACGTGCCAGTTTCCAGCCACCGGTTCCAAGAGCCAGCAAGATCGCACCAACTCTCGCCTCGCACTGGCGGGGCGGCTATCCTGACGCGACGTCCCTTTCTCACTTCCCCACCTGGAGGTTTCGATGACGACTCGCCAATTGTTCGTTGCTCTTGCGTGCACCATGCTCGGAGCAGCAGCGATGTACTCCGCTTCCAACCTCACTGCCGAGGATAAGCCTGTGCCCGCACCACGCGTTTACGAACTTCGCACCTACACCACCCTCGAAGGTCGGCTCGATGCACTCCACGCCCGCTTTCGCGATCATACGACCAAGCTGTTCGAAAAGCATGGGATGAAGAACCACGAGTACTGGACCCCAACCGATCCTGAACGTGCCAAGAACACGCTCATCTACGTCGTTTCGCATGACAGCATGGAAGCAGCGAAGAAGTCGTGGGAAGCGTTCCGCAACGATCCCGAGTGGGTCAAGGTCCGCGACGCTTCGGAAGCCGATGGCAAAATCGTCTCGAAGGTCGAATCGGTCTACATGACCCTCACCGACTACTCCCCTGTGAAGTAGCGCTCTGTTTTGTTTTGTCGTCCCGAGTGTTCTCGTCGTAAGCTGCGATTTTTGACGACAAGTTTACACCTTCAGCCCTTCGGTCTCTTGGCCGAGGGCTGAACGATAGCGAGCACGAATCGGCTCGATGATGTCGGCCACAAATTCGTCGACCTGCTCGGGAGCACGTCCCACGAAATCACGTGGATTCATAGCGGCGGCGAGATCGACTCCGGCAAACGCCGGTTCGCCCCGCAGACGCTCGAGCAGCGTGTTAGGCTTTCCCTCTTGCTTCACGTCGAGAGCCGCTGCTTGACTGTGGGCGCGAATCACTTCGTGCAGTTCCTGACGATCGCCACCACGCTCGACGGCAGCCATCATCAAGTTTTCACTCGCCATGAACGGCAGTTCGGCATTCAGATTGGCCGCAATCGTTTTGGGATAAACCACCAGGCCGCTGCTGATATTCGTGAGCAACAGCAGCACGGCATCGATCCCCAAGAATGCCTGGGGAATGACCAACCGGCGATTGGCCGAATCGTCGAGCGTCCGCTCCATCCACTGCGTCGCCAAAGTCGCAGCAGGGCTCGATTGCAGGCTCATCACAAACCGAGCCAACGCGCAAACACGTTCGCTACGCATCGGATTGCGTTTGTAGGCCATCGCCGACGAGCCGATTTGATTAGCTTCAAACGGCTCTTCCATTTCTTTACGCGAGGCCAAGAGGCGGAGGTCGGATGCGAGCTTATGCGCTGACTGCGCGACGCCTGACAGCGTGTCGACAATTTGGGCGTCGACTTTTCGCGTGTAGGTTTGACCGGTGACGGCATAGCTTCCGGAAAATCCCATACGCTCGGCAACCATCGCTTCGAGCTGGCGTACTTTCGCATGATCGCCATGAAAGAGGGCCAAAAAACTAGCCTGGGTACCGGTGGTTCCCTTTACACTGCGTGCCCGAAGCGATTCGATTCGATGTTCGATTTCGGCGAGGTCGAGTGCCAGGTCGTAGATCCAGAGCGTAGCGCGCTTGCCAACCGTGGTGGGCTGGGCGGGCTGCAGATGCGTGAACCCGAGACAGGGCAATTCGCGATGGGTGGTCGCAAACTTCCCGAGCGCATCGATCACTACCGCCAAGCGACGGGCAATCAACTCGAGCGCCTCGCGCATCAAAATCAGATCGGTATTGTCGGTCACATAACAGCTGGTCGCCCCGAGGTGGATGATCGGCATTGCGCCAGGGCAAAGATCGCCAAACGTGTGAACGTGCGCCATCACATCGTGGCGCAGTTTCTTCTCGTAAGCAGCTGCCACTTGGAAGTCGATGTTGTCGACCTGGGCTTTCATTTCCTCGATCTGCTCGCGCGAAACGGGGAGCCCCATTTCATGCTCGGCTTCGGCCAGGATCACCCACAACCGGCGCCACGTGCTGAACTTTCGCTGATCGCTAAACAGGCGGCTCATCTCGGCCGAGGCATAACGGGTGTTGAGCGGATTTTCGTACAGGTCGTGAGCCATGAGCAGTCAATTTCCCAGCAAGGGTTGAGCAGTTTTTTCGCGTAGCGCGAGTGCGGAAAGGGTGGATTATTTTTTCGAGAGCAGCGCCGCTGTCCAGCTTCGTCAGGATGGCGAGCGCCGCGCACGCGGCACCTCCCTGCGACACCCCTTAGCTTACGATCTAGCCCCTTGGTTGTTCAGGGGGCCAGCTTCGCGTAAGTTCTGAAAAACCAAAGATTTCCCAGCGAATGGAGCCCCTTGTGAAGCCCCAAACAGCTCCCCGCGCCATCACGCTGCTCACCGATTTCGGCAGCGGCAGTTCGTACGTCGCGCAAATGAAAGGGGTGATCCTGGCCGCACTTCCAAGCGCCACCATCGTCGACTTTTCGCACGAGATCGAGCCGCAAAATATCCTCGAGGCTGCGATCTACTGGATGGAAGCGGTCCCTGTCTACGGAGCTGCCACTGTCCATGTTGCGGTGGTAGACCCGGGGGTGGGAACCTCGCGCCGCATCTTGCTCCTCGAACTCGAGCAGGGGGGACTGCTGCTGGCCCCCGACAACGGCATTGCCGCGCCCCTGATCGAGCTGCACCGAGCGCGGAGTCTCTTTTCGGTCGAGAACGTCGCGCTGTTTCGAGCTTCCATTTCCAGCACGTTTCATGGGCGCGATATTTTTGCTCCCGTCGCCGCCTATCTGGCTGCTGGAGGAGAGCCGAGCAGCGTCGGACCAGTGGTCGAGACTTATGAACCTCTCGAGCTTCGCAGCCCCACGGTCGAAATTCTCGACCAGCGCTGCACCATCACGGGCGAAGTGCTGGTGGTCGATCGGTTCGGCAATCTGATGACCAACATCACGCGCGATCTGCTCTCACAGTTCGGCGCGGCACCCCAGCTTGCCCTGAGCAGTGCCGAGGTAATCCTTGGAGCGACCTCGATCGGCGCCATTGGTCGCACCTACGGGGATGTCGAGCAGGGGGAGGTTCTGGCCCTCTTCGACTCGCAAGGGCGACTCGAGATTGCCGTTCGTGGCGGCAGCGCTGCGCGTCGCTTCGGGGCTGCGACAGGAGCCCGCGTGAGGGTGGTTCTCGATCCCCCACGTGCATGAATTTTTGAAGAACGGAAAGCCTACACACCAACTGGCGCACCAACTCGGCAGACTCGGCCGGTTGTCGGCTTGGCTCCGAGGAAAATCATTCGTAGAATGCGGCCGCTTGCTCTCCACCCTTCCAAGCCTTCCCTGGGAGTTTTAGAAGTGCCCGGAAAGATTGAAGGGACCATTGTCGCGTTTTCAAGCGACGGCAACTTGGTTTCTGACATTCCCAATTCGTCACTCGCTGGTGCTCCGCGCGGAGAGAATGTTCTCATCGCTTGCGACGAGCATGAGACGATCGGTCTCTTCGAGCCAGGACATGGCCAACCCGACATGACCTTGCTGGCGCTACTCGGCGAAAGTGGTTTTCTCGAACTCACGATCGTTTCCGACAGTGCGAAGATCATGCTCGGAGTTTCACGAGGAACGCCGATCGTAGTGAAGTGGTAGTTCTCGCGATCGAGTGTGCCTCCCGTGCTTCCAGAAATCTTTGATGCTCCCGCCAGCCCCCCTGGAAAGAACTCGCCATCGATGGGCGACCTTCTCGCATGGGACAAAACGCATCTGTGGCATGCCTTCACACAGATGGCGGAGTACGAATCGCTGATCGTCACGCGCGGGCAAGGGTGCTGGCTCGAAACGATCGACGGTCGCCGCTTGCTAGACGGGGTCAGTAGTCTGTGGTGCAACGTTCACGGACATCGGCATCCACGCATCGACGCTGCGATTAAGGCACAGCTCGACGAAGTGGCCCACGTCACGCTGCTGGGAATGAGCGCCCCGGTGACGATTCGTCTGGCACGTCGACTGGCCGAGATTTCGCCTGCAGGGCTCGAGCATGTTTTTTTCTCCGACAGCGGCGCATCGGCGGTGGAAGTAGCCCTGAAGATGGCGTTCCAGTACTGGCGCCAAAAGCCGAATCCCGAACCGCAGCGGACGAAATACTTGGCGCTCGACAATGCCTATCACGGCGACACGCTCGGAAGTGTCAGCGTCGGTGGTGTCGCCCGCTTTCATCAAATGTTCGAGCCGCTGCTGTTCGACGTTTTGCGTCTACCGCAGCCCTCGGTCGATCATCTCCCGGCGGGCATCGCGCGGGGTGATGCGTGCGACTATTACCTGCAGCAATTCGACGCCGCTTTGGCCTTGCATGGCCACGAACTGGCCGCCGTGGTGATCGAACCACTGGTGCAATGCGCTGCTGGCATGATCATGCATCCGCCCGGTTATTTGCGCGGCATTCGCCAGCTTTGCACCAAGCATGGTGTGCTGCTGATCGCCGACGAAGTGGCTGTGGGGATGGGGCGCACTGGCACCATGTTTGCCTGCGAGCAAGAGCAAGTTTCGCCCGATTTTCTCTGCCTTGCTAAAGGGATTACCGGGGGCTATTTGCCGCTGGCGGCGACCCTCACCACCACCGAGATTTGGAACGCCTTTCTCGGCACCTATGCCGAGTCGAAGACGTTTTTTCACGGACATACGTACGGGGGCAATCCACTCGGCGCAGCGGCGGCGATGGCAACACTCGATGTCTTCGAGCAAGAGCAAACGCTCGTCCATCTGCAGGACAAAATCGCTCGGCTCAGCAAACACTTGGCCCGATTGGCCGAGCATCCTCACGTCGGAAGCGTGCGCCAGTGCGGCCTGATCGCGGGGGTGGAACTGGTGCGCGACAAAGCGACTGGCCAGCCGTTTGCGTGGGAAGAAAAACGTGGCTTTCGCGTCTGCGCGGAGGCGATGCGACACGGTGTTTGGATTCGGCCTCTCGGCAGTGTCGTCGTCCTCATGCCGCCCCTGGCGGTTTCGCCTGACGAACTCGACTTGCTCTGCGCTGCTGTCGAGCAAGGGATTCTCGTGGCGACGGGCACTAGCGCAGGCTCGTAAGCTGCGACACTACGGTGCCGATGAATATTCTGGTGCCAACGAAGGTTATTGCGCCGACGAACGAGATCCGCTCGGGGAGCCCCCAATCGGATACCCTTCGGGAAGTGGTCGACCCGCCGTCAGGTAGCCGAGCTTAAAGAGCTCGGATTTGACGACGCGAAACTGCTCGAAACTATCGGGATAAACCCAGATGGTGACGGTGGTCGAGCGGGGCTCCATGCCGGCGAGCCGGGCGCGGAACATCGAATTCGGCGCCAGCGCTTTGGCGATCGGTTCCCCGAGTTCATCGTCGGCCTGAACGAAGTAGAATCGCTCGAGTTCCACGCGCGATTGCGTGGCTGGTCCTAAGCGCGTGCTGAGCGCTACGTCGGAACGGACCAGAATGTAGCGAGCTCCCCAGCCGTCGATCACAGGGAGCGAGTTTTCGGCGCGGACGTTATCGCGCAATCGCTGAGCAGTTTGCGGAGCATCGGCTTTCATGCGTTCGAGCATTTCGTCCCACGGAATGTAGGCGAGCTTACCCCCCATCAAACGGAACTGCACTTCTTTACCAAACACGGTCCGTGCCATGGGAGTCGGCAGGTGCTCGAGAGCTACTAAAGTCGGTCGCACAGCCGCTTGGGCTGCGGCATCGAGATCGGCCAGTTTTTTTCGTGCGGCAGCCAATGTTTGCTCGAGATCATAGCGCTCGCGATCGGAACCTTCGAGCTGCTGACGATGCTCGGCCAGACGTTTCTCGGCCACCGTCACGAGCAGCTGCACTCGGTCGCGCTCTTGCTTGCGCAAGTTCACTTCCAGCTTCTCACGCTCGGTTTGCCGCTGCAGATCTTGCACGCTTTGCTCCACTGCATTGGCAGCAGCCACAGCCGACTCGGCATCGGGGATGACGAGTGGAGCAGGGGCGGCGATAGCAGCGGTCGGAAGAGGGGTCGCCGATTCGATGGCCCGTTTGGCCTGCGCTCCGACCACCATCACCAGAATGATCAGAATGCCAACGAGGTTGGCCACGACGTCGAGGAACGAGTCGCCTCCTGGTGCTTCAGCCTGGTTTGCTCTGCGGCGTGCCACTAGCGTGTCTTTCTTTGCAGTTCGAAACCACTTCCCTCGAGTGCACGCGAAAGTTCAACCACGCGCGGTTCGGCGTCGGGCGACACTTCCATCGAGAGGATCGGTTTCCAATAGCCATTGTTCACGGCAATGCCCCACGAGCTGATGCGCTTTTGAATGCTCGCAACCATCGCGTCGATCTCTTGCACCTGAATCTCGGGGGAGAGTGGAATCTCTTCTGAAATCCGGCCATCGCCGCGCTCGGGGATCAACACCACGCGGTCGGGCAAAATCAGGACACGAATCGGTCGCGTGATTGCGGTTGCTTTACCGGCAGAATTCGGCAAGCCCCAGTTATTGGTGCCTCGCGCCAGCCCACTGCCAGCCGACTGCGAAGGGGCCCCATAGCGTTTTTGACTACCGCCACTCGTCGCAGGCTGACCACTCGCAGCAGACTGACCACCGCTCGGCGCGCCACTGGTGCTGCCTTGTGGACGACCCGTCGATGATCCGCTGGTTCCCCCCGAGGCTGCATTGCCGCCAGCCACGCCCGAGGCCTGGCCCCCCGAGGCATAGCGATTGCCAGCTGCCGTAGGCGAGCCACTCACATCGGTGCCACCACCGGCCGAACCGCCACCCGTCGAACCACTATTTTGTTGTGCATACGGAGCCCCCACGGGGCCAATGTTGTTTGGCGATCCGCCAGCGGGATTCCCGAGCGAAGGCTGCATCGAAGAGCTGCTCCCCATGCCGTTGCCAGCGAGGCCATTGCCCCCTGTGCCAGTTCCGCCAGGAATGCCCGAAGGACTTCGCGAACTGCTGCCACCGGTGGCATACTGCGTTCGAGCGCCAGTCCCCATGCCAAAGCCGCCACCGGCATTGGGTCCACCAGCAGCGGCTGGATCGTAGCCTTCGAGACTCGATGGCGAGAAGGTGGTGAGCTGTTCTTCGTCTTGATAGCGGCGCGGCATTGCGGCGGCGAAAGCGAGCTGACGTTTTCGGGCAAGCGAGACCTCGCGATTCAGCGTCTCGACGAGGGCCGGATCGGGATCGCCATAAGCCAGTTTGGTATCGTCGTCGATCAGTTCGTAGCCAAATTCGTCTTCCCACGTTTTCATGGCCGACCGCGCGACGCTATAAGCCACCACGCCGCTCGGGCGAACGATCAGCAGCGGATAGGGCTCGGTCTTCGGACCAGCGGGCTGATTCCGCGCGATATGTTCGCGAATGGCTCGCAGCGTTGCATCGAGGGGATTGCCCGGTCCCATCGGTCCTTGGAAATCCTCGGGAGTGAGCACAATCCCTTCGGGCTGCACCACAATTCCCCGTTCGCTGCACTCGATATAGATCGGCCGTCGGCGCGTTCCGTTGGGGCCATCGTAGGGGAGCAGGGCATACCACTGCTCGCCCGTTTGCTGTTTCTTTTTGTCTTCGAGTTCTTTCTCGCGGCGGGCAATTTCCGCCATCAAGCGCTCGGCTTCTTCGCGTGCTTTCGCGATTTCGCTATCGTCGAGCCGCTTGCCGCTGTCGATCTGGGCGGCTTGAGCCAGCAGTGCGCGAGCCTTCTCTTGCAAGTCGCGAATGTGACCTTCCAGATGGCTGAGTTCGTCGCGCGAACGGGCGAGTTCCTCTTGCACACTCGTGCGTGATTGCTCGAGGATCTCTTTACGCCAAACGGCGTCGTCGAGCACCTGCTTCAAGCGCGCAACGCGATCGAGGTCTTCTTGCGAAGGACCTGGTGGAATGGCTGCTTCCACCTTCGCAGCTCGCTCGGCGATGGCCGACTTACGGGCTTGTTGCACCGTAAGGACCAGCAGCACGATGAGCGCACCCATGGTGCAAATGAGCACCGCGAGGAAGGGGAAGAGCGCAATCCCGATCACTTGCCGCCGATTGCGACGACTCATGCCGCACGGCCTTTAGCAGGGGGTGATTTGAGATCGACCGACGACGCAGGTTGATGTCCAAGGCGAGCACTCAGCAGGTGAATTGCAGCCGAGAGGCTCATGACGGTTTCTTCGAAGTTGCGCGACCCGGCCAGCGCCGAGAGGTTGCTGTTCAGGGCATGCTCGAGCGCAGTGACTTCGCCCGCAGCACGCAGCACTTGCTGCATCACTTCCCCTTGCCGCACCATCTCTTGCTGCTGAGCATGGAGCAGACGCGCATTGTCGGAGAGGACGGTTTGCCACTGTTCCCAGCGACGCTGCAACTGTTCACCCGCATGCTGTTCGACGCGCGCCAGCTGCTTGTGATGTTCTTCGAGCGACTGCGAGAGGGCCGTTTGCAAGGCGCTCGTTAGCTGCTGCGAATTGCTGTCGGCCAGCTGCGACCATTGATTGTGCGCGGCATTCACCGTTTGCTGCCAAACTTCCACTTGGCGCTGCACCAGTTGCTGCGTCGCTTGCAGCACCGAGGTGGCCATGCGCTGCACAGCTGCCACTTGGGGATCGCCACCGGCCGATGATGTTTCGAAGCGCGTCAGCAGCTCTTCAGCCACACGCGCATCCACTTCAGCCAGTTGCTGCACTTCCACTCGATCCAAAAGGAACTGCAAAAACATCAGGCCCATCGAGAACGAAAGAGCCACCGCCGTGGTATCAAACGCCACATACAAACCGCTGAGCAGCCCCTGCATGGCCGTTTCGATATCGCTGGCCAACGCCTTGGGATCAAGATCACCGAGGGCCTGCGTAATACCCATCACCGTACCGAGAAACCCGAGCATCGGGGTCGCCCAAATGACGATCCGGACGAGCGAATAACTATCTTGCTGACGCCCGACATCCATATCGGCGAGATACTTGAGTTCGGCATCGAGCCCCTCGACCGAATTCTTGCGCTCGATGGTTTCGAGGGCTTCGGTCAAACGTCGGCCGAGATAACTTTTGCGAACGCGCGAAGGCCACGCAGCTACGCGATCGAGCAGCGTTACAGCCACATCGGGGCCAGCATCTTTGGGCGTTTCCCCGAGATCGATCTGCGAAGAGATCCCAAGCTGCGCGAGGACCTCTTGTCCCTTCATCGCCAGCGCGACGAGCCCAATGAAGAAGAGGGCCGTTTCGACCATCGAAACCGGGTGACCCGCGAAATAGCGGAGGATCAGCGGATGCTCGAGCGGTCCGCCAAACACGAGGCCAAAGAAGCCAACCGTAATCCCGGTTCCCAGGATCAAAGGCCAGGCGAGTTGACCGAGCGTCGACAGAACATTGCCAGATGCAGAGTTTCGAGCCACCGGAGATTCCTTTCCCCAACCAGAAGCGAACTTCGAAACGGCCGCTGCGCAGGCGGTACCATTTCGCTCATCGTTAAAATCGACCTAATCGTCACACTTTATGAGCCCAGCTCGCCACAATTCTTGAAAACGGACTGCTGGCAGTGCTAGTGGCTGCAGCCAGCGTCGGCGCAGGACTCATTTCCTGGCAGACTCCGCTCGCTGGGTGCAGACCTTCGCGCAGCATGACAACCTGGGGCTTCTAGTACTCAAAGCGCTGGGGCATGCCAAGAGCAACGACCGCTAGCAGTCGGCGTTGTAATTAAGAATGCAGCTGAGGAGGGGCTCAGTAGCGGCAAATCGCCCCAGCCGAGGCCGAGCATCAGCGGGGCAGATAAGGGAGTGTCTCAGATCAGCGCGCCACACCCCTCCGGAACATTCGGCAAATATTGCCAAAGTTCAGGCAGGGGAAACGACGATTACTTCCTTCACACAAAATGGTTGATCGCTTGCGACACACTTGTCGCCTGCCAGCCACGAAGCGGCTCAAGAAATACAGAAAGGCCGGAAGTTTGGCTTCCGACCTTTCATCGCGATAATCCCGGGGGGGACGATTGTCCGGGGTAGATCCTGCAAAGGATCTCCCCGGACTTTCTTATTTCTTGACACCTCAGCGGCCGTTTCTTGCGGCTGATTTCTTCGCCAATTGTCGGGCGAGGATTGCTCCCTCCCACTTGGTTCGCCCCCCATCGAAAATCCAGTTCCCGTGGATGATGAGGTCTCTTCGAACGTCCGCAGTTGGAAGTCACTCGCGCCGCAAGTTCGCGAAAAAAACGTTGCCTTAGGCAGGTTTACCGCTTGCAGGCATCAAGCTCAGCTTTTATCGCACTAGCTTGGCCCTAGGTGAGCACTCGGAAGTGACTCACTTAGAACCGCAGCTGAAACCCACCGCGTGGGCCGTAGATCTGCACACCACCTCGTGGATGCACATAGTACGGCTGGTAATACGGTCGGTAGGACTGATAGACCGGAGCCCGGTAAGGGTGGTAGTGGTACGGTGCTCGGTAGTACGAATGCACGTGACCATGCCCACGGTGGTAGTAGTTGTTGTAACGGGGTGGACCGCCCGCTTGTGCCTGACTCAGGCCCAAGCCACCAAGTGCGAGCGCGGTGAAGACCGCCAAAACCAAAAAGATCCGTTTCATTTGCGAGTTCCTTACGCTTGGCGTGAGAACAGGTGTTTTTCTTTGCTCAGGATCACACTGACCACTCGAGCCACGGAACCTACTTAACGCACCCCCTGTGCCAATCGGGGACCATTTATCGATAAACCACTGTGACATAAGGAGTTAGAAATCTCCCTAGTTGTGGCACGCTAGCGTGCCATGTTCAAAGACGTTGTCATTACGATGACAACCTGTCGTCGATACGACTGCGCGCCGAGCACAACAGATGCTCATGTGTGGATAGCTTGATAAATTCTCTGCGGGCAATAGCACTGACAGAGTACGGGGCCTCGCACTACGATGTCGGGGATGAAGAAACATGCTCCACCCCCTCGGCAACTGACGCCCGGCCTCGTCCCCATTCCTCCTGCTCGCGAGCAGGAACAAATGCTCATCGAGCTCGTTCCTACGCTCCCCGCCGTAGCGATGATCGCGAACACGGTCGGTCGAGGGCAGCTGGCAGCCGCCTTTGCCGAGCAGAATCCCGACGTGCCAGTCACGCTGTTTCACGTCGATGCGTTTCACGCCGAGCAAAGCCGCGTGACCTACTTTCCCGCGCCGGGAAAGCTCGAAATCGTGCTCGCTTCTGATCCGCCTGTGGGTGAAGTGGGGCTCGCCGCGATGCTGGTCGAATTGCATGGCGAAGCCGAACTCGTGCGCGATCTGCTGCAAAGCTTTCACGATCGGCTCGCCATCGGTGGCCAACTGATCGCGGCGACCGATCATCCCAAAGACCAATGGCTGCACGAGCAACTGCTCGAGCTGTTTCCCAAAGTCACCCGTTTGCCACAAAAACGAGGCGTGGTCTATCGCGCGACCAAACAAGCGCCGCTGAAGAAGCATCGCTCGTTCGTGGCACAGTTTCCCTGCCGCGATGGCGATCATTTGCTGCAACTACAAACGCGCCCTGGTGTGTTTAATCATCGCAGCGTCGATGCCGGTGCTCGCGCGCTGCTGAGTGCCGTGGAAGTGCGCGCGGGTGAAAGTGTGCTCGATATTGGCTGCGGCTGCGGCGTGGTGGGACTCGTGATTTGCAAACGCCTTCCCACGGCAACCGTGCTGGCCATCGACAGCCACTCGCGCGCGATTGAATGCACGCAGGCATCGGCCGAGCGGAACGAACTGCCGCAACTCACCGCGCGGCTCGATCCATCGCACAAGAGTGTCCCCGATGCTTCGTTCGATGTGGTGGCGATGAACCCACCTTACTTTTCGAACTTCCGCATCGCCGAACTCTTTTTGCAAACAGCCACCCGCGCGCTCAAGCCGGGTGGTCGGCTCTACAGCGTGACGAAAACGCCCGAATGGTATCTCGAGCGTCTGAAAGAGGGCTGGACCAACGTCGAAGCAGTGCCGGTGAAGAACTACATCGTTGTCCGTGCCGAGCGCAGCAAGTGATGCTTTTACTGCTGCATTAACAAGGTTCTCGCCGCGCGAAGCAGCTAGGCTGCGGCTTTGATTGGGCCTTTGGGGGTGCGCAGGTTGAAGAGCCCAAAGATTTCGCCTTGCGTGAGGCCGGCGCTCGATGGCTCGCCTGTTTGCGAGAGAATCGTGTTGAAGATCTCGCGCTTATGCTCGAGCACTTGATTGATCCGCTCTTCGATCGTCCCCATTGCCAGCATGCGCGTGACTGTCACTGGTCCGGCTGCACCGATGCGATGTGCACGATTGATGGCCTGATCTTCAATCGCCGGATTCCACCAGCGGTCGAACAGAAACACATACTCGCAGAACTGCAAGTTGAGTCCCACGCTACCAGCGCCATAGCTCATCAGCAGCACGCTGTGTTTCTTATCTTCCTTGAATTGCTTCAGGATCGGATCCCGCTTTTTCGACGGGATTTGCCCGTGATAGGAGAGTGGATTAAACCGCTGTAGCTTCTCGGTGATTTGATCGAGACAACGGACCCACTGGCTAAAAACGATCGCCTTTTTGCCACTAGCGGCCACCTCTTCGAGATCGGCTTCGAGGCGCTCGAGCTTGGCGCTACAACCTGTCACCGGATCAAAATTGCAGATCTGCTTGAGCCGCAGCACCAGTTCAAAAACGTGCTGAATGGTGATTTGATCTCCCATGTTGTTGAGATCCATCACCCCTTCCTTTTCGGCCATTTGATAAGTGGCCCACTGTTCCGGCGTGAGGTCGAGCTCTGCATCGCGAAACATCTTCGGCGGCATATCGGTGAGGACCATATCTTTGGTGCGACGCAAAATATAGTCGCGCACCAGTTCGCCGATCCGCTTGGCCGGAAGTCCCGTTTGCAAATAACCGGGCGATAGGTATTCGAAGATCCCGACGATATCGTCGGGCGTATTTTCGATCGGTGTGCCGGTGAGTGCCCAGTTGCGCGTGCGGCGAATGTTGCGAATGATTTGGCTGGTGGTGTTGCTCGTGTTTTTCACGCGCTGCGCTTCGTCGAGCACCACCAAGTCGAAGTGCAAGTTGTCTTCCACCAGCTCACGATCGCGCATGATCAATTCGTAGTTCGCAATCTTGACCGGCGCGTTCTCTTGCTGCCATTGCCAACTGCGGCGCTGCGAATCCCCTTCGATAATCGTGACCGGAATTTCGGGGGCCCAGGCGGTGAACTCGCGTTTCCAGTTCGTCACCAGCGGCTTGGGACAGATCAGCAGCACGCTGCGGATTTCGCCACTTCGCAGCAGCATGCGGACCGAGGTGATGGCCTGCATTGTTTTCCCCAGCCCCATTTCGTCGGCGAGCACAGCGGCATAGCGGGGATAGAGAAACGCAACTCCCTGGTACTGATACGGAAATGGCTCGAACGGAAAGTGCAGGGCATCACTTTGCACGAGTGTTTCGAGTGGCGGCTGCAGCACGTAGTACAAACGATCTTCGAGCTTGATGATGTCGCCCGGCGGCTTGATGCGCGTGATTTTATGGGGCGCTGGTTTCGGAGTTTCGTCGCTCGCGTCGGCTGCTGCCGCTGCTTCAGCTTCGGCGGGATCGACCGGCTTGGGCTCTTTCTTTTGGAGCGGCTGTGGTGCCATCCATGTCGGAGCTTCCGGAAACGTGAAGCTGATGACCTTGACCGGCGGTCGCGGAATTTTAAGCGACACGGCGCGCACTTCCGCATGGTCGAGCGACATCTGCTCGACACTGATTTTGGGCAAGCGCGCAAGGGCCGAGGAGAGTCCTGAGGCAAACGTGTCGATCGCAAAGTTGAGATCGACCGAATGCAGGACAACGCTGGGAGTCTCGGTTGTCATGGAGTTCACGCTGCCTGTGCTCGGGCCGATTTTTGAGCTTCGTCGAGCGCTTCTTTAATTCGCGCGAAGGGCTCGGCGAGATCGAGCTGATCGAGGTGCGTTTGACAAATGTCGAGCACCGCTTGCTGATCGCTCGAATAGCGCAGTGGTAGCGCTAGACGCATCTTTTTGAACTTAAACTCGTGCAGCGTCGCCGATGGCTTGGCATCGTGTGCTAGCACCATCACGAGAGGCTGCGAGCAAACGTCGCGTGCGGCGAGTGCGTCTTCCGAGTCGGTGACGATCAGCAGCGGTGGCAGCTTGGTGCGAGCTAGCAGCGCTCCGCCAATTTGTTCGCCATAGAGGAACGGTTTCAGGGTGGGTCCGTAAAGGATCTCCTGCGCGCGGTTAGGGCGCACTGGCGACGTGCAGTGGAATTCGAGAGGGCGACCCACTGGGTTTAGCAGCAGATAGCCTCCAAAGAGTCCGTGCTCCGCATAGTCGCATACTGTGAAAAAACCGATCGCAGGATTGTTCTTACCGCTGTTAGAACTCATTCCGTGGTGGGCTTTAGTGAGTGAGACAAAGGGCGCGAAAATCAGGAGGTGCTATCACTTGGCTGCGAGCATCGGTGGAAAGATTCGATGCGCACTTTCAACTAGTCGGGTGTTGGGACATCGGGTCTTTAACGACACTGCCAGTGGTGACGGTTGATCCGTCGCCGCGCGGTGGGTCGTAGGGGAGTCTCACCGCCATTTGATAGACAGATAGGGGGTTCTGTGTATACTCAAGGGAACCCCCCAGGAGCTTAACGATTCATGCCGCACGATCCTCGTCAGCTTTCGGCCATGTTCAGCATCGATGTGTCGGCCGATCCTCGGAGCGAAGCCAATCGGGTGGCTGATCCCAACGAGCTTATCATCGGTCTCCTCCGCCAAATGGTGGATAACCAGAAGAAGGAAATCCACCTTCTCGAGGAGATTTCGGGGCATCTGACCGCAGCGCAAAAACAGCGTGCTTCAGAACTTACGGCGTGGAAAGAAGCCAATCCCCACCTCGCCTCCAGCTGTCGCAGTGCGGCTGAAACGCTCGGCAAGGTGCAAACCCAGTTTCTGCAAACCTTGACCGAAGACATTGCGTTCAACGAGGAATCGCTCAGCGACAGCGATTTCATGCTCAATGAGTTCGTCGATCGCTTTGGACCTCGTCTGGCGCACCTGAACGGCGTGCTGCAAGTCCTTTCGCAGCTGAGCGCAAACGCTCCCTCCTCGAGCGACTCGGCAAAATAGCAGTTGCTGCTAGCTAGGCCGGCGAGGCTGCCCCGTTTTTAAGATGAGCGGTGGCAGCAGATTCCGCGTGACACGTCCAAGCACTCCGCACTCCTTCTGCCGAAAGTTTTGCCGATGCAGGGTCAACTCGTGCGCGCCCAGGCGACCGACGGTTTGCGGCTCGATGGATTCTTCCTGCCACCAGCCGACAGCGCGGTGCTCGATCGTCCGCGCCCCTTCGACGCCGCCCTTTTGCTGCATGGAGTTGCGGCCAACTTCTATACCTCGAGCACGCTCGAAGCGGTGGTCCCGATGCTGCGTGATCGAGGGATCGCAGTGCTGCTGGCCAACACCCGAGGTCACGACGGAGTGTTCAGTTCCTCGATTGGTATGACGCGCAAACGTTTTGGCAGTGCCTACGAAATTGTCGACGAGTGTCGCGCCGACATTCGTGGCTGGATTAATTTTCTCGTGGCTCAGCGGCACTCGCGTTTGCTGCTGCTAGGACATAGCCTCGGTGGTGTGAAAGCCGTTTATGCCCAGGCACACGATCGCCACGCTGAGGTGCAGGGGATTGTAGCCGCGTCGCCGCCACGCCTTTCGTACAAAGCCTTTCTGGCGGGTAGCGAAAGTGCGCTGTTCTTCGAGTCGATGCAAACCGCCAAAGATTTGGTCGCTGCGGGCCAGCCCGACGAACTCTTCACCGCCAAATTTCCCTTTCCGCTGCTCATCAGTGCGGCAAGTTATATCGACAAGTATGGCCCCGCCGAGCGCTATCACCTGCTCGATGCAGCGGCCAAGCTGACGGTTCGATCGCATTTTCTGTACGGCAGTAAAGAGCTCGAAAGTGGTGGCATCGCCTTTGCCGGTCTACCGGAAGCGCTAAACGGCTTGGGACGTGGCGACACGCTGTCGGTCGACGTGATTCAAGGAGGCGATCACGTCTATACCGGAGTTCAGCAGCAACTCGCAGCAGCGATTGGAAAATGGGTCGACGCAATCGCAGTCGGCTGATGCCGCAGATAGCGCGCTGCGAGATAGGTTTTTCGAAGCCAGACGCGGTTTTAGAAACTGCGAGAACTGCGGGCTTGAGGGGCGGTGAAACGCTGACGCGTGTACTTCAGCCCTGGAAAAAAGAAGCAAGCAGCTGAGACCACACCGAAGATCAGGTGGGCATAGTCGGGAAAAATCGCCATCAGCGCGGCCGACAAAAAGAGTGCGAGCGCCTGCACATAAAAGGCCCCGCTGAGCATCCCCGCCTTGATCAAAAAGGCCATGCCATTGACGAGCCCCAGCACGGGTGAAAGTCGCAGCACCGGGAGTTCGAGCCAAGCTTCGAGGGGAAACAGAAGGCCGATGCAAATCATACTACCGGCCCAGATATGGGCGATCTGACGTTCGACAAAGGTCACCGGGCCGATCCGTCGGCGGAGCAGCCAGAAGACAGCCGCCCAGGCACCCAAACCGGCGGTCCACACGAAGGTGTAAACCAACCGATCGCGCACACCATTCCACTGCAGCGCGGTGGTGAGCGAGCAGACCAAAATCAGCGCCAGGCTGTGCCACATCCAGAGCACGCCCCAATTTTCAAGCACAGCGGCGTGATGCGTTTCGCGCATCCACGAGGCGACGATCTGGCCAAAGCGTCCGCTTCGCGCGGCGATACTTTCGTCGTTCAAAAACGCTTCGAGATCGCGGGCCAGTAGGGCTGCCGAGTTGTAGCGCAGGTCGGTCGGTTTTTGCAGACAGCGGAGCGCAATCATTTCGAGATCGCGATCGGCACGCGGGTTGAGCATTCGGGGTGGAACCGGATCTTGCTCGAGCACCATCAGCACCACATCGACCGGCGAAGCGGCTTGAAATGGCGGCCGTCCGGTCAGCATGTGGTAGAGCACAACACCGAGGCTATACACATCGCTCACAGGTCCAACTTGGCCTCGCGCGCCGGCGGCTTGTTCCGGTGCCATGTAGGCCGGTGTTCCCAGGACTGCGCCAGTTTTGGTGAGGCTAGCCGCGTCGCTCGTTTGCTTGGCGAGACCGAAATCGGTGACGTGGGGAAAGCCCGCGTTATCGAGCAGAATGTTCGACGGCTTGATATCGCGATGCAGTACCCCTTTGGTGTGCGCGAAATGAATGGCGTGAGCCACTCGCGCCAAAAGCGTCGCTGCCTCGCGCGAGTCCATCGGCCCTTCAGCGAGTCGGTGACTAAGCGTGGTCCCTTGAATGTACTTCATGCTGAAGTAGGGACGTCCGTCGACCTGGCCCACTTCATACACCGGCACAATGCCCGGATGATCGAGTTTCGCAGCCGCTTGAGCCTCGGCCTGAAAACGTTCGCGATCGGCTGGCGAAGCGAGTTGGCCTCGCAAAATCATCTTCACCGCCACTTCGCGGCCGAGCGTGATTTGCCTGGCCCGGTACACCACACCCATGCCACCACGGCCAAGTTCTTCGAGCAAATCGTAGTCGCCAAAGCGGCACGGAAGCTCGAGGATGCCGCTCGGAAAATCGCTCTCCTTCGGAGAACCAGGGGGCATGGAGATCGACGTGCTGGCGGCTGCCACTTGGGCCACCATCACCGCGCCCCACAGCTGGCGCAGTTCAGCCGCGAGATCGGGATGCGAGCGGCATTGCTGATCGAGATCGACTTGCTCGCCGCGCTGGGCTCGGTCGGCCAGATCGGCCAGCAGCATCGCCAGCCGCTCTTCAGCTTCTTCAGACAGAATCGTGCTTGGTACGCTTGGCTTCACGCGTCGTCTACCGTTTGTGTGTTTATCGCGCGATCCGTGGCGCTGCCAACGACCAAGCGAGGCGGGCCGATTTTACGAAATCGAATCGTCGCTGTTTTGCGGGTTCACCATCATCTCGCGCAGCCGCCGCACCGCCCGCAAGTAGCGCATGCTGGCCGCAGGTTCGGAGAGTCCCAGTGCTTGGGCAATCTCTTGATTCGACAGTTGCTCGTAGTGCCGCATCACAATGATTTCGCAGTCCTGATCGCCGAGCTTCGCAATCGCTTGCTCTACCACCTGAGCCATTTCGTGCTGCGTGGCCGCAGCGGCTGGTGTGAGCTGCCGATCGCAAATTTGCGCGGCGAGTTCCATCGTCGAGCGGTCGTCGCCGGCAGGAACTTGAATCGGCCGCTCGCGATCGACGCTTCGTTTGGCCGATCCTCGATGCCGCCGATGGGCGTCGATGATCCGGTCTTTGGCGATTTGACGCAGCCAGAGATGGAACGACATCACCGGGTTATTCAGGTAGTCCTTGATGCGGCGATTGGCCTCCACCAGAACGTCCTGCACCACGTCGCTGACATCCACGCGGCGCTGAATTTTCTGATCGAGCCGCATCTGCACCAGGCGGCGCAAGGAATCGCGATGACGTTCCATCAGGCGATTCACCGCATCGGCATCGCCCTGTTTCACGCCATCCAGCAGTTGCTGCGTTTGTTCGGTTTCTGGCCACATCGACATATTCAGATTCTGGCCCGAGAAGGCCGGACGAAAAAGGCTGGGAAAGGATCGGCTGCGGAGCGAACTGACGGGGGATCGGTGCAGTGAAGCACTTACCGAATCCGCTGGGCAGCACACTTCGTACCTTACAGCTTAGGTGCGATCGTGGCCCGGGAGTAGCCGGAAACTGCCCCGCCGCGAGGGAATGTCGCGCGAAACGGCGACCAACCAGAAAGGGTATTCGCAAATCGTTCAAAACGTCTCAATTTGGGACTTTGGGAGGGCTTGCGCTCGATTCCCCCGTAAACCTGCGACCGCTGTAAGCCGGCGGCTGCTCGAGTGCTCTCGTCGAGGGGGTCGACACTGCTTAAACTCAAGGCTGGTGCCTAATTAGATGCTCGCCTCGACTCGTTTCAGGCGTACAATTCACTCTTGCCCGGTAGCCAGCGTTGCCGACAGGCAGCCACGACGTTTTGAAAGTCGTGGAAAAAAGGTAACAAGCTGGAAACAGTGGAGTGCGGTGCATCGTCTAGTTTTGGAAGGCAGGTTGTGTGAGTTCATCAGCGAGCAAAGAGAAGACTGAGGCGCCGCTATCGCCCGCCAGCCCTGTTTTGGGCTCGCTGGCCGATGCCTTTGCGCTGTACCAGTCCGAACTGCTCGGCACCCTGTACTACCTGGTTGGCAATCTCGACGACGCCCGCGACGCCTTGCAAGACGCGTTCATCAAATGCTGGCGAAATCAAGACAAGCTCCACGAAGTGCAGAACCTGAAAGCGTGGATTTTTTGTGTCGCCCTGAATGCCGGACGCGACGTGCGCGAAACTGCGTGGCGCCGCCGCCGACAAGGTCTACCTGAAGACGAAATGCAACTTACCTCGCGCGAACAGCCTCCCGACGTGATACTCGAAAACGACGAGCGCATGGCGCTCCTGCGCGACGCCCTTCGAGCCCTCCGCCCTGAAGAGCAAGAGATTTTCCTCCTCCGTCAAAATGGCAATCTGACGTACGAGGAAATCGCGAAAGAACTAAATATCCCGCCCGGTACGGTGAAAACCCGCATGCGACTCGCCCTGAATCACCTACGGCAAGTCCTCGCGGAACCGACCTGAACGGCAGCGAACCTGTGAGATCAGCAGCAACCTGATGGCGAAGAACCTTGAGTCTGGAACTACGACAAAGCGAAACAAGTTGGTGAATGAAACCTCAGGCGGCGACTGCAAGCGCGACTCTCAGGGTCGAGTGGCAGCCAGCAGCTGAGAAGATCGAGAACGCATCGAAGGATTTTTTGCCGTGGATAACGAACGTTCGGAACAACTCAGGCAGCAGATGTGGGAGCTGGTTTACGACCTGCTCGACCCACCTGAAGTCGCTGCGCTCCACAGCCTCATCAAATCCGATCCCGATGTGGCTCGCCTCTATTCCGAAGTTCATCTGCAAGCCGATCTGGTCGGCTATGCCGCGCAGGTCGAAGACGAATCGTTCGCCGTCCAAGTCCCCGAGGAATTTGCCCATCTCAAGATTCGAGTCGCCGCACTCCAAGCCACGCCCGAAGAGCCCGCTGTTTCGCTTGCCTCCACTAAATCGGCTGCGAAATCGCATCCTGGCAAGTCGCATGGAAAGCACAAATCGGCCGAGCAAATCAGCCCTAAGACTTATACCTGGCTCGCTACCGGTGGCACCCTCGCACTCCTCATGCTGTTAGGGGTCGGCCTGTTTCGTCCTCCACTGGAGTCCGAGAAACTGGCTCACAACATGACTGTCACCGAGCTGCATGGTCCAGCGAAAATGGTGGCGGGACTCACCACGCATCTAAGCATCGAAACCGCTGCGGTCGACGGCACGCCGAAGTCGACGGTCGTCGAAGTGGTGGTGCTCGATGGCGAAGGTCAGCAGAAATTCGCCTCCGAAGTGCACACCGATGCCCAGGGACGAGGAGCGGTCGCTGTTCCTGGCGATCTGATCACTCCTTCGACGCAAGTGATTGCGACGGCTGTTTCCGAGCAGCTTCTTCTTCCTCGTAGTGCTCCGCGCATGGTCCGTAAGCTGGCCGAGCTTGCAGCCGCACCTGCTGCGAAAGCCCACCTTCATCCCGCCCCTGAACCGACCGACACCTATGTTCTGAGCAACGCACCAGCCGGCAAATCGGAAGGTGAAATCGAACTCGCTGTGGTGCGCATCGGGCGTTACTCGAAGCAGATTATCCCGATCACTAGCGCAGCCGATCTCGACGCCGCCATCGCGCAGCATTTTCCGGAAGCCGAGCGCAAGTCACTCGCCAGTGCCTTGCCCGATACGCGCGATGGTGTCATGCAGGCAACGGTGCAGCTGCCACAAGCCCCGCGCATGGCGATGATGCGTTCGTCCGCCCCGGGTATTGAAGCTCGTGCGATGTCACCCGCGATGGCCGATGCTGCGCCCACTGAACTTCAAGCAGCGCGGGGCCAGTCGTCCGATAGTCAAGCAGCCGACGTTCCGGCACCAGCGCCAGCTCCTCCTGCGCCTGCAGCGATCGAAAGTGCAGCCGCTCCAGTAGAGGGTGGCAGCCGCTCGATGAAGCCGCAAGCAAAAGGTTTGTCAGCAGCCCCACTGGCGCAGGCCGAAGGTGCTATGCAACTCGCCGATGGTGCCCAAAATCTGGCTGCGGGAAATGCGCCGGGCACTCGCGGCGGTGAAGGTGGTGGTGGAACGAGAGCACTTCCCGCCGCACCAGTTCCTGGGGAAGTGCCATTCTCGGCACAGGCCGCCATCGCTCCTGCCGAAGCAGTCGCCGACAACGGTCCCCCCAACGACAAAATGTCGCGTCGCACAGCCGAAGCGGAGGCAGCCAAGCTAGAACAGGCGGCCATGGCCAAACGAGCCAGCACGCAAGATACGATCGCACGCAATGGTGCGGAAACGCTTAGCCCTAAGCCGCAAAGTGGACAGCTTCGCAAGTCGCATCCAGGGATAAAGCATGCCGAGCAGCGTGTTCCCAAGAATCGAGCATCTGCGATGCCTCGCGCTTTCGGAACCGAGATCGGCCCGAAAGAGTCGGCCAAGATCATCCTCCCCGAAACGATGATCGGCGAACGTGTGAGTGTGGCGATGGTGCAACACGATGCACGGGTCGAACTTGGTGAATTCAATACCGACGCGCTTGCAGTGCCGAAGACACTCGAAGTTCCCTTGCCACCCGAGATCGATGGCGAGTTTGCGCTGCATGTGGCAAACGCTCGCGCCAGCCGCAAATCGGCCGCAGATACTACCGAGCAGGTCCTTGATCGTAGCGCGCAGCAGCGAGCGACCGGCGACGACCCGCTCGTTGAATTCTTCGTACGCCGCTCGTCGAAGAATTGGCAACTCGACATTGAAAACCAGTCGACGAAGTCACTCGTCGCGAAGAATCAACCCGCCAAGATCGAATCTTCCCGAGCCGACAACGCCACGCAAGATCAAGCCGACACAACGAACTCGCTTACGTTTGCTCCTGGTGAGCAGGTGAAGCTGCGGCTTCGCGTGTCGGATGAATCGGGGAAACCTGGACCTGCAACCATTGCCGTTCGCATGGTCGAGGAATCGTCGCGCGGTGGAGATGCAGTTGCTCTTTCGCAAATGGCCAGTGTCGTGCAGCGATTGAATTTCGAGGCCGACTCCCAGCGCGACCGTCTGGCCAATACGTTTGCGATGCAAACCGAGAAGCAATCGGCAAGCGCCACCGACAAGGCTACCGCTGACCTTCGAAAAAACGTGGCCGAGCACGAGCGACTCGAACATCAACTTGAGCATCCCAAACAAGCTGAGCACGACCCTATTCAGGCCGACGCACACCATCAGAGTCATGAGCAGCCTTCCATCCAACTCCATTTGGCACCAACCAACGATCGGCTGCTCGCCAGCAATCAGGCCGATGTTTGCTCGGCCGCATGCGATCTTTGTTCGCATATTGATGAGATGGGGGCGACTCGCAAGCACTTCACCGGCCTGCTGCTGATCGCAGGAAGTTTGATGCTTGGCGCTGTGCTGGTATTCCAGAAATTGCAGCGTGTGGCGATCTACGTGCCGCTTTTCGTCGTCGCCTCGTCGGCTGCAGTCGCAGGCTTACTCAGCGGCGTTACCTGGATCGCACTCAACGAACATGATCCCGTAACTCTCGCCGAACTGATGCGTGAGGATTCTACCGCAGTGGTCGCTATGGCCCCAGCCACGGAGCCCAAGCTGGGGGATGAATCGGCCTCCAGTTCCGCTGCCATTCCCGCAACAGCACTTGCCGAACATCCACAATCGCCGCTCGCGAAGCCGGTTGACAAGCCAGGGAGCAAGCCACTCTTGTTTCAGCCAGCTCTCACAGCCGACGATAAGGGAACCGTGGAAGTGGAGTTCACGATGCCACAAGGTCGCGATGAATACCTGCTGCTGATCGATGCCTACGGCCACGGCCGTGTCGGCTCGGCGCAAGCAGTCATCAAGTCGCTCGGCACGAAAGCGAAAACGCCGTAACTGGCGTTTGCTCTCTCAACCAGCAGTCTGCAGCCGATCGCAGGTGTGCAAAATACGCTAGATCAAGATGCCGCGAATCACTTCGCCATGGACATTCGTGAGTCGTCGTTCAATACCATTGTGATAGAACGATAAGCGCTCGTGATCGATGCCGAGCAGATGCAAAACGGTCGCATGGAAATCGTGCCACGCCACAGGATGCTCGGCTGATTTCCAGCCGATCTCGTCGGTGGCTCCAAACGCAGTGCCGTGTTTTAGGCCTGCCCCCGCTAGCCAGACCGAGAAGCCATATTGATTGTGATCGCGGCCGAGTCCGACTTGATCGGCAGCTGACTGTGTAAACGGCGTGCGACCAAACTCGGTGGTGAAGAGCACCAGGGTATCGTCGAGCATGCCTCGCTGGCGAAGATCTTTCAGCAGGGCTGCGACCGGTTTGTCGATCAACTTCGCCTCGCGGGTGTGGTTCTCTTTCACATCTTCGTGCCCATCCCAATTGATGCGTGGCGATCCGAAGGCACCTCCCGAGAAGAGTTGTACCATCCGGACACCTTGCTCGATGAGACGCCGCGCGAGCAAGCAATTGCGGCCGAAATCCCGCGTCGAATCGTCATCGAGGCCATACATCGTGTGGGTCGCCGCCGACTCTTGCGAAAGATCGACCACACGCGGAACAGCCAGTTGCATCTTGGCGGCGAGTTCATACGCGAGCATGCGCGCGACGAGTTCAGGCTCCTCGGCGTGGTGGCGCAAATTCTCTTTCGCAAGGAGCGCATGTAGCTCGCGCGACTGGCGTTCGACCGCAGCATCAATTGCTCGTGCTGGCGTTAAGTCGGCGATCGGTGCTCCCTTGGACTGGAACATCACACCTTGATGCTGCGCTGGCAAAAATCCACTGGTCCAGTTGGTCGTACCACCAGCAGGCATGCCGCGCGTGTCGGGGAGGACCACAAAGGCGGGGAGTTCATCGGTCTCGCAGCCGAGTCCATACGACAACCAGGCACCAGCTGTAGGGAAACCGGTTAAGCGAAAGCCTGAGTTCTCTTGATAGGTCGCTGGAGTATGGCTCGACGACTCGGCGACCATCGAACGTACAACCGTTAGTTCGTCGGCCACTTCTGCCAGATGGGGAAAGAGTTCCGAGATCCAGAGCCCACTTTCGCCGCGCTGTCGAAACTCGAAGTCATGCTTGCGAAGCAATCCTACGCGTCCGAAAAAGACGTCGGGCTTCTCGTCGCCACCGAGCGGTTTGCCATGAAACTTTTCGAGCGCCGGTTTGTAATCGAACGAATCCAAATGGCTAAGTCCGCCACACAAGCAAATGTGAATCACACGCTTTGCTTTCGGCGCATGATGCGGAGGAAGATCGCGAGCCTCGCCACGAATCGGAGCTGCACACAGCGTATCGCGATTCAGCAGACCATAGAGCGCAGCCGCTGTGAGACCGCTCGAGGCAAAGCCGAGAAAGTCGCGTCGCGATTGATTCGGTGAATTCGGTTTTTTGCTAGTAAACATAGAGAAATCCACTCGAATTCAGCAGAACGCGGCACAGAAGTGAGAGCGAATTGTGTTTGGCAAACGTAACCGATGCAGCGAGTTCTGCAGCGGATGGCGCACGTCCATAAGCAATCAAAAACGCTCGCTCGACTTGCTGCTCGACAGATGCCGGAGCCTCTTTTTCCAGGCGGCTCGCAAAACTATCCGCCATCCGAAGAGTGAACGAGCTGTTGAGTAGCGATAGCGCCTGAAGCGGCGTTGTGGTCGATGCGCGGCGCGGAGCAGCGGTCGATGGATCGGGACAATCAAACGTATCGAGCAAGGGACTACGTCCGCCGCGTGCCCACATGCGATAGATGCTACGTCGATGGAACTCAGCGCCGACTGGATCGATCGGTTCATAGTACTGCGACGACTTGTGAACGTAAGGCCGGAAGTCGTGAAAACTCTCGCCGCCATACTGCGTGTTGAGTTGCCCGCTGCTCAACAGCATCGCATCGCGGAGCGATTCAGCATCGAGCCTTCGAGGCGACATCCGCCAGAGCAATTTATTATCGGCATCGACTTGGATGCAGTCAGCGCGACTGAGCGAAGCTTGCTGGTAGGTTTTCGACGTGACCATCAATTTATGAAGCGATTTGAGGCGAAAACCACTCGACGCAAACTGATGCGCGAGATAATCGAGCAACTCTGGATGTGTCGGCAAACCACCACTAAAACCGAGATCATTCGGCGTTTCGACAAGTCCTCGACCAAAGTGATATTGCCAAACACGATTGACCATCGTGCGTGCGAAGAGAGGATTTTCTGGCGAAGTGATCCAGTGGGCAAGTGCGAGGCGACGCGCTTCATCGGAGCTATCAGCAGCCACTTTCCAATCGACATGCGGCGCAACAGCCGAGAGTCCCTGAGGAGCAATCACATCGGCTTTGTTTTGGGGATTCCCGCGTAGCAGCAGATGCGTTACCTCCGCCGACTTGGGAGTAATCGCAAACGACTTTTGTTCGAGCAGCAGAGCAAGTGGCTGACTAACATTTCGCAGCGACGCTTGAGCACGATCGTATGTCGCACGCTCATCGGCTGTCATCTCTTTTTCGATCTGCTCGGTGGTAAAGACCGGCATCACGTTTTTATCGAGTGCCGCCACTTGCTCGCGCGAGAGAGGAACTCCATAAACGGCAGCGCGAGCAATTTTTCCTTGCAGGAGCCGATCTTTGGCAACAGGGCTGTGGCGTAGACCGAGCAAGATGTTGCTCTTGCCCGCTTCGAGTTCCAGCGGTTTCTCGGTTCGATACGAATCACCTACTTGGACTCCATCGCGATAGAACGTCACGTCTCCCTCGGCGGAGTAGACCATCGCTACGGTCACCCAGCGCTCCGCTGCGGCGCTTTCAGCATCAGGAATCGCCAACGATTTGGTCCGCTTGAAGAAATCGCTTCCCGCCATCCATCGACGAGGCTCTTGTTCGCCGTAGACAATCGCATCGAACTGATTGCCGTCGAGCAACTGCAGACTCACAACGCCACCCGCCCGCTGATCAAGCGAATCGAGCTTCACACTGGCCAAGAGAGTTTTGGCTTTGGTCGCCACGGGGAGAGGATCGCTTTCCGCATATGCTGTCTCGCCATCGAGCACTAGCGCGCCACTTTCCACCTTCGCGCCACCACGCAAATGGAGCGGCAATTTGCCGGTTTTAAGCGTCTCTGAATCGGCGAAGTTCCAAGCTGCGATCGGCTCGGGAATGGTCGCCAGGATTTGCGCTAGTGTCTGTTCATTCCCCCCCATACTTGCGCGTAACCGGGCACGAACAGCATCGGTGATACGCGTGACCTGCGCTGTGGACGCCATCTGCTCGGCGCGAAGTGTATCGACAAGCGTGTGATCGATCACTTCGCGATCGCCGCGCTGAACGCCTGAGAGTGCTGCTGCGATGCGATAGTAGTCAGTCTGCTTGATCGGATCGAACTTGTGATCGTGACAGCGTGCGCAGTTGGCCGTCAGCCCGAGAAAACTTTGTGTCACGCTGGCGACGAGTTCTTCCATTTCATCTTGCCGCATGATCGCGCGCATCGTATCGCCGGCGGGCTTAAGATCGTCGAAGGCACCCGCAACGAGAAATCCTGTAGCGATAATCCCCTCGCGCGTGGGGCGTCCCTTCGCATCGCGGCGCAGCAAGTCGCCGGCAATCTGCTCGCGCGCGAACTGATCGTAAGGCATGTCGCTGTTGAGCGCTTCAATCACCCAGTCGCGATAGCGCCATGCATGGGGACGCATCCGGTCGTACTCAAAGCCGTTGCTCTCGCCGAAATGTGCCACATCAAGCCAGTGCCGCGCCCAACGTTCGCCATAATGTCGCGATGCAAGTAGCTCGTCGACCAGACGCTCATAGGCATCGGCCCGCTTGTCGTTCTCAAACGCCTCGATAGCCTCGGGCGATGGGGGAAGACCTAGCAAATCGAACGACAAGCGACGAATCAAGTCGCGCCGCAAAGCAGGCGGCGAAGGAGCCAGTTTCGCCTCCGCGAGCTTGGCACCAATGAATCGATCGATCGGATGCGAGCTCGAAAAAACATCCTGATCCTCGGGAATTGCTGCAACTTTCACGGGCTGTAGCGACCACCAATCACGTCCCGCGCGCGTTGAAGTCGAAATGCGATACGGATCAATCGGATCGGTTCCCCACTTGGCTCCGGCGTCGATCCAAGCGGCGAGCAGCGCGGTTTCGTGCGCGGCGAGTTTCTTTTTCGGAGGCATCTCCCCATCACGAACTCGCGCAAAAACTAAACTAGTTGCGCTTTTGCGCGCTACGATTGCCGCGCCACTCTCTCCACCTTTTTCGAGTCCACTGCGCGACGAAAGATCGAGACCACCTTTTGCCGCCGGTCCGCTGTGACAATCGAGGCAATGACTCGCGAGCAAAGGGGCAATATCGCGATCAAAATCGATCTCAGCAGCACTTCCCCCAGTGGAGAAAAAGAGCGCAGCCAGCACCCAACTTATGACGAGCGGCGATCGAAACCAAAATTGCATCGAAGCGTTCTCCGCCGGAAGGTGGCAGGGGAGCGTGGTTCAAAGAGGAGCAGACATGACCTCGCGTCCAAGACGCTCACCAATCTCGGCCAGCAAGGTGCTGAATGCGTGATCGGATAGGGCGGGGCGCGGGTCTACGACTTCCAAAGCCTGAGGCAAGTCGACCCACGAGTGACAGCCTGCCATGGCCTGCGATTCTAGCAGGGTGTACATCTCAGCCGAAGTAAAAATTCGGGTGACCAAAAGTGTCAAACCGGGCTTCTTATAGTGGAAGCGGTCTTCGAGCATTTTTCGGTCGAGCGCTTGCAGCGACTCGACTGCGACGAGTTCATCGAGCGACGTAATCGAAACCGCGACGATCGGCTGGGCGTAGATCGAGAGCGTAATCTTCCCTTCCCCAAGTTCAGGCAGCGGAGCAGGGGGGTTACCCTGCAGCAATGCTTGCCACTCGCTCCGGAGGGAACTGCCGGTTTGTAGCACAGCCGCCTGATGGAACTGCGTGGGATAGATCCAAGCAGCTTCGTGTTTGGCGCGAAAACCACCGGGACCTTCCGCGATGCCACCTTTACGGAGCATCGTCGAAATTGCCCCCCGCGCCAGAAGTTCCGCGATCACTTGCCATTCTTTAAGGGCGAATGCCGACGCTAAATGCTGAGATTGACTGTTAGAATGCGTCATCGTCGAACCATCCCCCAGACTCAAGGTTAGTAAGCTCTAAAGCAATTGCATCAGGCTTCGAACCTAGTGAATCACGGCACCGAGCATTAACCTTTGAGTAACTATAAGCTTCCCCGAAGTACCAACATCCAACGCCCACTTCTTTCATTTTGATCGGGCCTATGACAGCGATTCAACATCTGCGGCTGAAGGTCTACAGCGCTCGCCGCCGCGGCCGTCTGATAGGAATAGCGGGCGACCGAGAAAGCCTGCTCAGGCTTTGTAACATCAAGCGACACCAATCGCGGCTCTGGACGATTGAATCAGTCGAACAACTTGTCGGAGTAATTCAAGGTAAGGTTTTCGACTGGAACGAAGGGGCCGCAAAACCGCCCCGTTGGAAGCTAAATTGGCTCTGTCCGGATTGTAAGCAAAAGCAGTGGGGTGATTGGTCGAGCGATGTTCCCAATCCCTGTCTGTGGTATTCCGAGTGCCGTTGCATCGATAAATGGCAAATTAGCTGGGAAGTCAAACACCCTCCTTACATCGAGGCTAGTTTCGAGCCCTAAGTCACCAATTGACAATCACTTCTCGCCGAAATGGAAGCTCAGTTCGGCGGTGTGCGGGTCGGGGCGGCTCATCGCACTTTTCTCTTTCCAAGGTGGTGCGGACCTCCTTTGACCGGTACACTACGCCCAAACGCAATCCCTTAGCTCGTCGGCAATCGGCCGCTAGCTGGGGCTTTTATCGGGTCCGAATCGGGCACTATCCACTTGCTCGATCCACGACTCGGGTTCTTCCTTTAGCAGGATTACTCTCCGCCATGAACGATCGCCAGAACAGTCGTCGTCGGTTCCTTCAAACCACCTCTGCTGCAGCCGCTACCGCTGTCGCGGCCCCTTATTTCTTCTCCGATGCACCCGCCTATAGCCAAGACGCCAAAACCACGTCGAAGCAAGATCGCAAGATCATCGGCTGTATCGGCGTGGGGGATCGCTGGAACGCTGTGGGACCTCAAGCCCTCAACTTCGGCGACTGCGTTGCCGTGTGCGATGTCGACAGCAACATGACCGACAAGGCCAAGGCCCGCGTCAGCGAAATCCAATCGAAGGCTGGCCGCAACCTCGATGTGGCAGTGTTCGAAGACTATCAAAAGCTTCTCGAGCGCAAAGATATCGAAGTGGTGACGATCGTCACCCCCGATCACTGGCACAGCAAGATCGCCATCGAAGCGATGAAAGCTGGCAAAGATGTCTACTGCGAAAAGCCACTCACCCTCACCATCGACGAAGGTAAGCAGATCGTCAAAGTGCTGAAGGAAACGGGCCGCGTTTTCCAAGTGGGTACGCAGCAGCGCTCGGAAATGGGCGAACGATTCCTCACTGCCGTGGCCATCTGTCACGCTGGTTTGATCGGCGATATCAAGAAGGTTCAGTGCGCTATCGGCGGTGCTCCTTCGAGCCCCGAACTTCCCAAAGCCGATATCCCCAGCGGCCTGAACTTCGAGAAATGGCTCGGCCAAGCTCCGCTTGTTGATTACGTTTCGGCACCATCGGGTGGAAAGTACCCGCACAGCCGCGTGCACTACGAATTCCGCTGGTGGTACGAATACTCCGGCGGCAAGATGACCGACTGGGGTGCTCACCACGTTGATATCGCTCAGTGGGCGATGAAACTCGACAACACTGGTCCCATGACGGTGGAAGGAACTGCCAAGCATCCTGTTCCGTTCAAGGATGGCTGGCCCACAGTGAGCAATCGCTACAACGCCGCCACCGAGTTCAACGTGAAGTGCATGTTCCCTGGCGATGTCGAACTGACGATCCGCAGCGATACCGAAAACGGCATCACGATCGAAGGGACCAAGGGGACGATCTTTGTCAGCCGCGGCGCTCTGCGCGATGTGGTGGGCAACGCAGTGGCTGGCCTGAAGAAGGACAATCCACTTCCCGAAGGCTTCCTGACGAAGCTTTACAAGGGAAAGAAGTATGGCAATCACATGGCCAACTTCTTCGATTGCATTGGCACCCGCGAACAGCCGATCAGCGATGTCTACACGCATCACCGCGCGATGAGCACGTGCCACTTGGCCAACATCGCCATCCGTGTCGATCGCAAGATCAAGTGGAACGCCGAGACCGAGCAGATCGAAGGTGACGAAGTAGCCAACAGCTTCATCAAGCGCGAAGCCCGTAAGGGTTACGAAGTGACGGCGTAAAGCCGTTTTGTCACGCTGCTGAAAAGCGAAAAACTAAAAAACAAAACGCCTCGATGGAAACATCGGGGCGTTTCTGTTTCTTGACTCTTTATGATTAGCTCTTCCTCCCAGGCCGCTCGCAACCAGGGATCGCAAGAGTCAACGACCAGCAACAATCTCTGATGCAAGCAACATCTTTTTTTTCAAAAAACGAAATTTCGTACATGGCCCTTTCACCCCAGGTTGCGAGCAACCTGGGTTCACAAGAGGCAATTTCGTACTTGGCTCTGACCTCTGGAAACTTTTACTCTACCCATCGCACGGGGACTCCTACTGAACGCCCTTCGATGTAGTACCTAGCTGAACTCCATCTCCAATCGATGGCGCGATCAACCAATCCTGCTCGGACCGGATTCAAGTGGATGTAGTCGAGTTTGATACGCACGACGTCGCTCAACTCGACAGGCAACACAAATGACCGAGGGCGCCAAAACTTTTTTCCCATGCCAAATTTGGAAAAGTAATGAGGAGCATGCTCTGCATACCAGCGGCGAATTGCATAGCTGCTCATGCGCTTCCAGCCATGTAAAAATCGGTCGATGAGTTCCACTTGAGGAACCCACAGCAGAGCATGCACATGATCCGGCATTATCACAAAGCCGACGCAACTCGCATTCAATGCTTCGAGCTGATGATTGAGCGTTCCAAGCAGTAATCTTTTGGGCTGATCGAGATCCAATAACCTACGGTGCGAATCGACACCAAAAGTCACGAAATGGATGAACTTGCTTTCGCTCATGGCAAAATGCAATAGCTACAAAAGACTACTTTTTTATGACTTTATAGTCATCCTAAAACAACTATCGAGGGGAATCACCACCCGAACGAAATGAATTCGGGCCTCTCCTGAACCCAGGTTGCGAGCAACCTGGGATGAAGCAAGTGAGAAGTAGGAAGCGGTTTGGTTAGAAGCCGAATCCCTGAAGACTGACTGTCGGGCCGGCGCGCGTCCGCAAAGCCATCATTTTCCACTTGCCCTTGATTCTTCGGCGGCTGCGAGCATAATCAGGGACATGAACACGCGGTTTTTTAGCTATTGGCACTTTTACTTTACCCTCGGTGTCCGAGGGGCCGTGGAAGGTATGTAGCCAAAAAGCCGCAAAAACCTGATCCAACGCAAGCCCCGAGGACCCGCAAGGTCGCTCGGGGTTTTTTGTTGGCTCCGGCGTTTTCTAGCGGTTAAGGAAGGGGATGAGCAGGCGAGCACTTAGCGCATCGCTTGATCGATCCTCCTCCCGAATAGCTCCTTAGGTGCCGGCGAGATTCGCGCTACAGGACCTCCGTTATGAACGCGCTTGTTACCTTGCCAACCAATCATCTCAATCCAACGTTTCGGGAGCTATTCTCAATGATCGTCGTCATGGATAAAGGGGCCACGCCCGACCAAATCAAGCACATGGCTGAGCGGGTCGAATCGCTGGGGCTCAAGAGCCACGTCATTCAAGGGACCGAGCGCACGGTGATCGCCGCCATCGGCGAAAAACGGGCCGAAATGAAAGAATCGCTCGCTAGTGGGCCTGGTGTTGAAGACGTCGTACCAATTCTAGCGCCCTACAAAGTCGCTAGCCGCGAAGTGAAAAAAGAGCCGACCCAAGTGGTGGTTCGCGACCTGAAGGTCGGGGCCGGCATGGTAGGTGTGATGGCGGGGCCTTGCAGCGTTGAAAGTGAAGAGCAGATCATCACCACCGCTCGCGCAGTGAAAGCAGCTGGCGCGACGGCGCTACGTGGCGGCGCGTTCAAGCCACGCACAAGTCCCTACAGTTTCCAAGGGATGAAAGAAGCGGGGCTCAAACTGCTCGCCGCTGCCCGCGAAGAAACGGGCCTCGCGATCGTCACCGAAGTGATGAGCACCGAAGATGTCGAACTCGTCGCCAAGTACACCGACGTGCTGCAAGTCGGCGCTCGGAACATGCAAAACTACCGCCTACTCGAAGCTGTTGGCCAAACGCGCACCCCCGTGCTGCTGAAACGCGGCCCTAGTGCCACGATGGAAGAATTTCTTCTCGCCGCCGAGTACATCCTCAACGAAGGCAACCCGAACGTGATGCTCTGCGAGCGTGGCATTCGGACCTTCGAAGCCCATACGCGTTTCACCCTGCCACTTGCTTCGGTTCCCTACCTGCATCACAAAACCCACTTGCCGGTGGTGATCGACCCCAGCCACGGCACCGGCCACACCTACCTTGTGCCCGACATGGCAGTGGCTTCCGTAGCAGCAGGCTGCGACGGCCTGATCCTCGAAGTCCATCCCGATCCCGAACGGGCGATGAGCGACGGCTATCAGTCGCTGAACATCCCCCAGTTCGAAGAGACCATGAAGCGCTGCCGCGCCGTTGCCACTGCTGTCGGCAAAACGTTGTCGTAAGGCGTTTCTCGGCGGGAAAGAAAAGTAGTATAGGTAAGGCAGGCTCCTTGCCTGCCGACGCCGGAAAGTTTCGTTTAATTTTGGTTCGGCAGGCGGGAGCCTGCCCTACTGCTCCACCGTTTCAAACCCGGCCCGCTTGTGGCCGGGTGCTGTGAGAAAGCAGGTTTTGTCAGGGAGCGAGAGCCGCCTGCTTTACATGAAGTGGGCTGGCGCTAGTTCAATTCCGACGCTTCTTCCCAGTGATCGTAGAGCTTGGCAATAGCCTCTTGGTGCGCTTCGATCTCTTGCATCACCTGCTTCACGCGCGGGCCATCGCGCAGCACCTCAGGAAGCGCTAGTTGCTGCTGAAGTGCCTCGACAGACGACTCACGCTCGGCAATTTCGCCTTCGATGTCGGAAACCTTACGATACGGATATTGCCGCTTGCGTTTCGGTTTTTTGGCATCGCCGCGCGAAGTCGATTCCTCCACCTTACTACTGGAACTGCTCGAGCCACCACCTTTGCTCGCCGCCGACGTTGCCGCGCGCGCTTCCTTGGCCAATCCTTCGCGCACCAGATGTTGCCAGGTGTCGTAGTTTCCATCGATCACACGAAAACGGCCCGGCTCGACCACGAGCAGTTTTGTCGCCACTTGATTCAGGAAGTAACGATCGTGGCTGACAAACAGCACGCTGCCGTCGAACTCTTGCAGCGCTTTCTCGAGCGCACCACGCGCCCAGAGATCGAGATGGTTCGTCGGTTCGTCAAGGATCAGAAAATTCGGATCACTCGCCGCCAAAAGCGCGAGCGCCGTACGGTTACGCTCGCCACCGGAGAGTGATTTCACTTTCTGAAACACGATATCGTCGGCCAGTCCAAACCGCGCGAGCAGATCGCGCCGCTGCTGGGTGATGAACTCTTTATGATCGGGGCGCACGGCATCGACCACTTCACACTCGGGATCGAGGTGCGAAAGCATCTGATCGAAGTAGGCAATCCGCACGCCACTACCAAGTGTCCACTTGCCACTGTCAGCTTTCACCTGCCCCAGCAGCACGCGCAGAAGTGTCGTCTTGCCGCAGCCATTGGGGCCCAAAATGCCCCATTTTTCGCCACGCAGAATATCGAGCGATAGGTTCTGAAACAGCGGACGATCGAACGATTTCGAGAGCCCTTCGATGCGACAAACGATATCGCCGGTGCGCGTAGCATCGGGAAATTTCATGGGGGGCGATTTGATTTCGCGCGGCGGCGCAACCCGCTCGATGCGTTCGAGCTTCTTGCGCCGATCTTCCGCCTGCGCGTGATTCTGGCCTGCGAAGTTCTTGCGAATGAAATCTTCCATCCGCGCAATCTCTTCTTGCTGACGCTCAAACGTCCGCCGCTGAACCTCCAAACGCTCCGCCTTCAGCCGCTTGTACTGCGTGAAGTTTCCGGGAAAACTTTCGACCGTTCCTTGGTGAAGCTCGAGCGTGCGCGTCGTCACCTTGTCGAGAAAATAGCGATCGTGGCTCACCACCAGCACCGCTTGCCGCGAGCCGATGAGATAGTTTTCGAGCCACTCGGTGGCGTCGATATCGAGGTGGTTCGACGGTTCGTCGAGCAGCATAATCTCCGGCTCGGCGAGCAGCAATTGCACCAGCAGCAAACGGTTCTGCTGTCCACCGCTCAGCTGCGTCACTTTTTGCTGATGCGTCGATTCGGCAAATCCCAGCCCTTCCAGCACGCGCTCGATTCGATGATCGACGTTATAAACATCGTGCT
Organism: Pirellula staleyi DSM 6068; assembly: GCF_000025185.1. Taxonomy (NCBI): domain Bacteria; kingdom Pseudomonadati; phylum Planctomycetota; class Planctomycetia; order Pirellulales; family Pirellulaceae; genus Pirellula; species Pirellula staleyi. The sequence continues at coordinate 5,278,628 of NC_013720.1, forward strand.
GCTGCAGTTGATGCTGTAGCACATCGAACTGCTGCTCGAGTCGCCGCCGCACGTCCTCTTCTTGGGTCGTCGCGATTTTGTCCGCGAGCTGTTCCGACCGCTTAACGAGCCCGAGCAACTCATCGAGTGCACTCCGGGCGATATCGAGCACCGTTTGATCGGGCGCAAAATCCGGATGCTGCTGCAGCAAGCCAATCCGAGCGCCGCCACCGATCTCCACCACGCCGCTGTCGGGCTGTTCTTGCCCGGTGATGATCTTCAGCAGCGTCGTTTTTCCGGCACCATTGGGACCGACCAGGGCGGCCCGTTCCCCCGCACGCAGATCAAAGGTGGCACCTGCGAGGACGGCATCGGGGCCATAATACTTCGTGATATCGCGGGCCGTCAGCAGAATCATGGAGTTCTCGAATCACCGGAATCAAACCTGGGGAGCGATTGCCAAGATTGCAGCGGCGCGAGCGAACAGTCTCTCGCAGCTGAAAAAGAGGGGCAAACCAAGCCCTCGATTTTAGCAGCGATGAAAAAATCGGCCATGCCACACCCTGTGGCTGCCGCCACTGGATCAGGGGGTTATTTTTCGCCGCTTCAATCTTGCTACACTTCCTGGAATGCTCAGCCTCCAATCTTCCAGTTCCCCACGTTGGCTCGCTCAAGTCGATCAAGACCTTGAGCTTGTTCTCATCGACCATGCGCACTGCGAAAAGAAAGCCGCAGGAACGGCGATGAACCTGCTGTTTTCGTATGTCGACAATGAACAGCTGGCGCGCGACATGACCGAAATCGTGCGTGAAGAACTCGAGCATTTCAACCTGGTGCTCGACCTGCTGAAGCGCCGCGCGATCAAGTTTCGCAAGGTCCCTCCCAGCAGCTATGGCCAGCGACTCGCCGCGCTGATTCAAAAGATCGAGCCCCAAAAAGCGGTCGATCGTTTGCTCGTAGCGGGTCTGATTGAGGCTCGCAGCTGCGAGCGCTTTTCGCTCCTCCGCGACCACCTTCCCGATCAAGAACTCGCGGAGTTTTACGGCAGCTTGTTCGAATCCGAAGCGCGGCATCACAGTACCTACGTGCGGCTCGCTTGCCATTTTCAGCCCGAGCAGCAGGTCCGCTCGCGACTCGCCGAGTTGGCAGCCGCTGAAGCCGAGATTATCGAACTGGGAGATCCGTTCGCGCGGGTGCACAGCTGATGGCCGACATTGAGTGGATCGATGCCGAGGTCGTCACGACAGCCGCTGCGCCGCAAGGCGTTCCTTGCGAAGCGTGTGGCACCCCCGTGGAACCACTCGATCATTTTTGCGGCGCCTGTGGCACACCGAATCCGAACTTTGCTGCCGCACAGGCCAAGCAATCTCGCGGAGGATCTGTAGCCTCCCGGGCATCAACTTCGCCAGCCGAGCGCACCTCGGAGGAGTCTGCCGTCACTGCGGAAGTGGTCTTGCCGGACGAAGAGCCAGAGCACACGCACAAACATTTTCACTGCGACAACTGTGGCAGCGATTTAGCGGTTGAACCTTCGCAGCGCAGTCTCGTCTGTCCCTTTTGCGACAGCACCTACGTACGCGAGTTGCCCGCCTCACTCGGTCGCGAACGACCCGAGTTCGTGATTGGCTTTGCGATCACTCCCGCCCAGGCCGAAGCCAAGTTCAAACAGTGGCTCGGCGAGAACACCTGGTTTCGTCCCGGTGATTTGGCGACCAAATCGATGGTCGACAAACTCCGCGGCATGTACGTCCCCTTCTGGAGTTTTTCGACGCTGGCCGAGAGCACCTGGCAAGCACAAATCGGCGAGTATTACTACCGGACTGAAACCTACACCGTGCGGGTGAATGGCAAGTCGGAGACACGCACAAAACGCGTGCGTTACACCGAGTGGTGGCCCCTCGGCGGAAATCATCATCAGTACTACAGCGGCTATCTGGTCTCGGCGAGCAAGGGGCTCACGCAGGCCCAGGCCGTGCAGATACAGCCGTACCAAATGCAATCGCTCAAGCGCTACGAGCCCTACTTTTTGGCAGGCTGGATGAGCGAGGAATATTCCGTCGATCGCGCAGCGGCGCTCGCCTTCTCGCAGCAAGAGTTTTACCGACGCGAAGAGCAAAATGTCGCCGCCCACTTGCCCGGCGATACGCACTCGCAGCTGTCGGTGCAAACCGAGTTTTCGCAAACCAATTCCGACCTGATTTTGCTGCCGATTTACGTCGTCAGCTACAAGTATCAAGGGCAGCTCTTTCAGTTTCTTCTGAACGGCCAGACTGGCAAAATGTCCGGAGATAAACCGGTTGCCTGGCAGCGAGTGGCGATCGTCGTGGGGGTGGTGATAGCTGCGATTTTGCTGGTTGTTTTGGTGATCACTTTCCTGGCCCGCTAACCTGTGCGCGATGACGCGCGGAACTCCTCGCTCAACAACTTCGGCTCGATGTTTTTTTCAGAACGATTCACCTTCCTATGTCGCAACTCGTCACTAAATGCCAGGTGTGCAAGTCGCTAGTCGACGAGGAAGATCTGTTCTGTCCCGGCTGCGGATGCGAAATCCCCCCGCACCATGCGACCACCGACACCGAGCGAAGCATGCGCGACCAAGGGACGATCGTCGCGCGGCATCATTTCGAGTGCACTGGCTGCGGTGCCTCGATGAGCTACGACCCCTCTGCGCAAACGCTCCGCTGTCCTTTTTGTGGGAACGAAAAACTCGATCGCGGAAAAGATCAGCGTGTTCTGAAGCCGAGCGGTGTGATTGCTTTCACCATCACGAAAGACCAGGCGCTCGCGCAGCTCAGCGTGTTTTTTAAGCGTGGATTCTGGCGTCCTGACGATCTGGCGCAGCAAGCCAAAATCACGCAGCTCACGGCTGTTTATGTGCCGTACTGGACGTTCAGCGCGCGAACCTACACCAATTGGACAGCCGACTCGTCGGCCACGCCGTCGCATGCGCGGGGCAATTGGCTCCCCATGAGCGGCGAGCATCGGGGTAGCTATCGCGGCATTCTCGTCGGCGCTAGTGGCGTTCTGACGCCAGCCGAGACTGCAGCGATCTGCCCCTACGATCTTTCGAAGCTGGTCGACGAGTCGGCTGTCGATCTCGAGAATGCGGTCTACGAACCATTTCAAGTGCAGCGAAAGTATGCTCGTCCCTTGGCCCAGCAAGCGATCGACAATCTCGAAGCGCAAGCGTGCCGCGCTTATGTCCCTGGCGAATGTCGCAACATGAAGGTGAATGTGCGACTCGAAGGTCTCGCTGGCGAGCCGATTTTGTTGCCGGTCTGGATCATGGCCTATCGCTATGGGGACGAAGTACATCGCTTTCTCGTGAATGGTCAATCGGGGCGATGCACCGGCACGGTTCCCACCTCGAAAACCAAAGTCGCGGTTGCGTTTGGCATTGCCCTGCTGGTGGTGCTGGCGATTGTGGTGATTCTATTTTTTCTTTCACGCATGTAGCGCGAGTGATTCGAAGCGCCGAACACATTACTTGTCTGTGTAATAAGTTGCAGCACTTGCGAGCCCGCTGCGAATCGCAATCTCGCATAATTCGAGGGAATTTCCTGCATTTTGCAAGATTCGTGCGATCTTGTTTTCATCTCGAAATCCAAGTGTCCACGAGGCTTACGTTTCTTAAATTCACTCCACGAATTGTTTGCGTACAATTACCGGCAAGATGCACCAATTGACCGCGAATAACCCCTTAGGCTTTTTTTCAAACCAAGTTCGCGCCAGCAAGTGACTTGATCACTGAAGCGATGCGAGCTATCGATACCAACTGCTACGATTGAAGGAGACAACTCTCATGTCCACAGCCACTATCGGAACGAAGAACAACACCCACTCGATCGCGATCGGCTATTTGTGCTGGCTCTTGGGTGTGTTTGGAGCCCATCGTTTTTACTACGGAAAACGGATCACCGGCACGATCTGGTTTTTCACCCTCGGTGTCTTCTTCATCGGCTGGATCATCGACTTGTTCCTGATCCCTTCGATGGATGCCCAGGCCGATCGTAAGTATGTCGCTGGTCGCCTCGACTACAACATCGCCTGGCTAATGCTGACCTTCCTCGGCGTTTTCGGAGTCCACCGCTTCTACATGGGAAAAGTGCTCACCGGGCTACTCTGGTTTTTCACCGGTGGTCTGTTCCTGATGGGGTGGCTCTACGATTTCCTGACGCTCAATGAGCAAGTGAGCGAAGTGAATCAGCGAGGCTAGGCGGGGGCGGAGCGCAGCGATTCCGAAAATCGCCCCTTATCTGCTGCCAAGCGCTTTTTGCGAGTTCCCCCGGAAGTCACTGCAGGTTCAGTTTGTGATTGCCGGGGGATTTCTCGCGGATTTCGATTCGTCGCGCTGCCGAAGGTGAGGTCGACCTAAAAATCCTGGCTCTGCGGCCCGCTAGCGGTTTTTCACGCCCCAAGGGGTGCTGCGTTCGTCTCAACCACTTGCCAAGGGGCGTAGATTGCACCATGCTGCCGGTTGACGATTCTGGCGAAAAGTTGGCTGCGGATGGAGCGAACACTCTGGCAGCTCGCGCCGAGCTGAATCGTCCGATAGCCTGCCCGAGCTCGCCTGAGAAGGAACGGATGTATGCCGCTGTTCGAGGTCGAAACCGACGCCCACATCATCATCACCTGGGCTGCTGACGAAGCAGCTGCCACGGCCGTTCTGCGCGATGCCTATCCCACCGACCGCGTCATTCGCATGACCAAGCGGCCACGCGATTCGTGGGTCATCAGCAAAGGGGCCTTGGGGCTGAAGTCTGCCACTGCCGACATCTGCAGCACAGCCCGCGATTGTCTCTCGAAAGCAGCCGGCGACAAAGTGCATGCGATTCGACTCTATATGCAGGCCACCGGCGCCGACCTCGATGTCGCCCGCAAAGTGATCGAATCCAACATGGTGATGGGCTGGTAGTGGTCTTTTTCCGCACAGCCGGAGGGGGCTTAACTGCCAGCAGTGCTATCGATTCGTCGTCACGCTAGCGGTCCCTCTGACAGCCGACTTGCGGCTTTTCGAGTCAATAAGTGCGGTTGCAGCAGCCGCTATCAAAGGTACGTCCACCACGTACTTCCAGCTTTTCTCGCCTCCGCCATGTGCGGTTCTTGTTGCAACAGCGGTGGCCTCCTCTCGGGTCGTAGAACCTTGGCTTTCTGCTGTCGACCGAGGTCCGGTTGTACCGTCTATGCCGATCGTCCGCCTGACGACTAGTTCGCTGTAACTTTCGGGCCATACCGTCGAAAACGGTAGTAACGCCGAGGTGTATTCCTCGGTGCATTAGCAACCGACGTGGCACGAGGCCGCGACAGTTGCCGCGATTGCATCCCTGCCATGGAACTTCCAGTCGCTGGGGCGATTGGTTGTGCAGCCGCGACAAGATTTAGACAAAGCCACTTCATCCATTGCACGGGTGCTATGGTCCCTTCGGTCGCGACGCGACCAGGTTGATGGTTATCGCCGCCGTAGGACGCAAAGGAGTGCTTCCATGAAATTCACGTTCCGCCATTGGCGTTGGTCGTTGCCGGTTTATGCCGCAGCCATCTGCCTGAGCAACACTGTACGTGCCGATGCAGAAGCACCGACCGTCGAACTGGCTCAACCGATTGGTTCGGTTTCGACGCCAGTCACCGCTTCGGTCAGCGACGAGGAGCCCACACCAGCGGCTCCTATCGCTGAGTCGTCGGAGCCCATCACACCGGTTGCTCCCGAAGTCCAGTTGCAACCCGCACCTGTTGCAGCTGCTGAACCTGCAACGCTGACGCCAGCCAAAATCGAGGCTGAACCCGCCGCATCGCAGCCCGCTAGCCCGGTGGTGAGCGAAGCGGTAGGCAACTCGGTTTTGGCACGTCGCCAAATCGAACCCGAAACCACGCTCGAGGAAGAAGAAGGCCTCGAAGTGGTGGAAGAACGCTATCCTACCGGTCAGGTGCGCGTGCAGCGTCAAATGACGCAAGATGCTGAAGGGAACTACGTTCCTCACGGCGTTTGGCGCGAGTTCGACGTCAAGGGACGCCTGATCGTCGAAGGTCGCTACAACATGAGCGAACGCCAAGGACCTTGGCGCCGCTTCTATCGTGGCGATGAAGCCCCGATCTTCCAAACCTCGCCGTTCAAAGAATTCACCGGCCCCTTCATTTCGCAGGTTTCGTTCCACGAAGGCCAAATGAATGGCAAGTGGATCATCACCGACGCCCGCCAACGCAAGGCGAGCGAAATCGAATTCTCGGAAGGTCAACGTCACGGCAAAGCGACGTTCTACTATCCCAACGGCGTAATCATGACACAGGCCAACTACGACCACGGTCGTGTGGATGGCGATGTGTTCAAGTGGGCTCCGAACAGCACGATCGTGGCGAAAGAAGTGTATCAAAGCGGTCGTAAGATCGCCCCCAAGCTCGAGATGTTCGACGCACAGCACAAGAAGCAGCAAATCACCTACTTGCATGCTCCGCTGGTCGTCAAATCGCCCGACGACTGGACCACTTGCTCGCTCGCTGTGTTCGAAGCACGTGGACAAGACGAACGTCACGGCCCTTTCACCATCTGGCATCCCAACGGCCAAATCGCTCGCCAAGGCGAATACCGCTTCAATCTGCCTGTCGGCAAGATCAGCTTCTGGTATGTGAATGGTCAGAAGCAGATGGAAGGTGAATACGTCGACGGCAAGCAAGAGGGTCCTTGGACCTGGTGGCACCCGAACGGAATCAAGTCGATCAGCGGCGAGTACAAAGATGGTAACCCGGTCGCTCGCTGGTCGTGGTGGAAAGATGACGGCAAACTCGCCCAGAAAGCCGACCTGTCGTCTGGTGGCGTGCAAGCTGCCGCTCCAAGCCCCGTGATCACCGGCGAAGAACCTGCTGCTGAATCGGCCAACCTCGAACTCAACGGCCTCTCGCCCACGATTCGATAAGCTCTGCGAGTCGCGGACAACGAAAAAATAAAGCCGCGTGAGCTGCTCGTAACAAGCAACTCACGCGGCTGTTTTCGTTTCTAGGCCGCGTTACACCGTGAATGCTTCGCTGTGAAGGCTCGGCAAACGCTGCGAATTAGACACCTACTTTTTGCGGCGCCCAAAGTTTTTTCACCTGCGACTGAATGACTTCAGCGGCATCGTCGAGCCCGAACTGGCGATCGACATTTCCTTCAATAAACGCGACGCGATTCATGCCATAGACGTCGCTTGTGGCTTCATCTTGACCGAGGACATAGCCTCCGGCAGTTCGAATCGCGCGACAGCCGTCAGAGCCATCGCGTCCCATGCCAGTCATAATCACGCCGATCGCGCGACGTCCATAAACTTCGGCCGCCGATTGCATCATCACGTCGACACTGGGGCGATGACCACTCACAGGATCGCCGTCGCAAACAAGCAGCTTACCACCTCGGACATTCTTTTGAATCTTCAAGTGATGACCACCTGGGGCCAGGTAAGCAGTGTTCGGTTGGAGCACATCGCCCGTCTCTGCTTCCTTACAGCGAATCAATCCGAGACCATTCAAGCGACTCGCCAGCGACTTGGTGAAATGCGGCGGCATATGCTGCACGATCACGATCGGCGGGAGTGGCGTGGTGAGGTTCATGAACATGCCAGCCAGTGCAGGGGGGCCACCGGTCGAAATGCCAATCGCGATCAGCTTATCGGTTAAGTAGGGTGCCGTTTGTGGCATCGCTACGGAGGTGGGTGCGAGGACCGAAAGCGGTGTACGCATCTGACGCATCCGAGCGCGGCGTGCACGAATTTCCAAGATCTTTTTCAGATCTGCACCGGCGACGTTGCGAATCTTGCGGATCAATTCATCGCGCAGCAGTTGGTCGGCAGCTCGCTGCCCATCGGGCTTAGCGACATAGTCGATCGCACCCCGGTCGAGCGCTTCGAGTGTTACATCGGCGCCGAGCTGCGTGAGCGAGCTCACCATGATGACCGGCACACTCCGCTTGGCAAGAATCGCCGTGAGTGTTTCGAGACCATCCATTTTGGGCATCTGAATATCGAGCGTCACCACGTCGGGCATCAGCTTCTCGAAAAGCACGAGCCCTTTCTCACCATCTTCAGCCTGGCCACAAACTTCGATGCCGGGCTGGGCATTGATGGCATCGGTGATCAAGGCGCGCATCAGCGGAGAATCGTCGATCACTAGCACGCGAATGGAAGAGGTAGGCACGGTGAGTTTCCTTGGCAAAGCGTCAGCGAAATGAGGGGCTTGGGGAGGAATCGACTCGTCCATCGCGCAGCAGTCGCCACGCCCTGGCAAATCGATCGCTCGGCAAGTCGCGCGGCAGTTCACGACGTTCCAAACGAATGCTTCGCAAGCGTAGCTCGCAACCACGTGCGCCAAGTAAAATTGCCTTCGCGCGATTCCCCACCCCTACGGTATTTCGAGATGCCCCCGATCCGATTGGCGGCAAAATCGTTACGATACAACCTGCTCCGAAGCGACCCACTGTGCGTTCTCGGGCAGTGCGGCTGCGAGGTCCGTTACCAGGCCGATTCCGTCGGCGAGCCAAGCTCCGTTTTCCCTCTCCTTTGCTGAACATTTTGCGACTTTATGGCAGTAGATACCCCCGCCTCGATTGCAATCATCGGCGCTGGCCCGATCGGCCTCGAAACGGCTCTTTACGCTCGTTTTTTGGGTTACGACGTCACCCTTTTTGAACAGGGGGAGATCTGCAGCGGCGTTCGCTCGTGGGGGCACGTGAAGATGTTCACGCCACTGGGTATGAACAGCTCGCCGCTAGGACTTGCCGCCATCGAAGCCCACGATGAGAACATCGTTTTTCCCGCTGCAGATGCGATTCTCACGGGCCAGGAGTGGTACGAAAAATATCTGCTGCCGCTATCGCAAACAGATCTGCTGGTCGACAACATCCGCATCGGCACCAAGGTTGTCGCCATCACGAAAGAGAACTTGCTGAAGGGTGAGCTCGTTGGGGATGAAGAGCGGGGTGATTGGTCGTTTGAAGTGACCTATCTCGATCCTCAAAACGAGCTTCGCCTCCGCACCGAGCAGTTCGATGTGGTGATCGACGCCAGTGGTGTTTTGGCACAGCCGCGCGAATGTGGCCTGGGTGGGGTGCGTCCTCCTCTGCCACTTGCAGAGGAGAAATTCCTACGTACCGAAATCCCAGTCTTCAGCGACAATCACGGATCAGGAGAGCGGGCTTCGAGTCTAGAGTTCTACGGCGGTAAAACGACACTGCTCGTCGGAGGTGGGTATAGCGCAGCGACTGCAGCGGTGATGTGGAAAGAGCTCGCCGATCAGTTTCCCGGTACGAAACTGATCTGGTCTACACGCCGCGCTCGACAGACGTCTGCCGACGGCATCAGTGGCCCGATCAAGCGAATCGAAAACGATGCTTTGCCAACGCGCGATGCACTCGCGCGAGAAGCAAACAGCTTGACGATGCCCGGCAATGGATTTCGAATCGAGCATCTGAGCGAAACGATGGTCGAGCGGATTGAATCCACAGCCGACGGACGTTTGGAAGTCACACTGCGTGGTGAGAAGCCTTCGAAAATCACGGTTGATCGTATTTTAAGTCTCTGTGGCTATCGGCCCGATCTCGATCTGTTTCGCGAGCTTCAAGTCCATCTTTGCTACGCTACGGAAGGGCCGATGCGACTCGCAGCCTCGCTGATGAAGTCGGATAAGTCGCAAGGTTCTAGCGCCGACTGTTTGAAGACTTCTTCAGGAGGTCCTGAAGACTTACTCACAACAGAGCCGAACTTTTATATCCTCGGCGCGAAGAGCTATGGCCGGCGGAGCGACTTCTTGTTTCAATCCGGACTCATGCAAATTCGCGATTTGTTTCGCATCATTGGTGATCGCGATACACTCGACCTCTACCAATCGGCCCGTCCACTTCCCAAGTAGATCGCTGGGCACGTTTGATGATCGACTCACCCGAATTAGCAGCCTCGCCAGGAGTACCAGAAGTTCCGCTGTCGCATCTCGATCAGTTGTGGTTTCAGGTGAGTGGCCTGCTATGTAACTTGGCGTGTCATCACTGTTTTGTGAGCAGTAGCCCGACGAATCGCTCGTTGGAAATGCTTTCGTTCGACCAGATCAAAACGCGGCTTGAAGAATCGATTCCGCTCGGAGTGAAAGAATATTACTTCACCGGCGGTGAGCCGTTTTTGCATCCGCAAATGACGGAAATCCTCGAGCTTTCTTTGCAATATGGCCCCACGACGGTGCTGACCAATGGCACCGTTTTGAAAGACTCTTGGCTCGCGCGACTCGCCGCAGTTCAGGCCGCGAGCATCTATTCGCTCGAGTTTCGCTTGTCGATCGACGGCCCCTCGGCAGCAATCAATGATCCGGTACGAGGCAGCGGAACTTTTGCACGCGCCATGGCAGGTGTGAAGAAGCTGTGTGCTCATGGTTTTCTGCCACTCATCACCGCAGTTCGGACGTGGAACGAGGAAGACGAATCGCAGATCCTCAGTGAGTTTGTCGAAGTTTTACGCGAACAGGGCTACGCCCGTCCCCGGCTTAAAATTCTTCCGTCGCTGAGACTAGGCGAAGAGGCCCGCCGCAGTGGCGCTTATGCCCACGATGAACGAGTGACGGCGGAGTTGCTGATCGATTTCGATCGCTCACAACTCCTTTGCGAACACGCGCGGCATGTGAGTGTGCGGGGCGTTCACGTTTGTCCGCTGCTGGTGGAACAGCCGACCTCGATCCTGGGCGACTCACTCGCAGAATCACTTCAAAAGCCAGCGCGGCTCGATCACGGGGCCTGCTTTACCTGCTATCAATTCGGGGCCATTTGTAGCAACAGCGCCAGCCGCTCGATGCGTGGTGAGGAACATGCATGAGTGACCATGGGGCTCGTTCACCGGAGCGCATCGCGCTGCTCGGCGGCGTGTATAGCAACTATCTGGCGCTCGAAGCTGTGATTGCCGACGCCAGAGAGCAGGGGGCCACGAAGATTTATTGCTTGGGTGATCTCGGCGCGTTTGGTCCGTTTCCCGACCGGGCAATCGAAATCCTGCGCAAGCACCAGATCGAAACCGTTCGGGGTAATTACGACGACTCAATCGGGCGTGGCCTGGCCGATTGTCAGTGCGGCTATACCGACGAGCGCGACAACCATTTCGCTCGGCTCAGTTATGAATACACCTTCAAAAACACTTCAGCAACTTCACGCGAGTTCTTAAGGAGTTTGCCTCCGGAAATCCGCTTCGAGGTGCATGGTGTACGGGTGCTGCTGTGTCATGGTAGTCCTCGGAAGATGAACGAATTTGTCTGGGAGTCGACCTCGAGCACCCATTTTCTCGAGTATCTGGCCCGTCAGCATGCAGCCGACGTGGTCTGCACCACCCATACTGGAATAGCTTGGCAGCGGACACTGAGTGAGGGGCGTTTGTGGCTGAATGTCGGCGCGATCGGACGCCCCCCGAACGACGGCCTGACGAGTATTTTGTATGCACTTCTCGACTTCTTCCCGAAAACGATGCCGACGGCGCGAGCCACCCTGCGGCGGGTCGCGTATGACCATGAGCGACTCGCCGTGGAGATGCGTGCCGAGCAATTGCCAGAGGAGTTTATCGAGACCATTCTGACCGGCTGGTGGACCACCTGCCTCGAGATCTTGCCAGCCAAAGAGCGAAGTCGCGGCCGGCATTAGTGCGGGCTCCATGCGGGCTCTATTTCTCGGAGCGGCTGTTTCGTCCAATTCCGCTAAAAATACTCGCGACACGCACGTCAATCGTCCGCGCGACACGCACTAGTGCTACAAACGGCCCGGTGGGAGGGTGCAACCGGTCCCGAGTCGACAATTTCCACCAAACAAGGTGGTTGCCAAAGTTGGTAAAGAACTCCGGACTGGGTAAACTGTAGTGGGGCTTCTTATCTATCGGCCCGCTTAGGATTCTTTCACCACGCCTGTCGGGGACCTCCCTGGTGCGACGCGCTCGACGACAGTTCGGTACTGCCCTCCGTGCGCACGGAGTGGGTCGCGCGTACTTCTTGCTGCACCGCTTGCTAGTCGTGGCTGCCACGCTGCTGGTCGCGCTGCTCGTTGCATCAACGGCGGCTGATGCCCAAACGGGCGCTGTCGATCCACCTCAGCCGACCACTCCCGCGACAGGCACCCCCGCCAACACAACGCCGGTCCCGGCACCGCCGGCGACGACAACTCCACCAACCCCCACGGTTCCTCCGGCGACGCCTGCGACCCCACCCGTTCCCACAACCCCTGCGCCGATGCCAGCCGCTGGCGATGCAGGGGCTCAGCAGCGTTCGCTTCTCGATACCTATTTGCTGCGCGACAGCAAGGGGAATCTGGTGCCGGTGATCGGGATGTCGTTCGAAGATTTTGAAAAGCTGCTCCGCTTGCAGCGACAACTTGCCCCTCCTGAGCCACCCAAGTTCTCCATCGACGTCGTGAGCCTGAAGGGGACCGCCGATGCTTCACAAGCCAAGCTCAGCGCGAAGATCGAAATTCGTACGCAAGCTGCTGGTCGGCATCCTGTTCCGCTCCGCATGACGGAAGCGATTTTGCTCGACGAAGCAAAGTACGAAGGTCCCGGCGAACTCTTCCTGACGTTCGATGCCGCCGCTGGTGGCTATGTCGCCTGGGTCACTTCGAAAGGGGCCGAGTCCCACACCATTTCGCTTAACGTTGCTACACCAATCAGCACCGTGGCAGGGCAATCGCGATTGAAGCTCACGTTGCCTCGTGGCACGGAATCGTCGCTACGCGTAGCGGTCGCTGAATCTCGCGTGTCGGCCGAACTCGACACGGGCAGCGAAGGGATCTTGAGTGTCGAGGCCGTGGAGGCTGGCGGCAGCGAAATGGCGGTACTCGGCGCTGCGGGTCAAGTGAGCATGCGGTGGAAACGCGTTTCCACCGGCGATTCGACCGCGCGTAGCATTCTCGAAAGCAGCGGCGAATTGATCGTGCGAGTCGAAGGCAAAAATCGAATCAGCACCGATGCTCGCCTTCGTGTGCGCAGTTTCGGGTCGGCAGTCGAGAGCTTTCGTGTTCGATTGCCGCGTGGCATGGAACTCGTCCCCACCAGTCCCGTCGGTTATCGCGTGGAAGTGGTGAGTGATCCCGCGACCAGCATGATGGAGGCGGACAGTTCCAAGCGTCCCGCGCAAGTGGTGGAAGTGCGGCTCGATCGCCCTACCAACAGCGTGATCGAAGTCCGCTTGCTCGCGGCACTCGTGCCCGACAGTCAAAATGGTGGCATGGCTCTCGAGCCTGCTGAATTCGATGTACTCGGAGCTGTGCGGCAGCGTGGGACGGTCGATTTCGTGGTGGAAGGGGACTGGAATCTCAGCTGGACCGAAGATAGCAGCGTGCGCCGCATCGATGCAGAAACCGATGTCGCTAGTCCCGCGCGAACCGCTGCCCGCTTCGAATACTTCCGGCAGCCTTGCAAACTGGGACTCACCGTGGCTTCGCGGCCAACGCGAGTGTTTGTGGAACCGAGTTATGTGGTCTACGTCGATGGCAAATTACTGCGACTCGAAGCGACGCTGAAGTATCGCTGGCGCGGCACGCAGCCTCAAACGCTCAGTATCGATCTAGGGAACTGGAGCATCGCCAAAGCGGAGCCCGATACGGTGCTCGATCCGACGCGGCTCTCGCGCGAGGCGCGTCCCCTCGCAATTCCTCTGCGCGACGATATCGCAGTTCCTGCAGACTTCGAAATCAAACTCGAAGCACAGCAAACCCTCGCTGAAAATAGCTCCGTTGTCGACTTTCTGCTCCCGCGTCCCGACGCCGACATCGTGACCCCCGCATCGGTCACACTGTTGCCCGCCGACAACGTGCAGCTCACCCCTTCGACCACCGATTTGCAAGGGCTGCTCGCCGATATCGCCGCCTCGTCGGCACGGCTCCCGACGCGCGGTCAACCGGCGCTCACCTATCGCGATTTGTCGACCGGCGATCCCACTCGCTTTGTGGGAACCATCAAGCTGCTGCCGAGGCGGACGACCCTCAGCTCGGTTGCGACCCTTTCGTTCGCTCGCGAGCGATTGCATGTCGAGCAGGTCCTCGAGTTCACCGTGGCGCATCAATCGCGTCAATCGTTCGAGCTCCTTTGGCCGCAGTCGGTGGTGCCACAAGATCTGCAGCTCAAGTTGGGCGAGAAACTTCTTAGCTTCACGCTGGCCGATACGGCAGACGACTTGCGTTCAGGACGTCGCCGACTAGTACTCGATACCGGCGCTCCGCAGCTTGGCAAGATCGACATTAACGCGACCTTTTCGATGCCGGTTCCAGCCGTGGCCGAGAACGCCTCGGTAAGTTTTCTCGCGCCGCTGCTGACAGCCGCCGAAGAACCGAATCTACAACTGCTCACCTCCACGGTCTCTGCTCGCACCTCGAGCGAAATTCGTACAACACCACTCACCATCGACGAAGACCTGCTGTCGGTCGACGCCGCCCGAGGTGATGGTGTGGCCTGGAGCGTCAATCTTCCGAGCGGCAGTTCGCCACTCGAGATCCAGCTCGCCCCACTAGAAGCAGTTCAGCAGCAACTCACCACCACCGACAAAATGTGGCTGCAGACCTGGCTCTCCCCTTCGGGCCGCGAAGATCGCGCGGTCTGGCAACTCACTACGAGTGCCTCGAGTGTGACGTTTCGACTCCCCACGATTACAGCTTCCAACATCCTGGTGCTTGTCGATGGAAAGCAAACCACCTTTGCACTGCAACCTTCGGGTGTGCTGAAGATCGACGTTCCTTCCTCGTCACGCACGCAGGAACGGGTCATCGAACTTTGGTACACGCTCGGCACGGGACTATCGAGCTCCGGTTACTCGCAGCGCACTCTCGATCCACCCACGATGGTCGAAGCGCCGAGTACAAGACGATTTTTCTGGCAACTTTGCCTCCCCGAAAGTCAATTGCTGCTCGTCGATCCACCTGGCTATGGAAGCCAAACAAGCTGGCAACAGCAAGGTCCCTGGTGGAGCCGCCGCTCGAGTTTGTCGCAGCGCGATTTGGAAGATTGGATTGCGGCAACGCACCAAGATCAACTTCCACCGGCGCTGCAGCAGTCGCTGTATGCCGATTTTGGTAAACCACGCCCCCTCGTGGTCACAGTGATTAGCCGTCGTCTATTGATTTTGATTGTCTCGGGACTCGTTGTCCTCGTCGGACTAGCGATACTTCAGCTGACATGGGCACGGCATCCCAGCCTGCTACTAGTCGCCGGAATAACGATTTTTGCGGCGAGCGCGATGTTCCCTTACGGCGCATTCCTGGCTGCTCAAGCTGCCATGATTGGCATGGCGGCGATGGTGGCCACCTCTCTCTTTGCCTACTTAACATCGGGACGAGTTTTCTGGATCACGCCCGCCGCTGTGCCGCGAAAAAGCGTATCGGAAGTTCGTACGCGAGGAGCCCGCCCACCGGTTGCAGCTAGTGGATCACACACCACCACAGCCACTGCTGCTGCAGGATTGGGAGCGTCGGAGATTCAGCCATGATCGGCGAATCGTCCTTGCGCCGCTGGCTCGCCCCGCTCGCGCTGCAACTGCTGGTTACGATGCTCGGCACATTCCTTTGTTTCGGAGCTGATCCCGAACCGACCGAGTCGGTCCTCTACCGCCGCGTGTTTGTTCCCGAAGCTGATTTGTCGACCGAAATTCGCGGACTTCTGCCGATTAAGCGAGAAGAATTCGATCGGCTGATTGCCATCGCCGCGCAGCCCAGCAGCGACGCTGGCGCTGCAACCACCGCGCGGCTGACGCAAGTCGACTACACCGCGCGGCTCGAAGGAGATCAACTGGTTGAAGGGGAACTGCTGGCCGAGGTAACACTCAGCAGCACAGAACCGACAATCCTCTCGCTTGGTGAAACATCGCTCGCGCTCGGGGCAGGGGAGTGGCTCGGTGGTGCGTCGAAGCCCGCCATCGTCGGAACCGATCGCTCGGGCAAGGCGATGCTGCTCGTTCAGCAGAGTGGAACATGGCAACAGAAATTCACCGCGCGAGGGCAGCGTGAAGCGACGGTGCTCACGATTCCGCTGACACTTCCCCCCTCGAGCCGCAGTCGCTTACATCTTGATCTGCCAACCGATGTCGAACTGTCGTGCGATGTCGGCATTGTTTCGCGCGATGTAACCTCCGCAGACAAACAAGTCGGCGGCCCCCAAGAGGAAGCAAGCAAAACGTCAGCCAATCCCTCGACACGACGCTGGATCGTTCAGCTCGGTGGTCATCAGCAAGCCAGTCTGGTGATCACGCCGCTGGCCTCGGTGGGGCAACTCAGTTCTCTCGTGCTGCTGCGCGAATCGGCCAGCTATTTTCTCTCGCCCGGTGCAATCGACACCGAATTTCAGTTGGAATTCGACGTTCACTCGCGCCCCCTCACCGAGCTTTCGATCAAGCTTCCACCGACGGTCGAACCGGTAGCAATCCGCTGGGGCGAACAACAGCTGACCTGGACCACGTTCACCGCCGACGACGAAACCAAGACGCTGCGAGTACCGCTCCCAACGCCACTGTCGGGCATGGGACGTGTGATTCAAGTCAGCACCGTCTCTCCCACACCACTCGCTAGTAAATTCGACTTGCCGCGCATTGCAGTCGAGCATGCAACCTGGCAAGAGGGACGTGCCACCGTCACCGCCTCGCGTGCGCTGCGACTCCGTGCTACCCCGCGCCAAGGCTGTTGGCAATCAGCGGTCGCCAGCAGCAGTTCGCCACGCTGGGGCGAGTCCCTGCAGTTTCAGTATCACAAAAGTGATGCTGCTGTAGAGGTCGAGCTCGAATCTCCGCAGCTCCGCCTGGGGATCACCTCGGGAACGATCGTTTCGATCGATGGAACGCAAATGTCAGGAGTCTTTACTGCCGACCTCACAGCACTCGCCGGAGACCGCTTCGAGCTGACGGCGATCCTCGCGCGACGCTGGATCGTCGATGCGGTGGAATCGACACCTGCCAATCTTTTCGAAGATCGCGTCCTTACTCCCACAGGTCCAAATTTGCAGCAGCTACGGATGCGACTCGTCCGCCCCTTACGCGAAGGGAATACGGTTCGCATCGTCATCCGCGCACATCAGCGACGCTTGGCCCCCGATCAGCAAGTTCCGATCGACTGGCTTCGCATGGTGGAATTCCCCACGATTGTCGAATCGCGCGAGTGGCTGGCGATTAAATCGAGCGATCCGTCGCTGGTGCCGCAGTGGATTGGGGATGCCAGTATCACGCGTCTCGACCTGCAACGTGCTACCCCCGCAGAACTGAGTCTGTTTGAATCATCCCCCGGTCCCAACGGAGTGCTGCTCGATCGCTTGAGCAACAACTTGAAGCTCGATGTTCGACGCGCCGATCCTCGCTTCTCGGCCGAAAGTAACATCACCACCAAACTCGACCGCCGAGGGATCGAGCATGTGCTGGCGGTGAAAGTCATGCCAGAGACCACGGCAATTTCGAAGCTTTTGATTCGACTGGCACCGGCTCCCGAAGAAGAACCAACGTGGAGACTTGTGGGAGCAGCAGCCCGCAGTTCGACGATCACACAAACGCTGCTGAGCCCTCCACCGGGCGATTCGCCGCAGCGCGAGCAGCTTTGGCAACTCGAGTTTTCTACTCCACAAGGTGGCACGTTTGAACTTGAAGCCACCACGCGTCAAAGCCCCTCGCGCTTGGTTTCGGTCCCACTCCTTTCGCTTCCTCAAGCAACCCAGCAGCAGGGGACGGTCTCGGTCGCAGCGCTCGATGCCACCGAATTTCAGCTGATCGCCGATCGACTCACGCCCCTCCCTCAGTCGTACGCCGCTAACGTCGTCGAGGCGAGCCGTCATTTCTACCAGTACGATCCGGGACGTAATGCCACGCTCGTTCTGCAAATCGCGAGTGCGAAAAAAGAGGGCTCTGCCGCGAAGTCGACGGAGAACCTAGAAAAGCTGCCGGAGACAGCAGAAGCACCTCGCGCAATTGCGTGGTCGATGGTGGTGCACTCGCGCTATCCGTGGAGTGGCGATGCACTGCACGAAGCGTCGCTTCACCTCGAAAACTGGGGGCTCGATCGGCTGCCGATTCGTCTCCCACCGCAAGCGCTGCTGCAAGAGATTGAAATCGATGGCCGCCGCGCTCCGCTGCCAATCGTTCGCCCGACCGATAGTGAATTGACCATTGCACTGCCGCGCGACAATCGTCTCTCGAAAGTGGTGGTGCGCTATCAAGCCCCGGCCGAGCCGACCAACTGGCTCTACGAGCGTAAGCTCGAACTCGTTTCACCTATGCTCGCCATTCCGGTTGCCCACCGGGAATGGCTCGTCACTCCACCTGGCGGAATGCTGCCGATCAACGAGTCGGCCCTGCGCGTCTTGCCGCTCGATAGCTCGTCGCAAACAGTCGCGCAGCGAGCCCCTGGCGATCGCATTGAACTCGAAACGGGAAAACTAGCGCCCGCCACATTTTGGGGCTGGCCTCGGCTGCCACGCTGGCTCAGCAGTGGTTCGCCACCTCGTGCGAAGTCGGCTTCCTTCCGCGCTGCAGGCCCCGTAGCGCCAGGAGCAATCGATCCACCACAAACTGCTGGCGATCCCGAACCTGTCTACCGCGTCAATCTGGCATCGGCCGGCGAAACGACACTCATCGTCTACGATCCCACACGAGCCACAACGCTCGGACTCGCAGCTGCCTTGTGCTCCATGGGCTTGGTCGTGTGGCTGCTCCGCGAGCGGCTGCTCACCGCGCTCACGAGTGCCCTCGCACTTCTCCTCCTCTCGATCATCGTCCCGAACAGTCTCCTTCCTCTCGTAGCTGGTGTTTCTGCCGGGATTCTTGCTGGAATTCTCGTCGCGGGACTCTTCCCAACGCGCGTCGTCGTCGCACGTTTGCACGATGATCGGACCGGCAGCACCACCCGTCTACTTCCCTACGCTGGTGCACTCCTGCTGCTCGCCGCGCTAGCAGGACAACTACGATCGCAAGAGTCCGCGCCGATGCCACTCGCGCAGCAACAGCCCATCGCAAAAGTGGTGATCGCTGTCGATGCCGAGAACAAGCCAGTAGGGGATTACGTGTTTGTTCCCCCAAACTTCTACGAGACCCTGCTTCGCCGCGAGGCATCAGTCACAACGTCGCAAACCCCGTGGCTGATCCGCGACGCACAGTACGACCTGCAACTTTCTCCCTCGGTGACCGACGAAGTGGTTCGTGCGGAAATGCTCGCCGTCACTTACACCATCACCACCCAAAAACAGGCGGAGAAAGTTGCGATTCCGCTAAAGCGCGCCGAGCTTCGACTCGTAGAAGGCCGCGCTCAACTCGATGGATTTCCAGCGAGTGCTGTTTGGTCGGAAGATGGCAACTCCCTGCTGCTCGACATCCCCGCCGCTGGCGACCACAAACTTAAACTCGCTTTTGCTCTGGAAACACGCGTTGAACCACAGCAATCGCGGGTGACAGTTTCTATCCCGAAAGTGGCTCACGCAGCGCTGCGGATCAGTTCGCCTGTTGCGCTCCAGCGTCTCGAAATCCCTTCGGCCCTCGGTGCCAGCGAAACCTCGCTCGACGAGCCCCTCACTTACGCCGCGCTGGGTGCCACCTCCCTGCTCGATGTCAGCTGGACCTCGCTTGCCACCGACGAACTGCAGTCGGTTGTCGAAGCCGATCAACTCCTTTGGTGTCGTATTCGCCCCAGTTCCGTTATCGTCCAAGGGAAATTCATCGTCCGTCCGCTCCGAGGCTCCATTCGCGAAGTGGCGATCACCGCGCCATCGAACTATGTACTTTTGCCCGGCAGCAACAACCCGCTGATCGCCCGCTCTTGGAAAACCGAGGGGGAGCCCGCGACGTTTCATTTTGAACTACGCGAGCGAACTGCGTCGGAAGTGAAGATCGATGCTTCGTTCTTGCTCGCTGGAGGAACTGGTGTTGGGAACGTCGCCATTCCGAAAGTGAACGTTCTTGCCGATCGTATCGCGCGCAGCTGGGTCACACTTGCGACCGGCAGTGAACTCGAAATCGCTCCGCTCACCGACGAGAAAGGAAAGCTCGATCCTCTCGTGTTTGTCGAAGCGTGGGGACCAACCACGCTCAGCGAAACGCCCGCCGTGGCACTCGATCTCAGCACCAATACCGCTAGTTCCGTGGTGGTCGCGCCCGCCATCGAACAAAGCCGCTGCGAGCAATGGATTGATTTCTCGGTCGCGCGTGCTACTTGCAAGATTCAGTTTCAAGCGTCGCTGCAGGGGCTCTCGTCGCATCATTTCGAGCACCGCATTCGCCTCCCCGCATCGGTCGTAGTAAAGCGACTCGTCGTACGCGAAGACAACAAGCTCGCCCCTTGTCGCTGGGCGCAGTCGAAGGATGGCACGGTCGATGTGCTGTTGCTACAGCCTCCCGCCACACTGCAGAACATCGAACTCGAAGCCTCGATCCCCGCGCCTCAGCAGGGCAAGCTGGAACTGGCGGAATTCCTCGTCGAAGGAGCCGAATGTGCCGGCAGCCGAGTCCGTCTCTATCGACTTCCCGACGTGCAGCTGTCACTGGGAAAACTGGTCGGCTACGTCGCAGAACCCAATCCTGCAGTAGGGGAAGATTGGCCACTCCTCGGACGTTTAGTAGCTGAGGTTCGCCGTATTCCGCTCGAGCAAATGAATCAGCGCCGTGAACTCGAACTTGTCATCGCCCCTAATGAACCAGCGGCGCACGGAAAACTCATCACCACCATCGAGCCGAGCGACGACGGTTGGCAAGCCAAACTTTCCGCCGATTTCACATCCACTTCGGGCTCGATCGACATCTTCCGTGTTCTCCTTCCAAGTCAATTGGAAGCGCCGTCGGAAATCACACCTGCTGTCGATCACCAACTCGTCACCACGATGGGCGAATCGCAACGACAACTTGTCGTTAAGCCACCCAAACCTGTCGACAGCCAATTTGCATTTTCACTAACGGCAAAACTGGCCCCGGCGATGGGTGGCATTTTACGAGTCCCGATGCCAATGCTTCTCGATCTCACCGAAGTCGACTCGCTGGTCGTGCTGCCGCAGCGTGTCGGATCGCAAACGTTGAACTGGCAAACTTCGGGGCTTCAGTCACTGCCACGCGATGCTGCTGTGACACTCGTTCCCGACTTGGCAGCGAGTAGCGAAGTGTTTCGCGTGGTGAGTTCGTCACCGTCAGCGGAACTGGCAATCACTGCTCCGTCTAGCAGCAATCCGACGCTCTTTCTGGCCGACTATCAGCTGATCATCGACTCCACCGGATCGGTGAGTGGAAACTCCGTTTTCCTACTCGATTCCGCTGGAAAATCGACGATTCCACTCGAACTTCCTCCGCGCAGCACGCTGCTGTCGGTCACGATCGACGGCTGCCTTGTCATCCCACAAGTCATTTCGTCGGGCCAAGTTCTCGTACCACTTCCGATCACCGGCGTACCGCAAGTGATCGAGGTCAACTGGCTCTACAAAACGTCGCTTGCTTCCACTACTTCCCAGGAAACACTTGAACTTCCGCAGCTCGCAGCGATTGCTGCCGCTCGAACTTGCTGCACTCTGCGATCTTCAGACGATGTATCGCTCGTCAACTTGCCATCGAGCCATCAAGTGGTTTCTGGTTTTCGAATCGACACCGATCGACTTTCGGCTTTTGTCGACTCGCGGCTGTCCCTACGGAGCAGTAAAAGCATCGATATGTCGTCGCAAGCGATCAGCCAATGGCTGCAGAGTTCGCAAGCGGAAGCTCTCACGGTCTACAACGATTTGCAAGCGAGGGCCTCTCGAAGTTCGCCCGACGAACTTGTGATGTACCAAGCGCTGGGTAATAAGATCCGATTTACGACAAGCTCGCAGCTGCAGCCCGGTGACACAATCGACGTGCCGCAGTGGCTGATTCCTAAACGAACTTCCGAAGCACGTGTTCCTGAAGTTTCACACGTACAGGGCTGCACCGGTGAAGGGGCGCTGCGGAGCGTCGCGGTGGCACGAACCGAGCCGCGCGATAGCCGTCCTGCCAGTCATCGCTCTCTCGCTTTGGCCGCTCTCGGAGCGATCATCCTTGCTTCCGTCAGCATCTTACTGATCAGCCCCTTGCGACACTGGATCGTCACGCATCTTGGATTCGTCTGCGTCCTGACTGGACTCGCAGTTTGGCCATTGCTTCCGGATGCTTGGACTTCGATTTTGCTTTGGCTCATCCTGGCTGTCATCAGCGGCATGCAGCTGCCGCGCCGCTGGATGGTGACCTCGACACAACAAGTACGGTAGCCTCTCTTAGCACGCTTACCTCAGCACTGGTTTGCCAATTCCACGCGAACCTCGCATGCTGCGAAGGGCTCTACCCTCTGTACCAATTTGTTTGCTAAAATTGATTAATCTCAAGCACGAACACGGCCAATCCCTTTCGCATCGATTTCGTTTCGGATGGATGCTAAAGCTCCTCTGCTGATCGACGAAGCAAAGCCCAGCCCCTCGTCGCATAGACTTGCCTAGTTACCCCTCGTCACCACAGCCGAGAGCGTGCTTGAGAGCAAATCCCACAGCCCACAGCCCAAAAATCACCCAGCCAACTCCTTCACCAACCAACACACACATCGGGGCGTAGCTCAGCCTGGCTAGAGCGCTACGTTCGGGACGTAGAGGCCGCAGGTTCAAATCCTGTCGCCCCGACTTGACTGGACAAGAAGCCCTTCGGCGAGAACGTCGAAGGGCTTTCTTATTGTGGGGACTAGAGTTACGTCGACGAGCTTCGAGTTCAAACAGACGATTTCTAGAAGTAGTCGCTTTTCTGCGATATCGGCCGCAAGCCATTTAGCCCCAAGAGCTTGCGAAAGTTCAAACACTTTCACCGCCCAATCGCCTCTTTCCGACTGCTGACGAGCAGTTCCTTCGAGTCGCGTTTGCAGCTTCGTTTCCTTGGAACGTAGTTCCGACTGCTTCGCGGCAAAAGTCTCCGATTCAATCTCATCGAGGAGACGCAGGTTCAGCAGACGATCTTTCTGCTTCCGAACAGCGTCGACTTCTCGTTGCAATTCATCGCGCTCAGACGTCGCATCTTGCTCCGCAGTTGTGGACTTGGCACGAAGCACTTCGACCACCCAGCAGCAAACACCCTCATCTTCGATTCGCATCCTCTGAAACAGATCGAGCATTTGGCGATCTAGTTCCGATTCCACCAGACGAACACGAGGATGACCTGCGGCGTTGTAGCGAGCGCATCGATAGTACCGATACTCGCATGCCAAGAATAAAACGCTCTGCAGCCCTCAGAAGGGGCCTTGTTCGATGACATTCGTTTACTAATCCGCCCCTGACGGTTTTGAGGCAGATTGGATCCATTTCTCGAATGCAGCGAAACGCTGCTCTTCATCCTTAAAACCAAGGGTGGATGGCGAAAAAAGGACTCGGTCATCTGGCCGTAGATACTTAAAACCAAAATCTGCCGGGTTTTTGCCTGCCCGAACAATCAGAGACGCCAAAGCAATGTCGCGAAGCTGTGATTTGATCACAACACCTCTTGAGAAAAAGGTTTCTATCGGCGATGCATCATCCAAATAAACCTGAACCAATTTGTCGTCCTCGGCGAGGCGATATTTTGCAAGTGCCAGAAGTGCGAACTGCTTTTGGTTGGGAGGAGTTGCTGGATCGCGTAGTAATTCTCGCGCAATCGGAGCCGCGCTGTCGTCAACGTACCGAAGTCCATCCATCATCCGCTCGAAGGCCGAGCGTTGATCTCCGCCACCCCGTAGCCATCTCGATTGAATGGCACTCCAAGCGTTGTCAGTACTCACCAAGTCGACAATGGCTGAATGTCGCCAAAGTTCTTTGATCAACTGCCGATCTTCCTCGGAAATGAGCGATTCGTACCTGATCCCCAAGTAAACGACGGTCAGTGCTGTACTCCCCGAGATGCTCATACGCCCTTGCTGGTTCTTCAAAATAGATCGTACCTGTCGGCAACGCTCCAAGAACCGCCTGGGGTAAGTGTCCTCAGCACTCGCCGATTCTTCCCATAGCGATGACTCCTCTTTTTGCAGACTAAGGAAGGTTTGGCGTGCGACACGCGATGTTCCGAATAGCTTGCGGTAGCGATCCCAATCAGGAAATTCGTGATTGTCGACCCCCTCCGGATCATTGAGGAAAGCTTCGGCGCGGAGTTGGAAGTCGGTGTCGCGTACGGCTGCCCACAGCTTTGCACAGCGCCAACGAATCTCTGGATCACCTCCGCGCAGGCCAGCAAGGAGTTCCGACTTGGCCGCTAAACCCAACTCCGATAATTGAAGACTGGCATTCTCGCGTACTTCAAACGATTCATCCCCCAGTTGTTGAATCCACTGGCCAATCTGTATCGGCCTAACGCTCGAATCGTCACCCACCGCAGCGTTCAAGGCGCAGCAGTAAGCGATGCAAAGGATGATTAGTGATTTGCGAGCCCCAGACGACATGCGACTATTTCCCCATTCAGATGCTTGCGTTAGTTCTTGGAAGCAGTGGATGGCGGCAACACATAAATCGTGCTCACAGAGGGGATCGTTACCGTCTTGGCTTCGGTAAGTATCTTGATGACCTCATCTGTTGCAGCGCGCAGCCGGGGGAGATTCACTCCTTGATTAGCACGGGTAAGAGCGCGTGCCACTTCAGGCGAGTCGAGCACCATCAAGCCGAGATGGAGCCGCTTGGAACTAGAAGCGAGGATTTCAGCGGATTCGGAAGAAAGCGTCGAAAGGGCCGGGAGGACAATGCTATTCCCGACTACATCGCCTTCTGCAAATCGCCTGGCCAATGTTGGCGAGTCGAGCACAGTCAAGTTCCTGATGTAGAAGAGCTGCTTGTACTGACACAGCGCCGGAGCAGCATCGCTGGAAACCGTCTCGAGATTCGACAACGTCCAATTAATTTGGCGGGCAAACCGCTCGGCGAGCGGCACGGAGTCGAGTTGCTTCAGATCAATCTGCAAAACACCGGGGATTTTTGCCAGCGACTCGGCAGCTTTGGGAGAGAGTTTCTCAGCTGCAGGGCCCGAAAGGATCAGGTAGGGACCAGGGAACGACGCTAATGCGGAAGCTGATTCGTCTGGCAATTCGCCGAGACCTTGTATGGCAAGAATCCCTTCGTACCTAGCAAGTTCCACAGCCACATCGGGGGGAAGCGTGGGGAAACCGCTGCTGGGGAAACCAAAGTCGCCACCAAAGTATAGTTTTGGCGAATTGCTGAGCCTGGTGTAACCGAGATCCTTGATGCCCCGGTTGAGCGAACTCACCAGAACTTGCGCTGCTTCGCGTGAAAGTTCGGTGAGGTTGGGAAACACAATGAAGCCA
Source organism: Pirellula staleyi DSM 6068 (assembly GCF_000025185.1). Classification (NCBI taxonomy): domain Bacteria; kingdom Pseudomonadati; phylum Planctomycetota; class Planctomycetia; order Pirellulales; family Pirellulaceae; genus Pirellula; species Pirellula staleyi. The sequence continues at coordinate 5,303,844 of NC_013720.1, forward strand.
CCGCCGAGGTTCGTATCGGTTGGCGTGCCAGCAAATGCGCCCGCGAATTCCACCGGGAGCGTGGTGACGCCGAGGTTCAAGCGAAAGGTTTGCCGGGCCATGAGACTCACCGTTTCGAGCGAGACCTCCTGTACCGACGGGAACGAAATCGACAGCCAACGTTTCTTCAATAAAAGCTGCGCTGTCTCGGTCGAAAGTTCTTCCAAGTTGGGGAAATTTAGTTCACCACTAGGACGATATTCGACCGTGCCGTCGGCCCTCCGAATCTCTTGATCCGGGAAATTACCAAGCGCCGCGGCAGCTTCGAGTGAAATCGATGTGACGCCTGGAAAGTTAAAGCCGTTGCTCTTGGCAAGTGTTTCGGCGAGGAGTGCCGAGTCGAGTTTCTGCAAACTAGGAAGGCTTAGGCTGGCGCGTTGTGACACTCCAGCGCGAAAAGTAGTGCTGGCCAGCGCAGCACTGACAATGCGAACTTGTCCTGGACTGAGTACTTTCACATCCTGTAGTGAGATACCCAAACCAGAACTCAAAATCGTCTTCAGAATCTCATCAGAGGGTAGCTCGTTTCCCACGAGTGTCAGGCCGATGCGTCTAGGACACGCCGCCAGCGTTTCGGCAGTTGTGGGTGTCAACGCAGCGAGCGGCAAGTAAACGCCCCCCCAGAAACTATCTTGACCTTTGACCCCAACGAGTTGTTCCAGATGCTCGTTCGACAACTCCTTAAGTTTGGGCAGAAGTACGACAATTGCTGCCAGTTTTTTGGCCAGCGCGAGGGAGTCGAGGGATGTTAGATTGGGAAGCGAAAGTGTGCCGATGGTACCAGCTAATTCTTCCTGGACTTCTGGCGAGACTTGCGACAAACCGGCAAGCGTCAAGCTGCGTGAGGTCTTGGCCAACTCCTCGGCAACTTCTGGTGAGATCGACTTGAGGTAAGGGAACGATAAGGCTTCGGGCCGCGAAGCAAGTTTCGCAGCCAATGGCACCGAATCGAGTTCAGTTAGGCCCGTGAGAATCAGATGCCCGCGAAGCTTGACGAGAGCGTCAGCTGCTTCCGTCGATACAGATGTCACCGAGTGTAGCCAGACGTTTGCCGCTTGGCTTTTTGCGAGTGCTTCGGCTACCGCAGGCGACAACCTCTTGATGCCAAGGATTAACGTGTCGCCTCGAAATTCGGCGAGCACTTCAGCTACCTCGGGAGTGATCTCGAACGTGGTGCTGAGTTGCAAGATACCAAAGCGAGATTCCGCTTCCGTTGCCTGAACGAGCTCCCTCACTTCCGCTGCCGTGACAATTTGAGAGGCCTTAGGCGCAACTTCCGGAAGAGATTGCTCCTGGTTTGACAGAGAACTTGCTGGGAAACGCCCCAACTGAAACAACTCGCCTATGGTTGGCGAATTGGGAAGTGATGGGTTCGCCGGAATATCTTTCAACCGCCGCCCCACTTCCAGTTGTCGTTGCGGCACTTCACGGTCGCGGGTTGTCAGCAGCGTGTTGACCGCATTGCCAAACTCGTTACGCGGCCCCCCATATCTGGCAAGATGACACGCCGAGCAAGTTCCAGATCGATGAACGCGTTTGGAGAGGGCTCGCCTGGCTTCAAGATTATCAACGCTGCGAATGAGTTCGCGAACCGCACCGTCGAGTCCACAGATGGCACCTGCCTCGCGGGTGACTCCGAGCAATGCCACGCTCAGCAGCATCCCTAGGAGGGTGCAGAAAAGTTTGGAGCGGCCGTTGCCTTTGCATGTATACATTGCGATTGACTCTCTGAAGCTTGCGCCGTGTGCTTGAGGGGACAAGTGGGTCACAAGCCATCGGTTTGGGCCATCAAAGGCGTTACCCAATCGTGGGTGTCTCCCGACGATTCCACGCTGACGAAAAACATCTTAGGCTGCTGAACGAACTGATTCGCCTGAATCGGCAGTATCAAATCGCCCGCGTTACGATCCACAGCAAAGATGCCACCATCGATCATCTCGTTACCCGACAAATCGCTCCCCACAATCCAAACCTGATACAGCCTCCGCTGCACTGCTTCGCCGCTGGCCAATGCCCGTAGTCGCAAATAGCCAGTCTGCTGCCCGCTGCTCCAAACAATATCGCCGCTTGGCTCGCTACCGCCGACGCCATTGTCGCTAACCAGTTGCAGATGCAGCACATCTGGGGATGAGGTAAGAAGCTGCTCACGCAGTTCAGCAATCGTTGGCTCGGAGCTGGGTCGAGAAGTTTCGCCATCAGTGGGGCGCGATGGTGGTGCGCTATTTTCTGCCACCGATGGCAATTTAGGGGAAGGACTCGATGGCAGGCTACTGGACGGCCAGCGGCTCCAAGCAAACACCGCCAGCACGAGACACGCAGCCGCTGCTGCCCAAGCGATGCCTTCACGCCAACGCATCCTGTTTCCAAGCTGCTTTTCACTCCCAAGGGTAACGTAAGGAGTGACAGGGAGTTCCGAAGGATTCTGTGCCAAGATGCGTTCCCGCAAGTGCTGCGGTAGCGGTTCGCAATCTTCCGCAGCCGCAGCGATGTCCAGCATTGCAGCAGTGCGGTCAAGAGCCGCAACGTCAACGTCGGGATTCTCTTGCAACAGCGACTTTAGTTCCAGCTGCTCGGCTGTGCTAAGTCCCTCTATTGCCTGATCCGCAAGGAGCCTGAGTATTCGGTCATGATTGGTAGGATGAGATGAGTTCATGCTTCACCTTCATTGGCCAGATCCAGTGTGCCAGTGGAAAGCTCTCGCAGACGAAGTAGGCCTCGTCGCGAGTGAGTCTTCACAGAACCGAGAGGCATGTTTAGCATTTCGGCTGTTTCCGCCTGGGATAGACCGTGAAAGAAAATCAACTCTAGTACTTGCCGCTCCTCGCACCTCAGTTGAGATAGCAGTTCGCGAACACGACCAACCTCATCGCGCAGCTCTAGACCATTCAAGGGAATTGCAACAGGCGTCGTCCCTTTCGCATCGATCGGTATGGTCTTGACCTGCCGTGTATGTTTGCGATGACGGTCGATTAACCGACGTCGCGCTATCATGGCGACAAAAGTCGCCTCCGAAGGCTCTCGCTGAGGGTCAAATCGCGATGCATGCCGAAACAAATCGATAAATATCTCTTGAACTGCATCCTCCGCATCGCTGGTCGTCGGAGACATGCGCCGCGCAAGTGACCACACGAGTCCGCCGTAGCGAGCGAGGCACTGGTCGACGGCCCCTGGATTTCGTGCCGCGACTTTATCAAGGATCGTGTCTGGCACGCAGGATTCCGGCTTGGTGTGTCTTCAATAGTGGAGGGCGAGTCGGTTACCCGGCAACGTTTGCTGTAGATTCTCTTCTGCTTTACTCTGACCATGGACTCGTTGAAAAGACCTTACTGGATTCATTCGGCAGACAAAATTTGGGGGCTGGCCAAAGTGCGTCCGCCATTCAGGTAGACAAACTAGCCGAATCTGCAGAACAAGTGCTCACCAATCACTCCGGGGGGCGAGAGTCTTTCATTTTCGCGTTAAACGAAGAATCACCTGGACTCAAGCTTGGTCGTCCCAAGCCGATCGATTTTCGCGATCATTTCGGCTTTCAGTCAGATTGGTTTGCGTCCGCGCGGCTGGGTCGCATACCGCAAGACCGATGCTTCTTCAGTGATCTAGTAAACGACACTCCTCCAGCGACTTTTTTCGTCCCAAATGTGAAGACTTGCCAGAAGTAGTTCCATAGACGTCCAGTCGTCCTGACTTAAAAAATGAATGGCTGATTGCTTAGGGTGGGCAGTTAGCCATTTTTCGTTTGGGGGATGGTGCTTGGGGGGGCTAGCGAGTGGATTGGAACGTTCAAAACGTGGGCGGCTGGAAGCTTAGCAAGAATCGTTCGGCTGCAACTCGCGGTGCGGTATCACGTTAGCTAGATCATCCCGCCACTATCTCGGGGATTTGCGACAGCGTTTGTCACAGTCGCTTTAGAATGTTGTCGAAGGAATCGGAGACCATTCCGCTCGTTGAAAAAATCCGTTCAGAGGGAGGCAATTCATGTTCAACCCGTTCAGTGAGGTCGCTGGCGACAGTTCCGATGCCACACTGGTCGATCAGGCCAGGAATGGGGACGGTGCCGCTCTCGAGAAGCTGGTTCTGCGACACCAGGCATGGATTTTTAACATCGCCGTACGGATGGTTTTCGATCCGCACGAGGCCGAGGAAGTGACCCAAGAGGTGCTCGTTAAAGTCATCACCAAGCTCAGCACGTTTAAGGGTGAGAGCCAGTTTCGGACCTGGCTCTATCGCATTGCCGCCAATCACGTCCTCAACATGAAACGTCGCAGCGCGGAGGCAAAGACGACCACGTTCGCCGACTATGGAACTGCGATTAGCAGCACGCCCGATGCCGACCTGCCTGATCCCCACAGTGTGCCGGTTGAAGTGCCGATTCTGGTGGAAGAAGCGAAGTACAGCTGCACCATGGGAATGCTGCTTTGCCTCGATCGCAAGCAGCGGTTGATCTTCACGCTCGGCGAGATTTTGGGGGCAAGTGATACCGTCGGGGGGGAAGTGCTAGAGATGACGGCCGAGAACTTCCGCCAATGCTTGTCGCGTGCGAGGCGTGATCTGACCAGTTTCATGAACAACCAGTGCGGGCTCGTGAATACGAAAAATCCCTGCCGATGCCCGAAGAAGACACGCGGCTTCATCGAGCATGGTCATGTCGATCCGCACCGGTTGATGTTCGCTGCCCAGCATGTGCAGCGGGTGCGTGATGTCGCGGGAGAAGCGGTGAGAGAAATCGAAGCGTTGGTCGAGCAGCAGCACGTCGGCATTTACCGCGATCACCCTTTTCTTCAGCCGACCGATCAGATCGCTTGGTTGCGACGGATGCTGCAGCGCGAGGATGTGCGCGGAGCGCTGCACCTTCTCTAAAAAAACGGGACTCGCGTTGTCACAGTCGGTCGCCTGCAGGTGTCTATGGCTTGGAGGGAGCAATAGTTCCCCCGAATTTCACTCACCTGGAGGAATGATCATGACTCTCAATTTGCCCCAACCGGTCGCTGCCTACTTCGCCGCAGACAAGGCTAGCGGCGAGTCCGTCGCTCAGTGCTTTGCGGAAAATGCTGTCGTCAAGGACGAGGGGCACACCTACAACGGTCGCGCTGCGATCAAAAAATGGAAGGAGGAAGCGGCGTCGAAATACGAGTACACGTGCGAGCCACTCACGTGCGAGAGCCACAACAGCAAGAGCATCGTCACGTGTCGGCTTGTCGGCAATTTTCCTGGTAGCCCTATCGATCTGCGATTCGCCTTCGAGTTGGCGGGTGAGCAGATTGCGTCGTTAGAAGTTGCGCCCTAAATGACAGACCAGGAAAGGAGACTTCCCATGTTCGCCGTTTACGCGACGCACGCTGCTCCCGACGATCCACTCTCAGCGCTGTGTATCGGAGAGATGCCAGAACCCAATGTGCCCGAGGGCTGGGTGCGGGTGAAGGTGAGTCACGCCAGTCTTAATCGCCACGATCTGTTCACGCTGCGCGGCATCAGCGGACATCCGGAGGGAATCGCCTATCCACTGATCCTGGGGAACGATGCGGCCGGGACTTTGGACGACGGCACGCCCGTTGTCATCTACCCGATGATGGGAGGCGACGACTGGCGAGGTGACGAGACGCTCGATCCCCAGTGGCACATTCCGAGTGAATTTATCCACGGGACGCTGGCCGACTATGTTGTGGTGCCGAAGCGAAACGCACTCCCATTGCCCCAGGGCCTGTCACCGTTGCACGCCTCGGTGCTGGGCACAGCCTGGCTGACTGCTTATCGCGCGCTGTTCACGAAATCGGGATTGCGCGCTGGCGAGACGGTCCTGATCCAGGGGGCAACGGGAGGCGTAGCGACAGCCCTCATTCAACTGGGGCGCGCCGCTGGCTTCGAAGTCTGGGCCACGAGCCGAACCGAGGAAGGGCGAGCTCAAGCGGAGCGACTCGGCGCACACCAGACGTTTCTGCCCGATCAACCAGTGCCACGGAAAGTGCGAGCAGTCATCGACAGCGTCGGAGTTGCCACGTGGTCGCATAGTCTCGCTTCAGTGGCGCGGGGCGGAGTGCTGGTGATGCTGGGCGGCACAACTGGGTTTGACGTGCCGCTGAATATCCTGACCGTGGTGGCGGAGCAACTGACGATCACCGGTTCGATCATGGGGAGACTCCAGGACATGGAAGACATGATGAGGCTGATTGCTCACACTGGTATCCATCCGGAAATCGGGGCCATCCTACCGATGCAGCACGCTGCCGAAGGATTTCGCGCAATGTGGGAAGGTAGGCCCCAAGGGAAAATCGTCTTCACGCGATGACTTCAGCCGGGCGGCCGTCGCTTGGTCTAAGGAAATAGAGAAGCAAGCCTAGTCCGAAAATCGCGCTCACAGCCGAGCCAAGGAGCGTGCCAATTTTCCCGGCTGAGAGCTGCTCCGCGTCGAGCGCGAGCCCGGCGATGAAGAGCGACATCGTAAAGCCAATGCCTGCCAGACAACCGGCTCCCAGGAGAATTTTCCAGTTCACTCCGCTGGGAAGTCGTGCGAGGCCGAGTTTCACAGCTATCCAACTAAAGGCCACGATTCCTAGAGGTTTTCCGAGGATCAGGCCAGCAGCAACAGCGAGCGCGACCGAGTCTGTGACAGCGGCGAGTTCAATTTTTACACCAGCGTTCGCCAGAGCGAAGATAGGCATGATTCCGAATGCGACCCAAGGGTGGAGCGCTGTTTCCAAACGATCGAGTGGCGAGACCGTTTCCCGGGCGGTGGTGGTCATCAGCTGAACCAACTCCTCGTGATCCACAGGGTGGTCGTGTTGGGGATCTTGGCCCAGCTTCAGCAAAACTACTCCCTCGGCCAGGTTCACCAAGCTGCGCCGGGTAAACCAAGAGGCTGCTGGCGTGAGCAAGCCGAGAACCACTCCTGCAACCGTTGGGTGGACACCCGATTTCAGGAAGGCCAGCCAGACGCCAGCTCCTAGTACGACATAAGCGGGGACTAGCCGAACCCCGATCCAGCGGAACAAGTAGATCACACCAAAACTGGCGATGCTGATGCCCAGAAACAACAGCGATGTATTCGAGGTGTAAGCCACGGCGATAATCAGGATGGCCCCGATATCATCCACGATGGCCAGCGTGAGTAGCAGGATCTTCAGTCCGAAGGGAACGCGATTGCCGAGCAGAGTCAGAAACCCCACCACAAAAGCAATGTCGGTGGCCATAGGTATGCCCCAGCCTTTCACTCCCGGTCCCCCGCCTTCTACGAAGTAGTAAACGGCAGCGGGAACAATCATTCCCCCTAGAGCAGCTGCGGCTGGCAGAGCTACCTTGCGAGGATCGCGAAGTTCGCCGAAGACGATTTCGCGTTTGATCTCTAAACCAACGACGAAAAAAAAGAGCGTCATCAGCCCATCGTTGATCCAGAGCAAGAGCGGCTTGTAGAGTTCAAAGCGTCCTACAGTGAAACCGACACGCGTCTGCCAAAGCTGGGCATACCACTCTGACCAAGGCGAGTTGGCCACGATGAGAGCGAGGAGTGTGCAGGCCAACAGCACCATGCCCCCCGACGTTTTGTTATGCAGAAATCGGTCGACGGGGCGTAGCCATGGTTCGATCAGCGTCTGGCGAGATTCCTGGGTCGGACCGGTGGGGTGATGGGCATCTGGCAGCCACTCGGGGATCTTCATCACAAGGCGCTCCGACTTGTTTCAGTTCTCTCCAAAGGAAAAACCACCCCGAGAACGAAACTCAAGTTCGACCGCATCGCCTCCCGCCCAGGCTGTGGGTCCGAGATCATCGGCCGGACTCATTTTTGCGAGTGCCGGGGCTGGTGATCATTTTATCGGCGGCTCGAGGGACGGAACCCACCTTGAGCAGATTTTCTCCGTCGTTCAGCGGCTTAACGTGTCGGGCCTGCTCGTTGATCACGTCAGCTTCGCTGGATAAACCACCTTCTGCTTTCGTGGAGGTCGCATCAAGTTCGGCGGTTGGCGGTTGAGCAGGGGTTCGTCGCTGAAGCGGACCAGAATCGTGCCTATCCCCCGATTTTCCATGGAGCATGGTGACAGGAATACCTTGGGGAAAGACCACTTCGCGAGCCTCGTCTGGCATCGAAATGCCATGCTGCTGAAAAGCGAGTTTCACCAGACGAATTACCGACGACCGCACCTTCAACCAGCTATGCTCGCGGCCATTGAGCCAGAAGAAAACCCGCAGATTAACCGTTGATGTCCCTAGAGCCTGTTATTGACTTATCTGCTTGCAATTGCTGTAGTTAGGGGATGAAACACACGACAGGGAAGTCGTATCCCAGCGACGTAACGGATGCGGAGTGGGAATTCCTGCTCCCTTACTTAAGCCTCATGCGCGAGGATGTGCCGCAGCGTTCCTATTCACTGCGCGACCAGTTTAACGCCATGCGCTACGTGGTGAAAACAGGAATCCAGTGGGACTTCCTGCCGCATGAAATGCCTCCGTGGCGGGCCGTCTATCAACAAATGCGACGCTGGTTCGAAGCGGGAGTCTTTGAGGAAATTGCGCAAGACCTCAGGCTGATGGTGCGTCTTTTGGAAGGACGTGACGAACAGCCAACCGCTGTGATCATGGATGCGCGGACACTCCAATCGACGCCTGAAAGTGGTGGCCGCGCGGGATACGACGGTGCGAAGAAAAAGAAGGGCCAATATTGCCGTCGATACACTGGGAAATCTGCTGGCGGTTTACATCACTGCAGCCAATGAGCAAGACCGCGACCAAGTCGCCATCCTCTCGCAGAGAGTGCAAGAGGTGACGGGCAGCAATGTGGAGATAGCGTACGTCGATCAAGGCTATACGGGCGCCGCAGCAGCCGAGCAGGCTGAAGCATCCTCGATAAGATTACAAGTTATAAAACATACCGAGACCAAGCGAGGCTTTGTCCTATTGCCACGCCGCTGGGTTGTTGAGCGCACCTTTGGTTGGCTGAGTCGCTTCCGCCGTCTCGCGCGTGATTATGAGAGACTCACCGTCACGCTCACCAACTTCCACTGGCTCGCCTTCCTCACCATACTCCTCGCAAAAATCTACAGACAAAGTCAATAACTGGCTCTAGGCTCTCGACCAGCACCGATGGCTCGGGGTCGTTCAGAACGGCTGGATGGTCCGCCAACACTTTCCGTGCAATTTCCTGCGCCTCGTTGATCGAATCATCGTAGCCAATACCAACGCCAAAGTCCTCGCGCCGGTTGACGTTCGTGGTGAAGTTGCGGAGGTTGCTTTTGTAGACAGTAGAGTTCGGGATCTGCACAAGATTGCCATCGAGTGTCATCAGGATGGTGGTTCGCACATTCAGTTGCTGCACATAACCGGTGACTCCCGTCACCTCGACCAAGTCACCTGTCTCGAACGGACGCTGCATGCTGAGGAAGATGCTGGCCAGAAAATTCTCGGTAATGTCACGAAAGGCAATTCCAACGGCCAAACCGACCAGTCCCGTACCTCCCACCACCGTCAGTGCTAGTTGGGTCAAGCCGGAGACTCGCAGAATGATGTAGACGCCCAAGAGCAAAACCAACACACCCACGGATCGGGCCATCACATTTCGCAGCAAATTGGCCCGGACTCTTGCGAGAAGAAAACTCCGCGCAGCGCGGGTAGCCAGCACTCCAGCGATGGCAAAGAGCGCCAGAATAAGTAGTCCAAAGAAGAAAAAGGGGAGCGAGCGAATGACATCGCGCCACAGGACAAGCAATCCACTCGAGGCAGGACTGAAATCCCACACTGATGGTTCTAGCACTTCCATCCGATTTGCCACGGCGACCACATCCTGAGTGTTCCGTGCCAAATCGCCAGCCCATTTTTTGAGTTCATCGGTCTCGGCCCCACCATTCAGAAAGACGACCCCTTCGCGAACCTCAATTCGAGGTTCGATAAACCACCCGGTGGCATCGAGCACACTCTGAAGTCGCTTGCCAATTTCTTCATCGCGAGCGACGGGCTTGATGTCCACCTTCGCAGTTGCCGGGGCGAGGTCTTCTTTCTCATGAGCCGAGACTCTCGATGGAGTGTCGGCCGCGCGCTCCGGCGACTGTGCCACGAGAGTCGTCGAAAGTGGGCCGCAAGCGCCGAAGACCAGCGTCACGGTTAACATGACGCGACAGCAATAGCCGACCATGATTCGTCTCCGGCGATGCTGCTACGTTCACGGCCCCATCGAGTACTAGCCCGATGAACCCAGGGTAATGGAGCGATCTTCGGCATGTGCAGCCCGAGGCTGAGCCGTCAACTCGGCAGGAGTCGATTCGGCAGCGGACTCTCCACCAGAGAGCTGCAGATCTTCCAGCGAGCATTTGAGAATAAGATTGTCAGTGGCGCTCGATACCTCGCTAATTGGGATGTGAATGGCCTGTGTTCCAAACCAAGGCCGCTTGAGCTTCAGCTCGTCCAAGATCGCCCGATTGAGATTGACTTCCAAAGTCACTAAGTGCCATGTCTCAATATCGACAGACATGTCGGCAACGGTACCAATATTACGACCTTGTTGGTCGATCATATTAAGGCCAATCAGATTTGTAACCTTCGATTTTGTCATTTTCAGATCCTTAAAGAATAGATTCGACAGTTGAGAGCGTCTAAAGAGAGTCAATTAGTAGATGGAACATGCACCACTATTGAGTAGTGGTTATTCCAGGGTGTGTTAGGGATCTCGATCGATACGTGAATTACCTGTCGATGCGACACGCATCGACAGCGACCATCATCAGCGACATTACAGTGAAAACTGAATGGATATAGAGACCTATTACTCGGCTCTAGGGTGGAAGAATGCTTACAATCGGCGCGCACTATGACACTCTTGGGGTGTAGGGCAAACAAAGCTGAAGCCTGGCAAGAAACAAAAAAAGCCGGTGTGATGGAATCCTTTGGGTATTCCAAGACACCGGCTTACTATTCAACGAGCCTTCTGGTCTCCCAGTCTGCTCTTCAATTAGTCATCCGAACCAATTCGCAGCGACGTGCACTGCGACGCCTCTGCCAACCGCTGTCATTATCGCAGTCGCTCCCAAGAAGGCAATGGTTCGCTCATTAATGTGGTCGCAACAGCTGTCACAGGAGCGCTGCCGAAGAAGCGTAAACCTTGTTTCCTGAAGGGATCGAAGCGTCCAGCGTAAATCCCCCTTCACTTGCCACCGCCCCTAGAGCTCTCGGTTATTCCAAACGAGGCTGAATAATCTGAAAAACTGGTTCCGTCAGACGGACTAGCTCAAGGTGATGGCTCACGAACCTTGGATGGCTTCTTTCATGTCTTGGCCTGCCTCTTTGACAGCATCGCCAGCGTCTTCGGCGGCATCACGAAGTTCTTCGTTGGGGCGGGCATCAATCGCATCCTTGATTCCGTTGGGCTGGTTGGAGTCTGACTTCTGCCCACAGCCCGACAGGATGAGAAGCGTGCTGGCGATAAGCAGGTAGCGATGCAAATTCAGTTTCATGTTTATGCTCTTTTGGGGAGGGCCGGGGCTAGTGACAGAATCGACTGTAGCAAGAACGTGAAAAATTAGCCCGAGCAGTATCTTCGGAATCGCAAACAGGCTCCGAGTTCTGCAGAGCCGAGCGCGGGTGGTTTTTCCTGAGAAAATATCGCGGCGTAATGCATGCAAGAAATCGTGCGTGCAAACCCGAGAGAAAGGTCGGTTTGGAAGGGCTGAATCAATTTTTTTCCCGCCATGGCCGTTCTCTGCCGGTTCTGCGGGACATTGGGCCGACAAATTCGTAGCGTGATCCGGGCCCCCCAATAGAATAAGAGGGAGGGACAACCACCCGCTTGTCGGCCACTGGCTGTGTCGTCGGCCGCCAGTGCGAAGATTAGCCAAGGACGGTTACTCGCAGCGCGTGTCACAGCGACCGTGGGGGCGTCCTAAGTTCTTGTCGGCGATTGCCGTCGGCTCTTTGAGTTACTCGCAGCTGAGAAACTGGAACCATGCCCCAGCAGAATCGTCGAACTGTTCGCACCGATCGCCAGAAGCAGAGTGCACGTCAGCGTTGCGCAAAGGTGCAGGCTCGAAAATTTTTGTTCGAGAACCTGGAACAGCGCACCGTGCTGGCTAGTTCGATTACTGGGGCTGTTTACCTAGACGCCAACAACGATGGTGTGCGGGGAGCGAGCGAAGTGGGGGTTCCCGGGGTGCAAATCACCCTGACTGGCACCGACAGCAGCAATAACAGTGTGACGCGAACGACGCTTACCTCTAACACTGGGTCATGGTCGTTTGAAGGTTTGGCAACTGGCACTTATACCGTCAGCGAGCGTCAGCCAACGGCGATGCTGGATGGCAAAGATGCATCGGCTTTCAGTGGCAGCGTGGTGGGAAGCGATACGATCTCGAGCATTGTGCTGGGGGCCGATCAAGCCGCGTCGGGGCTGAACTTTGGCGAGCGTGGCATTCTGCCGCAATACATTGGTCCGCAGTGGCAGTTTGCTTCGTCGGGTTCGCAAGAGGCCTTGTTCCGCGAGACGATTGCACAAGCGGAGGCTCTCGCTGGAAATACAGATCTAGCGGCTCAGATTCGCGCAGGAAGTGGCACGAGCACCAACGTTGCGCCGGTCGGCACGAGCGACACCTACAGCACGACTCCTGGCACCGCTATCACAATTACAGCAGCCAATGGTGTGCTGGCCAACGACACCGATGCCAATGGCAACACGCTCACTGCTTCGCTGGTGGGGAACGTGACCAACGGCACACTGACGCTCAACGCCAATGGTTCCTTCACCTACACGCCGAACGCCAATTTCAGCGGCACCGATACTTTTACTTATCGCGCCAGCGATGGTTCGCTCACATCCGGCGTAACGACGGTCACCATCACCGTCGCTGCCACCAACACTGCGCCGGTGGCGACAGCCGATTCGTACAACGCCACCGAAGATACTCCGCTGACCGTGGCCGCCGCTTCCGGGGTGCTGGCCAACGACACCGACGCGCAGAACAACACCCTCACGGCGAGCGTTGTCGCTGGTCCTACGAGTGGCACGCTGACCCTGAACGCCAACGGTTCGTTCACCTACACGCCGAACGCCAATTTCAGCGGCATCGATACGTTTACCTATCGGGCGAGCGATGGAAGTTTGAATTCAGCCAACACGACTGTCACCATCACCGTCGCGCCGGTCAACGATCCACCGGTGGCGGGGAATGATTCGTACAGCACCACCACCGACACAGCACTCACGGTCCCGGTGGCGACCGGCATTCTTGCCAACGATACCGATGTCGAGAACAGCACGCTCACAGCCACCGTGGTTGCGCAGCCAGCCAGCGGCACTCTGACACTCAATGCCAACGGCTCGTTCACCTACACACCCAATACAGGGTTCACTGGCACCGATACGTTTACCTATCGGGCCAATGATGCAGCCGCCGACTCGGGTGTTGCCACCGTTACTATCACGGTGGCTGCGCCCAATGCAGCCCCGGTCGCCGTCGCCGACAATTACAACGCCACCGAAGACACCGCGCTCACCATCAATGCAGCTGCAGGGGTGCTGGCAAACGATACCGACAGCGATAGCGATCCGCTCACCGCTACGATCGTCGCGCAGCCCACGAGTGGCACCTTGACCTTGAATGCCGATGGGTCGTTCACCTATACCCCCAGCGCGAACTTCAACGGCACCGACACGTTCACCTATCGCGCCAGCGATGGGACGGTAAACTCGCCAGTCGCCACCGTCACGATCACCGTGGCGGCTGTCAACGATCCCCCTGTGGCGAGTAACGATAACTACTCGACCGCCGAGGATACGCCCCTCACCATCGCCGCGCCTGGCGTCCTCGGAAACGATACCGATGTCGATGGCAACACGCTCACCGCTATCGTCGTGACTCAGCCCACGAGTGGCACACTCACGCTCAATGCCAACGGCTCCTACACGTATACCCCCACCTCTGGCTTCAACGGTACCGATACGTTTACGTACAAAGCCAACGATGGGACTGCCGACTCAAACACTGCCACGGTAACAATTGTCGTCGGCACAGCGAATCAAACACCGGTCGCCGTCGCCGATAGCTACAACGCCACCGAAGACACCACGCTGACCGTGAATGTGGCAAGTGGTGTTCTGGCCAACGATACCGATGGCAACAACGACACGCTGATGGCGGCAGTTGTGACAGGCCCCACCAGCGGAACGTTAACGCTCAATGCGAATGGATCGTTCTCCTACACACCAAACGCCAACTTCAGCGGCACGGATACCTTCACCTACACAGCGAGCGATGGTCAGGCGACATCGAGTGCTGTTGTCGTCACGATCACCGTAGCGGCTGTCAACGACGCGCCAGTGGCGACCGAAGATTCCTATACCACCGCGGAAGATACTGCGCTCACCATTGCCGTCCCGGGTGTGCTGACCAACGATACCGATGTCGAAGGGACTTCGCTCACCGTGGTGGTGGTCGATCAGCCGGTGCACGGCACACTCACTCTCAATCCCAACGGCTCGTTTACTTACATGCCGTTCCTGAACTTCTCGGGAACCGACACCTTCACATACCGCGCTAGCGATGCGACAAGTGAGTCGAACCTAGCGACCGTCACGATCACCGTGACCGCTGAAAACGATCCCCCTGTCGCCACCAACGACACCTACACCGTCGATGAAGATGCAGCGCTCACCGTCAACGCTGCGTCGGGAGTTTTGGATAACGACACCGATGCCGAGGACAGCACGCTCACCGCTGCTGTGGTTGATCAGCCGACAAACGGCACGCTGACGCTGATTAGCGACGGTTCGTTCACCTACACTCCCGATGCGAATTTCAGCGGCACTGATTCGTTCACCTATCGCGCCAATGACGGAACGGCCGAGTCGAATCTGGCCACTGTTACCATCACAGTCGCGCCGGTGAACGACGCACCGCTGGCCACCAACGATGCCTATGCCACCGGCGTCGACGAACAACTAGTAATCGCGCTCCCGGGCGTGCTAGCCAACGATACCGACGCCGATGGCAACAGCCTCACCGCTGCGGTGGTCGACAACCCCACTTCGGGCACACTCACGCTCAACAGCGACGGCTCGTTCACCTATACACCTGGCAGCGGCTTTCAAGGGACCGACACGTTCACCTATCGCGCCAGCGATGGAACTACCACTTCGAACCTTGCCACAGTCACGATCACGGTGAATTCTGCGCCGGTGGCTGTCAACGATCTCTATTCAACCGACGAAGATACGCCACTTGCGATCACACTCCCGGGCGTTTTAGGCAATGACACGGACGCCGATAGCGACACGCTCACCGCAGTGGTCGTAACTCAGCCGACCAGCGGCACACTCGCGCTCAACGCCGATGGCTCGTTCACCTACACGCCGAACGCCAACTTCAGCGGCACCGATAGCTTTACCTATCGCGCTAATGATGGCTTCGAAAACTCGAACATCGCTACCGTCACCATCACGGTGAATTCGGTGAACGATGCTCCCGTCGCCACCGCCGACTCCTACAGCACACCCACCGACACCGCACTGGTTGTTAGTGGGGCAGGGGTGCTCGCCAACGATACTGATACCGACGGCGACGATCTCACCGCTGTCGTCGTCGATCAGCCAACCAGTGGGTCGCTCGCGTTCAACGCCGATGGGACCTTCACTTACACACCCAGCAGTGGTTTCCAGGGAACCGACAGCTTCACCTATCAGGCGAGCGACGGTCTGGCGAATTCGAACGTTGTGACCGTAACGATCACCGTCAATAACGCCCCGGTGGCAGTCGCTGATAGTTATACGACCGACGAAGATACCCCGCTTACAGTCGCCATCGAGGGAGTCCTTGAAAACGATACAGATGCAGATGCCGACACACTCACCGCCGCCGTGGTCGACCAGCCTGCGCACGGCTCTCTCACGCTCAATAGCAATGGCACTTTCACCTACACACCCGAGACCAATTTCAGCGGCACCGATACCTTCACCTATCGCGCAAGCGATGGGATCAACGATTCGATTCTTGCTACGGTCACCATCACGGTGACGGCGGTCAACGATGTCGCGATCGGTACGAATAAGACCTACGATGCGACGCAAGATGTCCCCCTCGCGATCAACGCCGCAAGCGGCCTGCTCACCGGCGCAACCGACGCCGAGAACGATACCCTAAGCGCAGTTCTCGTTGGCACTCCCATCGGAGGAACGGTCGATCTCAATTCCGATGGCTCCTTCACCTTCACCCCCAATGCTGGGTTCTCGGGGGCCGCGAGCTTCACTTTCGTCATCAACGATGGCACCGCTGATTCAGCCACCTACACTGCCTCCATCGACGTGATCCCGACCGCTGTCAACACGGCTCCGGTTGCAGTGGCCGACAGCTACACGCTCGATGAAGATACACCTCTGGTCGTGGATGCACTCGCCGGACTTTTGGCTAACGATAGCGATGCCGAGAGCGACTCTCTTACCATCGAAGTGGTCGATTCTCCTGCGAGCGGCACACTCAACCTGTCGGGGGATGGCTCGTTCACCTATACCCCCGCTCCCAACGTCAACGGCACTGTGACGTTCACGTACAAGCTCAGCGATGGAACCGCCGACTCGGCCACGGTGACAGTCACGCTCAACATCACACCGGCAAACGACCCGCCCGTGGCGGTGAGTCAGTCGTACGCTACAGCCGAGAACACAGCACTTACCATCAGTGCTCCGGGATTACTGACCGGCGGTTCAGACGTCGACGGGAGCGACGTACTCTCGGCTGTGAAACTGACCGATCCTGCTAGCGGCACGGTGACGGTCAATGCCGATGGGTCGTTTGTCTACACACCAAGCAGTGGATTTGCCGGAACCGACTCGTTCACCTTCGCCCTAAGCGACGGCACCACGAACTCGGCTCCCGCCACCGTCACCATTGAAGTAGGTGGGGAAGGGGAGCCCTGGATGGGGTCGCTCATCGACCAAATCTTCGGCGAAAACGAAGACTGGATGGCGTAGCTCAGCCTCAGATTTTCCATGTGGCTGCAGGAAAGCCCGCGCCTTGATGCATTCACAGATGATGCATGCACAGCAGCACTAGCAAGTCGCTGATGTGTCGCGCTCACGTGGTACTTTGCGCCCTCTAGTAAAGCTTTTCCGACAAACGTGGCTTTAACGGTCACAAAAGGTTGAACGACAAGGAAAGGTTTGACGATACCCTAACGCGAGGGGCTCAAGTCAGCTGTTACTCTGTCGGTGGAGAGACACGGATGTCGTTTCCTAAGTCGGTGCTGGTCGCGATCACCTGCATCTTGGTTAGTACACCACTCTTCGCGCAAACGTCGACACCACGGCGTGCTACGTCGCCTGCGACAACATCTCGCTTGCCAGCCTCGAGCTCGCCGAGCCCCAGGACTTCTTCCGCCAGCACCTCGCGGGCACAGCCCGCTATCTATCGCGCGCCGACGACACAGCGTGCCCAGCCTGCCAGCTATGCCAGTGAAGTTCCACCGGAACTCTACGAAACCGACGCCTACGCCGCTGGTCCATCGAGCAGCGACTATGGCCCTGCGTGCGACGGCTGTGGTGGTCCCAGCTGCGGGGCACAAGGATGCTGTGCCCCTGGTTGTTTCACCGGCTGGGGATGCTGCGATCTTTACGTCCGGGCCGAGTACCTGATGTGGTGGTCGAACGGCGCAAACGCACCAGCACTCGTCACCGAAAGTCTCCCCGGCATTCCGCAGGCCAATGCGGGGGTCCTCGGAAGCCCTGGGACCTCGATCCTCTATGGCGACGAAAATCTCGACAGCGATCTGCGAAGCGGAATTTTGTTCGGCATTGGTGGTTGGTGCGATCCTGGTCACACGATCGGCTGGGAAGTTAACTACGCCTATCTCGGCGAAGACAACCAAGACTTCTACGGCGACAACACCACCAGCACCATTCTCGCCCGCCCCTTTTTTAACACCCAAACCGGCGCGCAAGATTCGCGATTGATCAACTACCCTGGTCTTGTGAGTGGCAGTGTGGGAATCGATGCCACCACCGAGTTCCAATCGCTCGAAGCGGTCATTCGCAGCTGTTTCATGCAATCGTGCTACGGCCGCACCGATTTCATTTTGGGCTATCGCTATGCCAACCTCACCGAGCAAGTGCGGATCGAAGAATCGACCCTCGCTCTCTCCGGGGTCATCGCCGGTACGACGATCGACATCGTGGACGACTTCAAGACCCTCAACGAATTCAATGGCGTGAACCTCGGCTTCATCACCGAACGCCGAATCAATCCTTGCTGGAGCTATGAGTTCACTGCCAAGGTGGCACTCGGCACCACCAAATCAACCGGCACAATTCGCGGCCAACGCACCACCACTAACACGCTCGGAACCTCGACCACCAACGGTGGCCTTCTGGCGCTCGACACCAATATTGGCGACTACTCGCAAACTGCGTTCAGCGCAATGCCAGAACTCGGAATTCAGTTGCGCTACGACCTCAATCCTTGCTGGTCAGCGACCTTTGGCTACAGCGTGCGCGCGATCACCAACACCATGCGAGCAGCCGAGCAGATCGATACCACGATCAACCCGACCCAAATTCCGCCGGGAACTTTCACCGGCGCAAACCGCCCTGACTTTCTGTTTGGTGAATCGGTGTTCGTCGCTCAGGGACTCAACTTTGGCCTCCAGTGCGCTTTCTAAAGCCAAGCGATTCTGGAGCGATTGAAACCGAATCGGATGATGCTGAAAGAGGCTGGGCGATTTAATAGACATCTTTCTTCAAGCGTCCTGATTTCAACCACTCCTGCAGCTTCTTTTTCGCTTCGTCGGCAGTGAGATGTCCCTGCTCGACGATGATCTGCTGCAGTGTCTTCTCGACATCCGCCGCCATCCGCTTAGCGTCGCCGCAAATGTAAACCACTGCACCGCCAGCAAGCCACTGCCATAGCTCGGCTGCATGCGCGAGCATTTCATGCTGCACGTAGCGTTTCTCCACTTGGTCGCGTGAGAACGCCAGCGACAGCCGCGTGATCACACCTCGCGAGACAAAGTCCTCGAGTTCCGACTGATAGAGATAATCCTTCTCGCGCGATTGATTCCCAAAAAACAGCCACGATTTGCCCGGCATCTTCAGCCGATCGCGATGCTGTAAGAACCCACGAAACGGCGCGATCCCAGTCCCGGGACCAATCATGATGATCGGCGTGCTGGGGTCGGCGGGCAGGCGAAACTTCGACGGATGCACGAACACCCGAATCGAATCGCCCGGTTGCAATCGAACCCCTGCATAGTGCGATGCAATTCCAAATCGACGCTCCTCACCAGCCCGGTACTCAGCTACCCCCATCGTTAAATGAACTTGCAGCGGATGAGCTTGCTGCGATGAAGCAATCGAATAGAGACGTGGTTGCAGCGGCGGAAGTTTTTCAACAAACGTCTCGATCGATGCGATACGAATCGAGAAACGGTTGATGAGGTCGGCAATCGATGCGAGCAGCAGTGGGTTCTCGTCAGCAGTGAGTCCCTCTTCAATCACGCGCCGCGCATCGCTCGCGCCAATCTGTGCAAAGTATTCGAGCAGCCCGACGTTTGCCTTGTTAATCACCACTTGCTGGAGCAGCAGTGTGCGTAGCGATTGGGGTTCCTCGTCACCGCGCGTGATAAGTTGCTCGCCCGAGTGCTGCAGCGCCTCGAGAAGTCGCTCGACCATCGCGGGATCATTCTCGGGGAGAATGCCGAGACTATCTCCCGGTTCATAAGTGAGGTTCGACGTGCCTAAATCGATCACCACATGACGCGTATCTTTGCCGGCATCCAGTTCCGTCAGTCGATCGTTGGAGATGAGTCGGGCGATGAGTGGATTCTTCTTCGACGTCCCCAGCAGCCCCTTGGCATGCGCAGCTGTTCCGTTTGCGATCCCCACAGCTGCGGCAGGAGCAGAGTCATTAGAAGTCTGCCCATAGGACCCATGGCCATTCTGAGAATGACCGTTTTGGCCGTTCGTTTTCGCCGGATTGCTCGCATGTTCCGCGAGGAGCTTTTTCAGCGTTTTGGCGGTTGGAGTTCCACCTGGCGAGCAGCGTGTGAGGTCCTTTTCTTCGCCTCGAGCGACAGCTTCGGCATAGGTTTGACAGAGATAGCCGCACGATCCACAGTCGAGCTGCGCCATGGCTGACATCAGCTTGAGTTCGAGCGGCCGATCGCTGGCCAGGGCAACCCTTTCATCTATAGAGAGGGACGAATCGCGCCACGGAAACTCCTCGGGCGCTAGCGGTGCGACAGCTGGAGGCTCGAGCACGGCAACGCTGCTGTGCGAAGATGTTACTGGTGACATCACGGCAGCTGTGCCACCAGAATCGCGCGCGGTGAGCATCGCGGCGAAGAAGCCATTCAACCACGCGCGCTGCGCTGGCGAAAATGGTGCCGAGTCGGGGATCACCGGAATTTTCATGCTACCTCCTTCATCGCCACACTCGAGTTGGCAATCACACGAGTCAATTCATCGAGCGTTCGTTTACGCGACCAATCGGCAAACGTTTGCTCGCGAAAATCTCGGCCATCATTCCAAGCGATGAGCAAACGCTCGACGATGCTGGGCATCTCGGTCGCAGGGATACTCGCTTGAAGCTGTCGTCCAATTCCGCGATCGTCTCCAAATCCACCACCCACGAACAAGTGATACCCTTCGACCATTTCTTCCCCTTGCGCCACCTTCGTTCCGAGCAGGCCAATATCTCCAATCGCATGCTGTGCACACGAATGATGACAACCAGTCAGATGAATGTTCACCGGCAGATCGAGCTGAATCTTGGACTCGAGATAAGTGGCGAGTTTCAGTGCATGTTGCTTCGTGTGAGCAGCAGCGAACTTGCAACCAGCAGCTCCCGTGCAGGCGACGAGTCCACTCCGAACGTTCGTAGCTGAGGTGCAGAGACCGGTTGCTTCGATCGCTGCTTGGACCGCAGGAATGTCGTCGGTTTTGATGTCGGAGATCAGCAGATTTTGCCAAACCGTGAGTCGAATGGTGCCACTTCCATAACGATCGGCAACCTGGGCAAGATCACGCATCTGCTGAGCGCTGAGACGTCCGACCGGGAGTACCACACCGACATAGTGCAGCCCCGGCTGTGCTTGGGGATGGAAACCGAGGTGAGCGCCAGACACCGCTTTCGTGCGTGGTAGCTCGACATACTCCCGGGGTACCTGTCGCAGCGGTTTGCCATACGATTTCTCGACGAGTTTCAGAAACTCGGCCTGACCGAGTCGATCGAGGACATACTTGAGACGTGCCCGCTTGCGATCGGTCCGATCACCTTCCTGCAGAAAAACCCGGAGCACGGCAGCAGCGAGGTCGACACATTCACACTCGCGCAGCAGAATGCCACAGTCACTTGCAAAATCGCCATGACCAGTGATGCCGCCGAGTTCCATCCGGAAAAAAATCTCCGGAGCACTGGTTCCGTCGAGCGACCCTCGCACCGCAAAGAAACCGATATCGTTGGTGTCAGCGAGTGTTGTGGTGCGACCTCCACCGTCGAACGAGATGTTGAACTTTCGCGGTAAGCCATACATTTCAGGATGCTGCAGAATGTAGTGGTTCATTTTTCGTGCAAGAGTGCGCGTATCGATGATTTCTTCGGGATCGATGCCAGAGGTCGGCGGAATGGTGATGTTGCGAATATTGTCGGCGCCACTTCCGCGCGTAATCACTCCGAGTTCGACGAGTCCATCGATCACCTCCAGGGGATACTCGGCCGGGATCTCTCGCAGCTGAAGATTGGAGCGCGTGGTGACGTCGGTATATCCCCCAGCGAACTTTTCCGCGATGTCGGCGATGCCACGAAACTGATGCGAGTTCGTCATACCTCCTGCAAAACGAAGGCGACACATGAACGCATTTTGGGCAGGGGCCACGTGAAATAAACCGTGGTATTTATAGAGAAATACGTCGGTTCCTTTGGGAAATCGAGCTTCACTTGCCGCCTGCTCCATGGCGTCTCGCATTTGAAACGGGTCTTTCGATCGCTTCGCTTGCTCCTCACTGGAAAGTTTGAGCCCCCGGTCGAGAAACTGATTCTGCGCGACACCATGCGCGAGCCGCGCATCGGGCGGGAGGGGACTCGGCACCGTTTCGGGCGTTGTCGCTGGGAGCATCCCCAGGGCCGAGAGGGTCGAAGCAAAGGTGGGATTTCGACTCGTTTGCAGAGCATCGCAGCCCGCTGCAAATCCCATCAGATACTGCTGCTGTTCTTCGGAAAACGTTTGTGGAGCGTTCATAGTCCTTCTCCCATGCGATCGACGCGCACAGCGCAGTCTTTGTAGGAAGGTTGGCGCGAATGAGGATCGTAGTGAGCGAGCGTCAGTTGGTTCACGGCAGCGTAGTGCATCGGGGCAAAGATGGTCCCAGGAGCGACCGTCGTCACCACGCAAGTGCGAGCAACAATCGTTGCGCGTCTCGAGCGCACTCGTACCGCACATGCATGGGTGATCCCAAGTCGCTCGGCATCTTCGGGATGTATTTCGATGTAGAGATCAGCCGGGTAGAGCTTACGCAGGACCGCCGATTTCGAAGTGCGCGTTTGCGTATGCCACTGCGCGACACTCCCTCGTCCGGTGAGCAAAAGGAGCGGAAATTCTGCGTTCGGCTGTTCAGGCATCGGACGTGGCGCGTCGAACAACAACTTGGCGCGGCCATCGGGGTGAAAGAACTTTCCCTCTGAAAATAAACGCCGCTGCTGACTACCGATCGGCATCGGGCGCTCACTGAATCGGCTAGCCGCTGCAGCATCGCTCTCGGTCCAAGGCCACTGTATGCCCCCCGCCTCATCGAGATGCTGATAGCCGCGAATTCCGGTGATATCGCAAGGTCGTCCACGCGAAAGTTCTTGAAGCACTGCAAAAACCTTGGCTGGCGAATCGAGTTCTTCGAATTGCTCGAGTCCCCCCCAGTACTTGGCAAGCAAGCGGAAGATCGAGAAGTCAGCCAAGGCAGACCCGGGCGATCGCTGCACACGTTTGATACGTCCCACACGGCGCTCGGAATTGATGAACGTTCCTTCTTTCTCGCCCCAAGGTGCAGCAGGGAGAATCAGATGCGCGAGCTGCGCAGTTTCCGTGGTGGTGTAAATATCTTGCACCACGAGGAAGTCGAGCTGTGCGAGAGCCTGGCGTGTCTCGGCCTGCTCGATCCAGGAATGAGCGGTGTTAGTGGCGATGATCCAGAGCCCACGAATCTTTCCTGCACGAACTGCATCGAGAATCTCGTCGTACGCCATGCCGCTCGAGCTAGGAATACGTGCCGCGTCGA
The DNA here is from genome assembly GCF_000025185.1 of Pirellula staleyi DSM 6068. Classification (NCBI taxonomy): domain Bacteria; kingdom Pseudomonadati; phylum Planctomycetota; class Planctomycetia; order Pirellulales; family Pirellulaceae; genus Pirellula; species Pirellula staleyi. Next base: position 5,327,101 of record NC_013720.1, read on the forward strand.
TCCCTAGGATTTTTGCCACCTCGTGACGATGATCTTCACGCGTAAAATCACGACCTCCAGCGAGTGCCGAGGTGTTGCTGAACAGCCGCGAACCCATCGCATTGCACTGACCAGTAATCGAGTTGGCACCCGTTCCTGGCCTACCAAAGTTTCCGGTGACGAGCGCCAAGTTGATAATACTCTGCGCCGTACGCACCCCCTGGTAACTTTGATTCACTCCCATCGTCCACCAGAACGATGTGCGCTCCGACTGATGCACCAGCCTGGCAAATCCCTCAATCTGCGACAGCGTCAATCCCGTCTCTAGCTGCAACCGTTCGAGGGTAAATGCCTCGAGAAACGCTTGAAATTCGGCATATCCGGAGGTGTGCTGCTCGATGTAATCCCGATCCATCCAGCCACGCTCGATGAGCAAACGGGTGATGCCGTAGAAGAATGTTTGATCCGACTTGGGGCGAATAGCGAGATGCATGTGAGCCGCTTGTGCCGTCTCACTTTGGCGTGGATCGATCACCACGATTTTGGCTTGGCGACGATTCGCGAGGACACGCTCCCACAAAATCGGATGGGCAATGCACGGATTAGCGCCGACAAAAACCAGCAGGTCTGATTCTTCGAAATCGGAGTAGGTGTAAGGGGGGGCATCGAACCCGAGCGATTGCTTATAAGCGGTCGCAGCAGTTGCCATGCATTGCCGTGTATTACTATCGCCGTGCAAAAAACCGAAACCAAATTTTGCGACCGCGCCGAGTAAGAACATCTCTTCGGTCGCGATCTGTCCGGTGCTCAGGAATGCCACACTTTCAGGGCCATACTTGGCCTGGATCGACTGAAATTGATTTCGGAAATGCTCTGCGGCTTGATGCCAATCGATCGGTCGAAACTCGCCTGTGGATTGATCGCGAAAAAGGGGAGTCGTCGCGCGATCGGGAGCCGACAGTGGCGCGAGACCTTCCCAACCTTTCGGGCAGGCCATGCCGAGGTTCACAGGATAGGACGTATCGGGCGAGACATTGATCGCTTCACCATCGCGTAGATGAATCTTGAGTCCACAGCCAGTGGAGCAAAAGCCGCACACCATCGTGGTGGTGGTTTCCGGGGCGAGACGTTGCGGCAAGAGGGGAAGGCCGAGTTGTTCGTTTTGGAGCGAGAGTTCGCGAGTGAGAGGGCCATCCCAAGTACGGAGGAGCGAGTTTTCATGGCTCGCGCGCGGCGCATCGTCGAGGTGGATCATTTGCAGAAGTGGCAACAGCTTGATCATCGGTCGTCTCCCGGCATTTTGGCGGGTGTGCATGCCTGGAAGTACAGCATTCGCTCGAGCAGATTTCCGAGGAGCAGAGTAACTGCACTGACTACCGCGATTGGGAAAACGGGAGTTTGTTGCATTGCGCTTTCTTGTGAGCTGGTAGCAATCAGGAGCAGAATCATCGGCCCCAGAAATCCGCCACAAACGATCGCGCTCATTTGCATTTGAAATGCATCCGACAGTGCATTACGCAGCAGAAGTGCGGTGCGCTCGAGACTTCGCGATGGATACTGCTGTCGCCTGCGGCGCGATTCATTCAGCGAAAACGCTTGCACGGAGGCCACCATCAGCGAAGCGAGCGCCAGCAGCGCCACAAGTGTTGGCTGATTACGGCTCGCGAGAATCACCACTGTGGCGACACCAAGCCCTAAACCAAGAGTGCTTCCCAAAAATCGCGGGAAGGTGCGCGAGGCATTCCAGTAATCGCGACCTGTGGCGACGTAGATCATCGCGGAGGAAATCACACCAACGATTCCCACGCAGAGTGCCAGCGACGAGAGGCACGAGGCAAGAGTCGTAAAGCTGAGTAGCGCGAGCAAGGCAGCAAGGCCAAGCAGACCCCCATAGGGTCCAAGTGTGACGATTTCGCGACTGAGCCAACTGGTTCGCAGTCCCATCCATGCCCGCCAAGCACCAAACGGTTTTCCGAGATGAAGAGCCGCTGCATTTCCACCCACCAGACCGGTCGCTGCACTCACGATCAGCAGTGCGAGCGACGCACGAGCATCAATGGCTCCCGCAGCAAAAAATATTCGCTCGAGCAGCAGAGTGCCGACCGACATTTGGGTTAGCACCAGCATCGCGACGAGTGGAAAATGGGGATGAGCAATGTGCGGAAGCGTGTCGTTGGCGGCGACGATACCCGCCAATTCTCCCTGAATATCCGCAACATTTTGCAGTTTGGCGGAGCGATAGATGGTGGTGGGAATCGTGAGCGAGGGGTCGGGGCTAGCCGCGAGAAACGTCGACGTTTGGGCGCGCTGTCGCGCGGTCTGCTGCGAAACGATCGTGATCCGAATCGCCTGATTCGGACAACCGGCGACACAAGCCGGAGCATCTCCCGCCTCGAGTCGCTGGCGGCACATATCGCACTTCCGCACAATCCCTTTCGCGGCGCTATACTGCGGCACTTCGTAGGGGCACATCAAAATGCAGTACTGACATCCAATGCATTGATCGTCGAGATGGCGCACAATCCCCGTAAGTGGATCTTTGTCGTACGCTTGGACGGGGCATCCCTGCAAACAGCCAGGCTCGACACAGTGGTGACAAGCTGTCGTCACATACTGCTGAGGACGACTTGCATCGCTGATCCCGAGCAGCATCCCGACATGTCGCCAAGTCTCTGCTTCCTCGAGTCCATTCAGGTTATGGCAAGCGGTGACGCAAGCTTTGCATCCCGAGCAGGCATCGAGATCGACTTCAAACGCCAACTGCTCGCCAGACTTCGGCGACGACGTGGGAAGTAGCGCGCGATAATGCGCGGCATGATCCATCGTCTGCTGCTCGTGCCAACTGGAAAACTCCCCCACAGCCGTCAGTTGCTGCTGTTCGAGGAGCAATTGCCGTAGGAAATTATCTGCAGAAACGGTGGGAATCCGCTTCTCCATCGGTGCCGGAAGATTAACCACAGCGAGTCTCCGGCACTTCAGGCGTGGGGAAGACTCGCATGCCATCGCGCGGCACTACTGCTGTTGCTGCTACCGGGATTGCAGGAACAGGCTCAGCTTCCGCAATCGTAGATTTTAGAGCCGTCGGAACGAGGTGAGCATGTTCGAGGAAATCGAGCATGCGATGTCGGAGCAGATGATACTCGGGGTGAGCCAACACAGCGGTGCGATGACGCGGTCGATCAAAAGGGACGTGCAGAATCTCTCCCACCGTCGCCGCAGGACCGCTGGTCATCATCACCACACGGTCGGACATGAAGAGTGCTTCGTCGATGTCGTGCGTCACCATCAGTGTGGTCGCTTTGGTTTGCGCGAGGAGTTCGATAAGCACCTCTTGCAGCTCGAAACGAGTGAGCGAGTCGAGCATCCCAAAGGGTTCATCGAGCAGGATCATTTTGGGAGCCAGTGCAAAGGCACGCGCAATTCCGACGCGCTGCTGCATCCCTTGCGAGAGCTCTTTTGCGAGCTGTTTGGCCGAATCGGCAAGCCCTACAAGTTCCAGGTAGTAGTGCGCCATCGCGCGCCGCTCGGCCCGCGGCACATGCGGGAAAACACGGTCAATTCCGAGCAAAACGTTATCAATCGCCGTGAGCCAAGGGAGCAGGCAAGGGGACTGAAAAACCACGCCCCGATCGGGACCAGGGCCATCGATTTCGCGTCGCGCCACGACGATCTGACCGCGCGAGATGGTCGTCAATCCGGCAATCATCGAGAGGACGGTGCTCTTCCCACAGCCGGAGTGACCAATCAGCGAAACGAACTCCCCCTCGGCGATGTCGAGATTGAAATTGTCGACGATCACCACATCGCCACTCGTTTGGGGATAGGTTTTGGCGACGCGATAAAGTTCGACATAGTCGGCCATGATGCACTCGCGATAGCTGGCTGGTGATCGACAAAATTCATCCGCACCGAGGGGCTGGGCGCGAGGACTACCGAAGTAGCCTCGCACACGCAGCCCCTCTCGGCGGAGAAGGTGAACGGTTGAAGGGACTTAGCTACTCGCCAGCGCAGAGGGACGACGTAGCGATCGCGCGGGGAGTTGGCGAGGCTGATACTTGGGGGCACTGATACCTTGACGTTGCTGGCTGCTCGGAGCCTTGCGTTTGCTATCTACAAGTGTTTGCGTGATCTCGGCACGCAGCTGTACGAACGTTGGATCGTGAGCGAGTTCGGCCAGATTACGCGGGCGAGCGAGTGCCACTTCCACCGAGGTCCCCAGTGTTGCGCTCGGACCGGGCGAGAGTGGAACGATCCGATCGGCCAGCATTAGCGCTTCGTCGACGTGGTTGGTGATCAGCACGATTGTTTTGTTTTCACGCAGGAAAATCTGCTGTAATTCTTTTTGCAGCTCGCCACGGGTCAGCGCGTCAAGGGCTCCGAGGGGCTCGTCGAGCAGCAGCACTTGGGGGTCCATTGCCAGAGCGCGAGCCAAGGCCACGCGCTGCCGCATGCCGCCCGACAGCTGCGCGGGCTTGCGATCTTTGGCATGCGCGAGATTCACAAGTTCCAGATAGTGCATCGCGCGATCGCGACGATCGGCTGTCGATTTTCCTGGCGTGACCTGCGAAACCGCGAGCAGAACGTTATCGAGCGCCGAGAGCCAGGGCAGCAGCGAGTAGTTTTGAAACACTACGCCGCGCTCGGGACCAGGCTCGCTCACAGCGGCACCGTCGAACAGAACCTGTCCCACATCGGGCTGCGTGAGTCCGGCGAGCAGAGAAACTAGTGTCGACTTACCCGATCCTGAGTAACCCACGATGGCCACCATCTCGCCGCGGCGAACGTCGAGCGAAACATCGTGCAGCACTTCGCGGCGCGCGATCCCCGCTCCATACCCTTTCGACACATGCTGCAGCGATAAGCAGATGGGCATCATTGCGAAGATCCTGGAAGTGAGCAGATATCGATTGAAAACGACAGGGAAACCAGCGAGAGAAACACGAAGCTCTAGGCATAGCGAACCCAGCGTTCGACGATGCTCATCAAGCGATCGAGCGCGAGCCCCACCGCGCCGATCGTGAGGATGCACAGCAAAATGTGCTCGTAAATCAGGCTGTTGTACTCTTGCCAGAGAAACCCACCGACTCCGGGTACGCCGGTGAGCATCTCGGCGGCCACAATCACGAGCCAGGCGATGCCGAGGCTCAATCGAAAACCGGTGAACATGTAGGGGAGGGCAGCGGGGAGCATGATTTTCCAGAGCATCGTCCAGCTCGACAGCCGCAGGACACGGGCGACATTCAAATAGTCTTGAGGAATGGCTCGCACTCCTTGGGCCGTGTTGATGACCGTCGGCCACATCGAGCAGAGGGCGATGGTGAAGATGGCCGCTGGTTCCGACTTACCAAAGAGGACGAGTCCTAGCGGCAGCCAGGCCAGTGGTGAAACAGGCCGTAGGAACTGAATCACCGGATCGAACATGCGAGTCAGCAGCGGCGAGCTACCGAGTGCAAAGCCGAGGGGAGCTCCGAGGACGATCGCCAGCAGATAGCCTTTGGCGACGAGCACCAAGGAGTACCAGGTGAATCGCAGGATGCCTTGATCGAGTTCGCCCCGCTTGGCAAAGGGCTCCATCACATACAGCCGACTCATCTCCCAGGTCTTCAGCGGCGAGGGGAGACTGGGAGCCCACGTGGCGGACGAGATCCACCAGACGGCGACAAACAGGAGCGCCCCGACCAGTGGCAGGAGGATAAAGTCGCCAGGAAATCGTTTGTCTTGCATCGGATTCACGCTTTGCTCAAGTCCCAGATAACGCCAGACCACACCGCGAACTGCAGCGCCCACTAGCCATCTTTCCGGCTATGGACCTGGAACGAGAGGGCATATTCCTCGGGCTTCGCGGGGTCGAAAGTCACACCGTCGAAGAGTGTCTCGGGGGTGGAGTCTTCGCCCGGATGCTGAAAACCGATCTCTTGCATCGCTTCGTTGTAAAGATCGGGGCGGAGGACCTGCTGGCAGACTCCGTCGTAGTCGGGAGCCTCGTCGACCATCCCCCAGCGACGGAACTGCGACAGCCACCACTTCACATATTTCTGCTGCGGATAGTTACAGTGGCGGCTGCTGAAGATCATGTAGTGATCGTCTTTTTTCGTGCGTCCATCGCCGTAGTCGTAGTCCCCGAGCAAACGCCCCTGAATGATCTCTTGCGGGCCATTGATGTACGTGGGAGCCGAAACGATCTTGGCTTGCTCGGGACGGTTGCCGAGGTCATCGAGCCATACACTCGCTTCGTGGAGCGCTTTAAGAACTGCCTTCACCGTCTTGGGGTTCTGCTCTGCAAATTCCCCCGTGAAAGCGCACACTTTTTCGGGATGGTCGGGCCACATCTCTTGGGTGGTGATGGCGGTATAGCCAATGCCGTCTTGAATGGCGCGAGCATTCCAAGGCTCGCCAACGCAGAAGCCATCCATCTTGTCGATCTTCATGTTGGCTACCATTTGGGGTGGCGGAATGGTGGCCAAAGCGATATCGCGATCGGGATTAATCCCACCTGCCGCCAGGAAGTAGCGCATCCACATGGCATGCGTTCCGGGAGGAAACGTCATGGCGAAGGTCATCGGAGTCCCTGCAGCTGCAGCAGCAGCGACGATCGGCTTCAAAGCTTTTGGATCGGCGGCGACTTTGCCTTTGAGCGAAGCCTTGAGAGAAATCGCTTGTCCGTTGCGATTCATGATCCAAGGAATCACCATCGGCCGTTTGGGGGAACCGAGGAGCCCCATCGTCGAGGCGATCGGCATGCCAAACAGCATGTGGGTGGCGTGAATGTCGCCGTTGGAGAGCGAGTCGCGAATCGCGGCCCAACTGGCCCCTTTGCGAACGGTGGAGTTGATGCCGTATTTTTTGAAGAGCCCCTTTTCGTGGGCGATCACAATTGGCGAGCAATCGGTGAGAGCAATGATGCCGAAGTTGAGATCGGTGACCTCGGGTGCTTCACCAGCGATGGTTCCGGCGGGAACAGCACCGACGTCGGCCGACGCAGAGGCATCGGCGGCAGGAACTCCGCAGCCCGCGATGAGAGTCGAACCACTGACAGCAGCGGCAGCAGCGAGAAAGCTGCGGCGGGAGACTTGGCTGGATTGCAGAGCAGGGGACTGCAGGGGGCGAGGCGCTGATTTCGACATCGGCTGTGCTCTCGAAAAGGCGGTGGAGTGCTCGCGGCGGGCAAAGTGACCACGCTGCGACCGCCTGCTGAAGAAAGCTACCGGTGTGCCAAAGAAAGTGCGTGCAGCGTGACCAGCAGCCTGTTTGGCTGCGAAATTTCCGCCGCCAAACTGCAAAACGCCAATTCCACGGAGGGGCTTGGGAATTCTTTTGCCGCGCAATCTGGCGGCGCTGCTGCCTAAGAATCACACCGACCCTAAGAGCGCCAGGGTGATCGCGCCGCGACCACTTCTGGTCGCTGCCGAACCGCTGAGGCAAAAAAAGGTTATTGGCGGGCTATCGACCTTAACGTTTACGAAAACTTCGGCAACTCGATAGATTCTGAGCAATGATCTGCCCCACTGGTGTCGACAAAACAGGTGTCGCCAGCACATTCGACACGGCCTGCCCGTAGCAATGTTCGCGATTTCTCTCGGCGGAGAAAATTCGGGATGGAGCCCTAGTTTCTTTCGCGGAGCGAATCCGATCATGCGTGCGCAAGCCTCTATTGTTTCGCTACTTGCCTGCACTTTCGCGGCATTTCCCGGCGTCGCTTTGGCCCAAATCTCGGCGACGCCTGAGCCGGCCGTCGTTGCCGTCGCCGAAGAGTACAACACAGGCTACGCTGCTGCCGCTAGCCCAGTGCTGGAGCCCACCACCGAGCCCGGGCTCGACTATTTTGCCCCCCAGGCCGAAAGCGAATCGCTCCCCTCAGACGTTGCTGCCTACGACCTGTCAGCCGCGTCGAGTTCCAATGCAGAGATGGCTCCCGCCGACGCTGCGAAGAAGCAAGCCGACCTGAAAAAAGCAGTCGGGAGCGCCTACGCCCCTCTCTTCTTCAACAACAAATTCGACTACATCAACAACCCGCTTTACTCCGACTGGTATCCCGGTGATGCCCTGAAACGGATGCCGGTGGGTGATTGCATGACGCTCGACATCGGCGGCCAGTATCGGATGCGTCAGCATAGCGAGCGAAACTTTCGTGGCCTCGGCCTCACTGGCCGCGACGACGACTTCTTGCTCCATCGCACGCGGCTGTTTGCCAACCTCACTTATGGCGATCACATTCGGGTCTATGCCGAAGCGATCGATGCCGATTCGAACTACGAAAACTTCGCCCCCCGGCCGATCGAAGTGAATCGGGCCGACATGCTCAATCTGTTCGTCGATTTCAAACTGTTCGACTGCGACACGCAGTCGCTGACGGCACGCGTCGGACGTCAAGAATTGCTGTATGGATCGCAGCGTTTGGTTTCCCCTCTCGACTGGGCCAATACGCGGCGCACGTTCGAAGGGCTCAATTTTCTCTGGCGCGGTGAAGACTGGAACGCAGACTTCTTCTACGTCGAGCCGGTGCAAACCGATCCGATCCACTTCGATTCGGCAATCGACGAGCAAGAGTTTTTTGGGGTCTACGCCACCTACAAAGCGATCAAAGATCAAACGATCGACCTGTTCGCGCTGCAGTACAACAATGCCAGTGCGCCGAAGAATTTTCAGTACACCACACTTGGCAGCCGCTGGCAGGGATCGGTCGACAGCTGGCTGTGGGAAACAGAAGGGGGTGTCCAGTTCGGCGAGAACAGCGACGGCTCTGATCATTCGGCAGGATACTGGACTCTCGGCGGCGGCCGGAAATTCGACCACTGCTGGAAACCAACGCTGTGGGTCTACTACGACTGGGCCAGCGGAGGGGATGTGCTGGGAGCAGGCAATGGCTTTGACCACCTGTTTCCCTTGGCCCACAAGTACCTCGGTTTCATGGATCTGTTTGCTCGCAGCAATATCGAATCGCCCAACGTTCAGCTGACCTTCTCGCCACGTGAGAAGATCAACATGACGGTCTGGTATCACTACCTGTTCCTGGAAACGACTGGTGACACCCCTTACAACGTGAACATGACCCCGTTTAAGTCGGGCAACGCGCCTCCCAGCAGCGACCTGGGACATGAAATCGACTTCACCGTGCAGTATGTGATCAATCCACGGATGGATGTGCTGTTTGGCTACTCGCACTTCTTTGCGGGGGACTACTACAAGCTCTCGCCAGTGGGTCCTGTGGCTCCTTCCGGTACACCTGGTGTGCCCTATGCGGGAGACGCCAGTTTCTTCTACACGCAGTTCACCTGGAACTTCTGAGTCGAAGGAACGCTTCATCCGGCGCGTGATGGAAGTCGATGCATCCGCAATACTGTGCATCTGCGGGCGATAATCCCGGCGGTGAGACGAGCGCAGAACGTCACCGCTGGTTGCATGGCGTCAGCCGCTACGCTACCAATCGGGCATCGCATGCTCGCTCGCTAGGCATTTTGCCCGGCGTGTTTCCTTAGCGGCATCAACCTCTCCCCAGCCAGCGTGTAGCGGAATTCGCTTTTCCACTACATATGTAGCCGACGCGGCACACGGTTTGCCGCCCATAGATGATAAGGTTCCACCAGTGGCGAGTGAATCTCGAGCGACAGACGCAGCGGGCGAGGCCATGGACTATTCGGGGAGTCGACGACCGTTACGCATCCTCGTCATTGACGACGATCCTCTCGTTGCGCGCTTCGTGCAATCGATTAAGACCTTACCGACCTTTGAATTGATCTGCTGTCGTACGCTCGCCGAAGCCCGCCGGCAATCGCTGTCGCGGCTCGACACCGTTCTGCTCGACCAAGGTTTGCCCGATGGCGAAGGGCTTTCGCTGCTCGACGAGATTCGCGCTTGCGATCCCCATTTGCCGGTTCTGTTCATCACCGCCCAGGTTGGAAGCCGGACCGCGATCGAAGCCATGAAGCGCGGCGCGTTTGATTACCTCACCAAGCCACTCGATCTCGCCGCGCTTGCGCGTCAGCTAGAACTGACCCTCGAAGCGCGCCGACTGACGCGCACGCCAGTGGTGATTGCGCGCGCTGGTGAAACGCCCGATGATGTCAGCGATGTACTCGTTGGCAATAGCGCTGCAATGTCGGCTGTGTACAAAGCGATCGGTCGCGCTGCTTCGAGCGATGCCCCGATTCTGCTGGTCGGCGAAATGGGGGTCGGGAAACTCCTGGCCGCACGTGCGATTCGCCAGCATAGCGCGCGAGCATCTGAAGCGTTTCGCGTCGTCGCTTGCAACGGCGTTTCGCTCGAGCAACTCGAGCTGCAACTTTTTGGCGACGATCACACAGCTGGCAAGCTCGAGCAATGTGCCCGCGGTATCGTAGTGATCGAGGATATCGATCTTGCGCCGCTGTCGATTCAAACCCGTCTGCTGCAGCACTTGCTTCCCGGTAGCTTTCCGAGCGAATCGGATAAACCGCGAACCGTAGCCCCCGCCGAGAACGCCAGTCTCTCGACGCCACGGATCATTGCCACCACTTCGCAAAACCTGGAAGAGATGGTTGGCCGTTCACTTTTTCGATCAGAACTCTACTACCTGCTCCGCACGATCACGATTACACTTCCGCCGCTGCGACTCCGTCGCGAAGATATTCCTCCACTGGTCGATCACTTCATCAGCCGCATGGCTCACCTCAGTCCGCAGTACAACATCTCGAACGTCCGTGTTTCTCCCCCTGCGCTCGCCATGCTGGTGAATCACGACTGGCCCGGCAATCTCGACGAATTACAAAGTGTGATTCGTCACGCGCTGATGGAGAGTACCGGCGCGGTGGTCGCTTCCGATACGCTGCAGCGGCTTCTTAAAAACCAGCCTACGCTTGTGCATGCGCCGACTCATGCAACGAGCGAAGCGACCACCACTCACTGGCGCAGTTTTGTCGCCGATCACGTTTTTCACGAGAAAAACGATCTCTACGCCGATGCGATTGCCGAGATGGAGCGGCAGGTGATTGCCTTGGTCCTCGAAGAGACCAAAGGGAACATTGCCCACGCAGCGCGGCTGCTCGGCATCACCCGTGGCAGTTTACGAAAGAAGGCTCGCACACACGATCTGCTGGCTAAACATGTGGCCGATTTGGGCGATGACCAAGAGGAACCTGCCACCGATGCGCCATCACCGATCAGCCTGGATACGCCGCAACAATGAGTCGTCTGGGGCCATCGAAAGGATCTAGCTCCACCGCTGCGAGTGCCGTGCGATTAACGCGGCTGTACATCGCTGCGCTTTCCGCAGTCGCGCTCCTCACGCTCGCTGGTCAGGTTTTGGTGCAGTTCTCGCTCTCGACGCAAGTGGCCGATGCCCGCGTGGTGAATCTTGCGGGACGACAGCGCATGCTGAGTCAAAAGATCACCAAAAGCATTTTGGCCATGCAACAAGCCCGCGATGCTGCCACACGCACTGCTTTTCGCGAGGAAGTCGAAACCGCGCTTCCACTGTTCGTGCGGAGCCATCACGCACTGCAATTCGGAGATCGAGAACTCGGGCTCCCTGGAAACAATAGCGCGCCGATTGCTGCCATGTTCTCCAAACTCGAGCCACAATTCCAAACAATCGCGACCCTCGCCCAAAATGTTCTGGTACTCACCGATCCAGACTCCGCTACAACGACTACCCCTGCTACGGTGGACCTTCAGAAATATTCGGAGCCATTGCTTGCAACCGAGCAACTCTTCCTCGCATCGATGGACACGATCGTTTTCGAGTTCGATCGCGAAGCTGAAGCGCGCGTCGAGCGACTCCGCTTGATCGAAACACTTTTGTTCGTCACCACACTGCTTGTCTTGCTACTCGAAGGATGGCTAGTTTTCCGGCCAGCCGTCGCACAAATCGAGCAGCATACTAGCGATCTGGTAAAGTCGCAGCACGAACTGCAACAGGCGAAAGAAGTGGCCGAAAATGCGAATCGCGAGAAAGATTTGCTCCTCGCGAACGTGAGCCACGAACTACGCAATCCCTTGCATGCGATTTTGGGATACAGCGATCTTGTGCTGCGGGATCTTCCAAGCTCAGTAGCGCGCGAGCATCTTGCCATCATTCGTGACGCAGCCGAAACCCAGTTGCGGCTGGTTAACGATCTGCTCGATATCTCGCAGCTCACAAGTTCCACGCTCAGGCTGCAGCTCGAGCCCGTAGATCCCCACAGCATCATTCGCCGCTGTCTCTCGATCACCGCGCCGCTCGCCACGCAGAAAAACATCCAGCTTCGCTTGATCCCCCACACGCAGAAGGGACAATCTCTCGCGGAAAACGCCCCCACCTATGTCGAGGCCGATCCGCTACGACTCTTGCAGGTACTCTGGAATCTCGTCACCAACGCCATCAAGTTTTCTGAGCATGGCGAGGTAACGATTCATACCTGCACCGATTGGGAGCATAGCCGCTTCACAATCACCGTACGCGATCGAGGCCCAGGGATTGGACTTGCTGAACAAACGAAAATCTTCGATCCGTTCTATCAGATCGATACGTCGCTCGAACGCAAGCATGGCGGCATCGGTTTGGGACTAGCCATCTGCAAATTTCTGGTCGAAGGGATGGGAGGTTCGATTCGTCTTGAGAGCGAACTGAGCCAGGGAAGTGAATTTACGATCGAGCTGCGGACCACATCTCCACCGGAAACTCAAGCGGCTCAGGACACCGCGAAGCAAGCGACGCTCGCGAATGAATCCGCTCATCCACAGCCGTTGCAACTACTCGTGGTCGACGACGATCCGATCAACCTCAAGCTGCTCGATGCGTGGCTCACTCCGCTCGGACACAAAGTGCTCTGCGCTAGTAGCGTTGCCGGTGCCTTTGAACTGTTTGCTCAACATGGATCAATCGATGCCTGTCTGATCGACATCCAGATGCCGAGCGTAAGTGGCACCGCTTTCGCCCAACAGCTGCGCGCGATGCTGCTGGTTCAGAAGACTTCCGTTCCACGTCTGATTGCCGTTTCGGCTACAGCCAAACCGGCATCCACGGAAGATTTGCCGTTTGATGATTGGCTCGAGAAACCGATCGCGCTGCTCGACTTGCTCCACGCGCTTCCAAGCAACTCGTTAATGCACACCGCGCGACAACGGACAGCGTCTCAAGCCTCGGAACGCTGGAATGCGGCGCTCGATCGATTGAGCGGCAATCACGAACTGCTGCAACTGCTGGCGAGCGATTTTTTGGAAGGTATTCCGCGGATCTCAGCGGATCTGCGGACTGCGGTCAACGAGGGAAACCTCACCGAGCAGCGTCGCATCGTGCATCTGCTGCGAGGGCAAGTTTCTGTCTTTCAAGCGACGCAGCTGGCCGAGGAATTACTGCGTTATGAAACAGTCGACCATGCTTCGGCGACTCCTCCGGCGATCAACCTACCACGCCTGGAAATGCTTACCTCGGAGCTTTGCGCGGAACTGCGACAGCTGCTGGCTAGCCCGCTCCACTCGTCTTGATGGGGGCTGGCGATCACTACTCTCCGCGGAAGCGATAGCCGACCCCTTGCTCGGTAAGGATATACTGCGGACGAGCAGGATCGACTTCGATTTTGCGACGGAGTCCCGCGACAAACACACGCAAGTAGTGATTCTCTTGCGAATCTTGCGGTCCCCAGACTTCGCGCAGCAGAAATCGATGCGTGAGGACTTTTCCAGCATGCTTGATCATCGTGATCAGCAGCTTGTACTCGAGTGGTGTTAGATGGACTTCCTCTTGCTTGCGATAAACCAGTCGCGAAGCAAAGTCGACTTTCAAATCGCCGATGGTGGTCGCTGTCGCTTCCGTCCCTGTGCGATGCGAGTGTCGCAGCGCGGTTCGCATCCGCGCGAGTAGTTCTCCCATGCTGAATGGTTTCGTGACGTAGTCGTCGGCACCATGATCGAGCGCCTTGATCTTCTGCGACTCTTGATCGCGGGCCGACAAAATGATGATTGGCGACGTATACCATTCGCGCAGTTGCTCGAGCACTTCTTGTCCATCGCGATCTGGCAAACCCAAATCGAGCAGAATGAGATCGGGAGGTGGACTCGTAGCAATTTTGAGTCCTTCCGCTGCGCTCGAAGCCTCTTGGATGCGGTAACCTTCACTGGTGAGCGACGCGCGCAGCATTTTCCGGATCGGTGCTTCGTCTTCGATGATAAGGACCAGCGGATCATGCATAAATCGAACCATCGTCTCCATGGTTGTGCTCAGCTGGCACGACTTGAATCACTCGGCGACAAAGGAACTTGCGGAATATCTTGAGCGAGTGGCAAATGAATCACAAACTCTGCACCTCCCGCCGGGAGATTTGCCGCTTCAATACGACCACCGTGCACCTTCACGATCGCGCGGCAAATGGCGAGCCCCAGTCCACTGCCACGTCCACCATCGGCCGAAGGAAACGCGCGGTAGAACTTGTCGAATACTTTCTCTTCGGCTCCGGCAGGGAGTCCTGGTCCGTTGTCGGCCACCGTCACACGCACCTCTTGTCCCTCGACCACCGCACGAACCGAAATCGTACTTCCCGCAGTTGTGTACCGCGCTGCATTCTCCAAGAGATTGACAAACACTTGCTCCATCAGCAAGCCATCGAGACGCAAAAGGGGAAGCTGCTCGGGTATCTGAATGATCAGCTGATGCTGCGTGAGCGATTTTTCGATCCGACGAATCGACGAACCGACAATCTCTTCGAGCATATGCCACTCGAGATGCGGGGGAGAAGCCCCGGCGTCGAGTTTCGACATCTGCAAAATATTCTCGAGCAGCCGGCCGAGCCGAACAGCTTCCTCGGCGACGGTCTGCAGCAACTGCTCGCGCGTCGATGGTGGTAGCGACGAGGCTTCGAGCAGCGTGCTGCTGGCCCCTGCAATTGCCGCCAGCGGCGTTTTTAAGTCATGCGAAACACTGCTCAAGAGACTGCTGCGCACCTGTTCTGCCTCGGCTTTCACGCGCGCGTCGGCAGCCTCCACTACCAAAGCGTCGCGCTCGATCGAGATCGCTAACTGACTAGCGCACGACTCGAGCAATTGCCGCAATTCCGGTTGCTGAAGCCGGGCCGCACTCGCAACCGCAACCGCCATCGCCCCATGTACCCGCTGCGAACCAATCAAGGGCAAAAACAAACCGACAGCGCTCGGCAAAGTGCTCGTTCCAGCACCTGCCATCTGACCATGCTGAATCACCCAGTGCGCCACGGCACTACTGCCATGTTGCAGAGCAATCGACGACCTCGCTCCAAATACAAGCTCGGGCGATGGTGCGTGGCGATCGAGATAAATCGCGACTTCCCCTCCCACCATCTCAGCGATTTTTTCACCCGCAGCTTTGGCGAGAAACGAACTTCCATACAACGAGCTAAGTTGTTTACCAAGTTCGTAAAGTGCAGCGGTCCGGCGCTGACGATCGCGCATGGCTTCGAGTTGTGCGCGGAGTCGCGAGGTGAGAGTACTGATGAGTAGCGCGATGGCGAGCATCACCGCAAAAGTCACGATGTACTGCGTATCGGCTACCGCAAAGGTGTGAAACGGTGGTACGAAAAAGAAGTCGAAAATGGTCACCGCCAGGAGACTTGCCACGATCGCCGGACCACGTCCAAAACGAAAGGCGGCCCAAGCGACCGCAGCCAGAAAAATCATCACGGTGTTGGCCTCAGCATCGGCAAAGTGCCAACGCTTCATGGCCAGCGCTGCGAGCCCCGCGAGTCCCACGGGAACAGCCGCTTTACCGTACAGCCAGTAGTCGATGGGGGGACGTGCAGGAGGAGTCGCGACACGTGCCGCTTGATCCTTCTCGCCATGTATCACGTAGACATCGATCTCGCCACTTTGCTCGAGAATCTCGTCGACTACGGTCCCCATGAGCAGCCGCTTCCAGCGCGGCTGATCGGTTTTTCCGATCAAAATCTTGGTGACATTCCGCGTTCGGGCATATTCCAGAATGGTCTCGGTCATGCGCTGGCCAGGTAGCGTGACGGTCTCGGCGCCGAGTCGTTCCGCAAGACGAAAATGCTCTGCAATTTGCTGCGAAGCCGGACTTGTCGAGGAGGCACCGGTTAGATCGACCGAGACCGCGATCCAAGGAGCATCGAGCGCACTGGCCATCCGTTTCGCGGTCCGAATCACGCGCGCGGTGGTGGGACTGGGGCCGACGCAAACCAGCAGTCGATCGGTCGTAGCCCAAGGCTGTCGCACACTCCGCGCACGACGCGCCGATTCGACATCGGTGTGAACACGCCGCGCGGCTTGCCGAAGCGAAAGCTCGCGGAGCGCCGAGAGATTCGACCTCTGAAAGAAACTTTGAATCGCACGTTTGGCTTGCTCGGGAAGATAGATTTTTCCGGCTTCGAGTCGACCGAGCAGTTCTTCCGGGGTAATGTCGATAAGCTCCAGCTGATCCGCAGCGTCGAAGACGTGATCGGGTATCGTTTCGCGCACCTGTACGCCAGTGATCTGCCCAATCACATCGTTCAGACTCTCGAGATGCTGCACGTTCAGCGTGGTCCAAACATGCAACCCCGACGCGCAAAGTTCTTCGATATCTTGCCAACGCTTCTCGTGGCGAGAGCCTTCCGCATTGGTGTGGGCCAGTTCATCGACGAGCGTAATCTCCGCCTTGCGAGCGAGCGCTGCGTCGACGTCGAACTCTCGGAGTGTCACCCCCCGATAGCTCAGCTGCTTGGTCGGCAACGTCTCGAAATCGGCCGCGAGTGCCTGCGTCTCTTTTCGCGCGTGAGGTTCGATATACCCCACAACCACATCGCGCCCCTCGCGGCGTGCAGCTTGCGCCGCTTCGAGCATCCCGTACGTTTTTCCGACACCTGCTGCGTAGCCAAAGAAAATGCGAAGCGAACCTCGTTTACCGGTCGTTGTGTCATCCAGCTTCTGCTCGTCCTCGGCCAGGGCGAGCAGGGCATCGGGATTGGGGCGCGAATCGGTCATGGAAATTGACTTTGCATTGAAGTACGTCGCGACATCCAATCGACAAGCTTTACTGTTGATCGAGTAGCAGATTTAATTTGAGAACATTCACGCGCGGCTCGCCAAGGATTCCGAGCGAGCGATCCTCGAGATTATTGTCGATCAGCTGCTCGAGCTGCTGGGGATCCATTTTTCGCGCCTTCGCAACTCGCGCGATTTGAAACCGGGCTGCTGCAGGACTGATATGAGGATCGAGCCCACTGCCTGACGAGGTCACCAGATCGACTGGAACTTGACGGCTCACTTCCTCGCTCAGAGCAAGCTTCTTCATTCTCGCCTCCACACTCTCGGCGAGCGACGGGTGAAGTGGGCCATAATTCGAACCGCTCGACGCGCCCCCGTTGTAAGGAGTACCGGAAGTTGCCGAGGGACGCCCCCAAAAGTAGTCGTCGCGAGAGAAGTTCTGCCCAATAAGTTCCGATCCCACCGCTTGATCATCCACGTACAGCAGACTGCCGTTAGCTTGTCGGGGAAATAGAACCTGAGCAATCGCTGTCACGGCGAGCGGATAAGCCACTCCCGTGACAAGTGAGACCATCAGGAGTAAACGGGCGGCTATCAAAAGTTGCTGAAACATAAACATTCTCTCTGTGAAATTAGCGGGTACCCAGGGAAATTTGCTGCAGTGACGCTTGTAAAAAGGGATGCAGATAGATGCAGCGACTTGATACAACCTGCCTCTCAGGCAAGGCCCAGTGTGGCGAGCAAAAGATCGATTCCTTTGATGCCAACAAACGGAACGATCAGGCCCCCCACGCCGTAAATCAGCAGGTTGTTGCGGAGCAATTGCACGGCACCAACCGGGCGGTACTTTGCGCCACGCAAGGCAAGTGGAATTAGCGCGATGATGATCACCGCGTTGAAGATCACCGCCGACATGATGGCGCTCGACGGCGAGGTGAGTCGCATCACATCGAGGGTTTTCAGAACCGGATAAGTCGTTGCAAAAGCCGCCGGCAGAATCGCAAAATACTTGGCAACATCATTCGCGATGCTGAAGGTTGTGAGCGCACCACGCGTCATCAGCAGCTGCTTACCGATATTCACGATTTCGATCAGCTTGGTTGGATTCGAATCGAGATCGACCATGTTCCCCGCTTCTTTGGCGGCCTGCGTGCCGCTGTTCATCGCCACAGCCACATCGGCCTGCGCCAGTGCTGGCGCATCGTTGGTACCATCTCCGGTCATCGCCACGAGACGGCCACCTTTTTGATACTCGCGAATCAACTTGAGCTTCGCTTCCGGCGTGGCTTCCGCGAGAAAATCATCGACACCAGCTTCGGCGGCAATCGCGGCTGCCGTGAGGGCGTTATCACCGGTGATCATCACCGTCTTGATTCCCATCTGACGCAGTTCGGCAAACCGTTCCTTGATGCCACCTTTCACAATATCCTTCAGCTCGATCGTACCTAGGACACGTTCGTCGCGGCTGACAACCAACGGTGTGCCGCCAGCACGAGCGATAGTCTGCACCGCTTGGCGCACTTCGTCGGGAAGAAAACCTCCCAGCGAGCGAACATGATTTTCGATCGCCTCGGCGGCACCCTTGCGAATCTCGTGACCATCGATCGAGACACCACTCATGCGCGTGCGAGCCGAGAATGGCAAGAACTCGTGATGACTTTGCGTCAGGTCGCGACCTCGTAATCCAAACTGTTTTTTAGCGAGCACCGCGATACTGCGACCTTCGGCAGTTTCATCCGCCAGCGAGGCGAGATGGGCCGCTTCGGCCAACTGCTGTTCGGTGGAAGCGGCGGCTGCCACAAAACGTGTTGCCTGGCGATTTCCCAGGGTAATCGTGCCGGTTTTATCAAGCAGCAAGACATCGACGTCGCCAGCGGCCTCGACAGCTCGCCCCGACATCGCCACCACATTGGCTTTACTAAGTCGATTCATGCCGGCGATGCCGATGGCCGAAAGCAAAGCGCCGATGGTAGTCGGTGCAAGGCAGACAAACAGCGCGACGAGCACCGTGATCGTGATCACTTCCCCTTGTCCTGAGACCTCGACGCTAAACTTCGAAAAGGGTAAGAGCGTAGCTACGACGATCAGAAAAATGAGGGTGAGGGCCGACAGGAGAATAGCAAGTGCAATTTCGTTGGGAGTCTTTTGACGCTTCGCTCCTTCGACCATGGCAATCATGCGATCGAGAAAACTCTGGCCAGGAAGTGTTTTGACCTGCACCACTAGCCAGTCGGAGATCACACGAGTCCCGCCAGTGACGGAACTGCGATCGCCACCACTTTCGCGTACGACCGGCGCGCTCTCACCTGTAATCGCACTTTCGTCGACCGAGGCGACCCCTTCCACCACTTCGCCATCAGCGGGGATGGTCTCACCAGCGCGGACAATGACGTACTCATTCACGAGGAGATCACTCGCCGAAACTTCGGTCGCCACGGCATGCTGCTTGGGATCGGCCAGTTTATGAGCAATCACTGTGGTGCGGCTCTTTTTGAGCGAATCGGCCTGCGCCTTGCCATGTCCTTCAGCAATTGCCTCGGCGAAGTTGGCAAACAGAACGGTAAACCACAGCCAGACAGTAACTCCCAGAACGAACCAGGGGGACTCGTCTGACTTACCTCTCAGCATGTTTAGCCACAGCAGCGTGGTAAGAATACTGCCGAGAAACACGGCAAACATCACCGGATTTCGGACCTGAATGCGTGGGTCGAGTTTCTTAAACGAAGCAGCGATGGCATTAACGACAATCGCGCGATTACCAAACAAGTTTGTGAATGCGTTATTCATAGAAATAGAGCTTTCGCTTATCGAAGCGAAGGAAGTTGCAGTTGTTCGACAATAGGTCCAAGAGCGAGGGCCGGGAAGAAGCTCAAAGCTCCAACCACCAGCACCACAGCGACCAGCAGCACGACGAACATCGGCGTGTGGGTCGGCAGTGTTCCTTCACCTCCAGGGAGAGATTTCTTATTGGCTAGTGAACCGGCCATCGCAATCACGGGGAGCATCACCCAGAAGCGACCGACTAGCATCGCGAGGCCTAGTAAACCGTTGTAAAAGGGTGTATTCGCGCCGAGTCCCGCCATGGCGCTGCCGTTGTTGTTGCCAGCGGAACTGAGGGCGTAGAGGACTTCACTAAAACCATGAGCTCCTGGATTAAAAACCGAGGCTCGTCCCGCTGTCGTAGAAACAGCAATGGCGGTACCCAGCAGCACCATCGCGCACGGTAACAGGATGGCCAGCGATGCCATCTTCATCTCGAAGGCACCGATCTTTTTTCCGAGGTACTCGGGAGTGCGACCGACCATCAGCCCCGAAAGAAACACGGCGACAACGGCGAACACCAGCATGCCGTAAAGCCCCGAACCAACGCCACCAAAGATCACTTCACCAAGTTGCATGAGCCACATCGTGAAAAGACCACCCACTGGTAAGTAGGAATCGTGCATCGAGTTCACCGATCCATTCGAGGCTGCTGTAGTAGCAACACCCCAAGTGGTCGACGACACAATGCCAAACCGCACTTCCTTTCCTTCCATATTGCCACCCGGCTGTGAATCGCTGGCAACTTGATCGACTCCAAGATTGGCAAGTACGGGGCTACCGCGCTGCTCGGTAGCATAAACCGCAAACAGCAAGGGAATGAGCACCACCGACATCGCCGCAAGAATCGTCCACCCTTGTCGCCGGTCGTTCACCATCTCACCGAACGTGTAGCAAAGAGCGGCTGGGATCAGCAGGATCGAAAGCATCTCGAGGAAATTCGAAATCGGCGTTGGATTTTCGAACGGATGAGCCGAGTTGACGTTGAAATAGCCACCCCCATTCGTACCGAGCTGTTTAATGGCAACTTGCGAAGCCACGGGGCCCAAGGCAATGGTTTGTGCTATTGGCTGTGCGGCAGTCGGTTGATCGCCAGACGCTTGATCAGCAGCCGCTTGACCAGTATGAGAGATTGTTTGCTCGAGTAGCGGGACCGAGGCGTAGGAGCCGAGCGTTTGCACGACACCTTGCGAAACGAGCAGCAGCGCCAGGACTAGCGATAGTGGGAGCAGGATGTAAACGAGACTTCGGGTTGTGTCGACCCAAAAGTTGCCAATCGTTTTGTCGTGATGTCCCATGAAGCCACGAATCAGCGCCACCAGAACTGCCATGCCGGTGGCGGCCGAAACAAAGTTCTGCACCCCGAGCGCCAGCATCTGCGTCAGGTAACTCATCGTGGTTTCGCCGCCGTATCCTTGCCAGTTGGTGTTGGTCGTAAAACTCACCGCTGTGTTGAACGACGAGTCGGGTGATACGTCAGCGAGCCCCGCTGGGTTGAGAGGGAGGTAGCTTTGCAAACGCTGAATTGCGTAGACCGAAACGAAGCTCACGAGACTCAGCATCACCACACTGGTGGCATACTGCTGCCAGGTCATCGAAGCTCGAGGATCGATGCCACTGGCGTAGTAGATCAAACGTTCGAGAGGCCCCAAGATTCGATCGGCTAGTTGCTGATCTCCACGATAGACCTTGGCCATGTATCTCCCCAGTGGCGCGACACATACGAGCAGCACACCGAGGAACAAAACAATCTGTAGAACGGAGTAGGATGTCATGAAAACTTCTCCGGCATCATCAAGGCTACGAGTAGGTAGCCTCCCAGTCCGAGTGTCATTACGAGCGATAGAAGGAGTGCGAAGTCCACAGTTATTCCTCCACCTGCAAACGGCTGAGTAGAGAGATTGCAGCGAGCGCGAACAGAAAAAATCCGACGCCTGCTGCGAGCCAAACGATGTCCATGGGTTGTTTCTCCTGAGATAGGTCCATCGATTGAATTAGAGGCCCGGCGGCATCAAAAGAGGCTCAAATCGAGAGCAGGGCGTATCAATTTTTTGTAAAGAGGCGGTCATTCGGTCGTCTGATCCGGCCGCGAGAACAATTGCGAGTGCTCCCACCAGCGGCTAATCTCTCGATTGCTGCGATCTCTCGATGATCATCCGACCAGCAACACCACTTACGAGGTCCTCCACCGTGCAACCCGTTCTTCAACCGCTACTGCAAGGGATCGCGTTTGAGCTGCCGATGATCTTGGTTTTTAGTGTTGGCTTGATGCTGACATTCACCTGCTGGAAGGCGCTCGGTGCTGCTGCGATTCCAGCTTTGGTAGCGATGAGCGTGGGAATTCTCGAGAGCCTTTGCTCCACGCCGATCCGGGTCTTCGGACTAGCGATGCTCCAAGACAATTCGCCCGAGAGCATTGGAACGTTCTTCAATTGCCTCGCGGTGTTTCACATGCTCCATAACGTCGGACTGACGATCTTGCTGATGCTCGCGATCTTCCTGGGCCGACCGTCGCTGCACACGCTGAGTCCAGCCAAGTCGCTCCAAGGATAAAACGGAAATCAACCGACAATAAACCGATCGCCTTGCGCATCTAATTCCATCACGCTGGCTTCCTCTCCCGAATAGGTTTTCACCATGCAACGTTTCGTTGCCTCGACGCTCGCGTTACTGCTTGCCATCGCTCTTGTCACCAAGGCGGCGGTGGCTCAAGAGGCCACTGCAGCGCGACCCAATATCATTTTGATTCTCGTCGACGACATGGGGTTTTCGGATCTCGGCTGTTATGGGAGTGAGATCCCGACACCTCATATCGATTCGCTCGCAGCGGGAGGCATTCGCTTTTCGCAGTTCTACAACACCGGTCGATGCTGTCCGACACGAACCTCGCTCCTCACTGGGCTCTACTCGCATCAAGCAGGCATCGGTCACATGACCGACAATCAAGGTGTGCCGAGCTACCAGGGGTATCTGAACGATCGCTGCATTACCCTCGGAAACTTGCTGCAGTCGGCGGGCTACTTCACGGCTCACACTGGGAAGTGGCACGTGGGGTCGGGAAATCTGGCGCGGCTGCCACTGCAGCGCGGCTTCGATCGGTTCTATGGTGTTCCTGAAGGGGGCGGCTTTTATATGCAGCCTCGGCGCGGTCGCAATGTGTATGAAGGGAACGATGTGATTTACTCGGCCGACAAACTTCCTCCCGCCGATTGGTACAGCACCGATGCGTGGACCGACTACGGACTGCGCTACATCGACGAAGCGATCGCCGCAAAAAAGCCTTACTTTTTGTACCTCGCACACAATGCGCCGCACTTTCCGCTGCAAGCAAGTCCCGCCGATATTGCGCGATTTCGCGGGAAGTATCGCGCAGGTTGGGATGCGCTGCGACAGTCGCGACATGCGAAGCAAAAAGAGATGATCCCCGCATTGTCGAAGACCGAACTCACAGCCCGTGATGCGACGATTGATGCGTGGGATGCGCTCGACGAGAAACAGAAAGAAGAGCTCGACCTTCGCTATGCGCTCTACGTCGCAGTGATGGCGCGTCTCGATGATTCGGTCGGCCGACTGATCGCGGGACTCAAAGAGCGCAAGACCTTCGACAACACGTTGATTCTCTACTGCAGCGACAATGGTGCTTCCGATGAAGGGGGGCTCTATGGAAAGTTTGGAACCGGTGAGCCGGGGACTGCCGATTCCGATGTGTTCATTGGTCGCGCTTGGGCGGGGCTCAGCAACACACCGTTTCGGTACTACAAAAAGAACAGTCACGAGGGTGGCATCAGCACGCCGCTGATCGCGCACTGGCCCGCAGGAATTCAAGCGCGCGGCGAGTGGCGCAGGCAAGTGGGGCATGTCATCGACTTCATGCCGACTCTCGCCGAAGTTGCTGGAGCAACCTACCCCACCCAGCACAACGAACGGATGATTCAGCCGATGGAGGGCCAAAGTTTCGCGCACACTTTTGCTAAAGAGGAGGCTCACCCTCGCACATTGTTCTGGGAGCATGAAGGACACGCTGCCATTCGCGCTCCGGAGTGGAAACTCGTCCGCGCAGGTGCACAAGGGAAGTGGGAACTGTATCGCGCAGCCGACTCGCGTACTGAAATCAACGATGTTGCCAGCGAACATCCCGAGGTTGTGAAGCAACTCACCACCGAGTGGCAAGCTTGGGCCAAACGTGTCGGCGCTAAGCCATTTGCGGGAACTCCGATGGAGTTGCCCGGTAAGAAAAAGGGTAAAGGAAAAGCGAAAGCCAAATCGGTCGCCGAATAACTCAACAGCCGAGCGAGAAGAATTTCCATGAAACCATCGCACCTCTCCGCGATTCGTCTTTCGTTGATTTACGCTGTCGTCAGTACGTTTTTGTGCTGCGCAACATTGCCCAGTACGATCGCTGCAGAACAACAGCCGAACATCGTTTTCTTTTTGGTCGATGACTTGGGGCAGCGCGATTTGGGCTGCTATGGGAGTACGTTCTACGAAACGCCGAATATCGACAAACTGGCTGCTGATGGAGCGAGATTCACACAGGCATATGCAGCATGTCCTGTCTGCTCGCCAACACGCGCGAGCATCTTGACTGGCCTGTGGCCACAGCGGACCGGGATTACCGACTACATCGCAACCGACAACTCCAACGGACCGGCGAAGTGGAATCGCAACACGATGACACTCCCGGCAGCTTATCGCGATCGGCTGGCGCTCGATTCTCCGACGCTGGCTAAGTCGCTGAAATCTGCTGGTTATGCCACGTTTTTCGCTGGCAAATGGCATCTCGGTCCCGAAGGTTTTTACCCTGAGAATCAAGGCTTCGACATCAATCGAGGTGGCATCGAACGCGGTGGTCCTTATGGTGGCAAGCAGTATTTTTCTCCCTATGGCAATCCACGTTTGACAGACGGCCCCGCTGGTGAGCATCTTCCCGATCGACTCGCCACCGAGACTTGTCAGTTCATCGAGGCCCATCAGAAGCAGCCGTTCTTCGCTTACTTTTCGTTCTACAGCGTGCATACTCCTTTGCAGGCGCGTGAGGACCTTCGACAAAAGTATGTTGCCAAACGTGAGAAGCTGGGACTGAAACCAACCTGGGGACGCGAGCACATGCGCGATGTCAGGCAGGTGCAAGAGCACGCCGTGTATGCCGCGATGGTCGATGCGATGGATCAAGCAGTGGGCAAGGTGCTCGCGAAGCTCGACGAACTTGGTCTCCGCGAAAATACGCTGGTGATCTTCACGAGCGATAACGGCGGACTCTCGACGAGCGAAGGTTGGCCGACATCGAACCTGCCGCTGCGTGGCGGTAAAGGGTGGATGTATGAAGGTGGGATTCGCGAGCCGCTCGTGATGCGCTGGCCGGCAAAAGTAAAAGCCGGTTCGACCATCGATACACCCGTTTCGAGCCCCGATTTCATGGCCACGTTGCTCGCAGCCACTGCGACGAAACCGGCCGAGCAGCAGCAGATCGATGGTGTTAGTTTGTTGCCGCTGCTGGCAGGTGAGAAGCTCAAAGAACGTTCGCTCTTTTGGCACTATCCGCACTACGGCAATCAAGGAGGAGCGCCGGCAGCCGCGATTCGTCGTGGTTCCTGGAAGTTGATCGAGTGGCTCGAAGATGGCCAGGTCGAGTTGTTCAATCTCGCGACCGACGAAAGTGAAACCACCAATCTGGCCTCGAAAGAACCGGCTTTGGTGCGCGAGATGCTCGCCGAGTTGCATGCGTGGCAGAAAGAAGTGGGAGCAATACTTCCCGAGAAAAATCCGAACTACGATCCGGCCAAGCCGAGTGGTCGCGGTGCTAGAAATCAGCCGACATCTCAGCCTGCCAAAGGCAAACGTTCGTAAGCAATCCGCGCTCGCATTTCGTCGTTCTCTCGGCAAGGTACTACGATGCTCTTCGACTACACAACCAGCTCCGCGATGCTGACCAGTCACTATCAGCTCACGCACGCGCTGTTCCCAACATGGCTGATGTTCACAGCGATTGTCGCTTTTCTCAGCAGCGCGAGCAGTACGTTTGCCGCAGAGCGCGAAGTTACTCAGCCGAACATCGTGGTGTTTCTCGCCGACGATGCTGGCTGGGGAGACTATAGTTTTTCGGGCAACACGAACCTGAGCACACCGCATATCGATTCGATTGCACGAGGCGGAGCTTCGATCGATCGTTTCTTTGTTTGTTCCGTTTGCTCTCCGACACGAGCGGAATTTTTGACAGGCCGCTATCATCAGCGCGGCGGTGTGCGCGGTGTTTCGACCGGTCAAGAGCGTCTGGATCTGAGTGAGCGAACGCTGGCTGATTCGCTTCGCGCGGCGGGTTATGCCACCGGTGCTTTTGGAAAATGGCACAACGGAAGTCAGTGGCCCTATCATCCGAACGCTCGTGGATTTGACGAGTATTTCGGCTACACATCGGGGCATTGGGGGGAGTACTTCAATCCGCCTCTCGAGCACAACGGCAAGCTGAATAACTACGAGGGCTACATCGTCGACATCTGCACTGATCGCGCGATCACGTTCATCGAGGCCTCGAAAAACAAGCCCTTCTTTTGCTACGTTCCGTTCACTACGCCGCATTCGCCCTGGAGTGTTCCCTCCGCCGACTGGAAACGTTTTCAAGACAAACCACTCGAAAAGCGAGCAACCAATCTCAAGCAAGAACAGCTTGACCAGACGCGCTGTGCGCTGGCGATGGTCGAAAATCAAGATCGCAACGTGGGGCGTGTGCTGTCGAAACTCGACGAGCTTAAGCTGCGTGAGAACACGATTGTGGTTTACTTCTCCGACAACGGCCCCAACTCGGCGCGCTGGACTGGTGGCATGAAGGGGAAGAAAGGGACGACCGACGAAGGGGGCGTTCGGAGTGTCTGCTACATCCAGTGGCCCAAGCGCATTGCAGCCGCACAAACGATCCAGCCGATTGCAGGGGCTATTGATCTGCTCCCAACACTGCTGTCGCTCGCGGGTGTGAAACATGTCGGCGAGCTGCCGCTCGATGGTCGCGACCTTGCTCCGCTTCTCACCGGTCAGCAGCCAGAGTGGCCCGAGCGTTTGCTCTTTACTACTTGGGCTGGCAAGGTGAGTGCTCGCAGCCAAACGCATCGACTCGACGAACAAGGTCTGCTGTTCGACATGCAAAGCGATCCGGGACAGACCACGCCGGTGAATGATCGCGAGCCGAAACTGACAGCCGAAATGAAGTCGGCGGTGGCAAAGTGGAAGGCCGAGATGGAGCGAGAACTTGCGCTCGATGCGACACCGCCGCTCGAGGCCACATTGCTGGAAGGGGTGAAGCTGACGAACGTCGATGCGCGGCCGATTCCTCTGGGTTATCGCGAGTTTCCGATCACCATGCTGCCGGCGCGCGATGGTCAGCCGGTGGGTGGGGTGAAGAGAAGCAGCAGTGCACCGAACTCGTCGTACTTCGTGAACTGGAAGTCGACCGACGACAAGGTTGTGTGGCTGGTGGATGTGAACGTCCATGGCAAGTACCTTGTGACCATCGATTACACATGCCCTGAAGCGGATGCCGGATCGACACTCGAACTGCGACTCGGCAAGAGTCGGCTGGTGGCGACAGTGACTCCCGGATGGGACCCACCTCTCTACACCGATCAAGACACGCTCCCTCGTCCTCCTGCTGAATCCTCGATGAAACCATTTCGCACGCTCGATTTGGGTGTCGTTGAACTTCAGCCTGGGATCGGACTACTCACTTTGCAGGCGACCAAAATCCCCGGCAACTCGGTGATGGATCTCCGCCGCGTCACACTGGTGCTGCAAGACTGAATGCTCTCGCAGCACATCGTTTGTCAAGCTTCTAGCACACCTCGTTTTTCACTAGCCACCAGCGAGTGCGCCGATCACCATCAGTGGTTCATCGCCACTGGCAATCGCGTCGGGCAGGAGAGTGTCGAGCGACTGATTCGACCAATCTGCGCCGCTCACAAAAAACCGGACGAATGCGCGTCGACTTCCCGTCTGCTGATCGCGAATCGTTCCTCGCAGCGAAGGATAACGCGACTCAAGCGCGCCAATCACGCGGGCAATCGTAATCGGCTCTTCGACCTCGATCGACACCTCGCGCGCGACAGGATCGCTACTCACATCTGGCGATTGCGTCGACAGATCGCGCGCTAAGAGTCGCAAGTGATACGGCAAATGGACACGAATCGTTTTCATCAGTCACCACCACGCGCCAGTAGAGCGCATCTCACTTTTTTTGTAGCGGCTGCTGCGTCAATTTTCGCTAGGATTACAAGCGCCACACGCGCTACTCGTCCGTGCGACACGCACTAAGGAAGCATCTGCACTTCCACCGAAACCACCGGGGGCAAATCGCGTACGATCGCTTCCCAGTGATCGCCACTATCGCTCGAGCCATACACCTGGCCGCCACTGGTTCCGAAGTAAACGCCACACGGATCGCAGCGATCAACAGCCATCGCATCGCGCAGCACATTCACGTAGCAATTCTCTTGCGGCAGTCCCTCGGTAAGTGCCTCCCACGTGTTGCCTCCCGTGCGACTACGATAAACGCGCAGCTTTCCTTCCGGTGGAAAATGCTCGGAGTCGCTCTTGATCGGCACCACGTAAATCGTTTCCGGATCATGTGCGTGCACATCGATCGGAAAACCAAAGTCGCTCGGCAAATTGCCACCGACATCGGTCCAGTCATCGCCGCTGTTATCGCTCCGCATCACGTCCCAATGCTTCTGCATGAACAGCACATTCGGCCGCGCGGGATGCATCGCAATGCGGTGGACACAATGCCCCACTTCTGCCTGCGGATCGGGCAGGACATACTCCGACTTGAGCCCACGATTGATCGGCTTCCAAGTCGCGCCACCATCGTCGGTTCGAAACGCGCCCGCTGCAGAAATCGCCACAAAAATCCGGAGCGGATTCGTCGGATCGAGCACAATCGTGTGCAGGCACATCCCCCCCGCGCCAGGCTGCCAGTAATTCCCCGATCCATGATTACGCAGCCCGGGCAATTCGTGCCACGTCAGCCCCGCATCGGTCGAACGAAAGATCGAAGCATCTTCGACACCGGCATACACCGTGTCAGGTTCGTGGAGCGAAGGCTCGAGATGCCAAACCCTTTTGAATTCCCAAGGATGAGGCGTTCCGTCGTACCACAAGTGCGTTCCCGGCGTCCCTTCGTACGTGAAGTTATTACCGACCGCTTCCCACGTTTTGCCACCATCGCTCGAGCGCTGAATCACTTGTCCAAACCAGCCCGACGACTGCGAGGCATAGATCCGATTCGGATCGAGTGGCGAGCCCTTCAGGTGATACACCTCCCAACCAGCGAAGTGGGGACCACTCACGTCCCACGTCTTCCGCGTGGCATCACTACTCAAGATGAACGCCCCTTTGCGCGTTCCCACCAGCAGACGTACACCCGCCATGATTCATTCCCTTCAAGTTAAATGCTGCATGCTCGAGCCAACAATCGGCGAACCGGCCAATAACTGTACTTCTGTTTACATATTCTGTTTTTTGTAACCCACTGCCGGAGCAGTCGCAAGCGCTGCCGAAAAAAATTCATCAGGGACCTGCTCGGACAGCGCAACTGCGCGCGTAAACAACAAAAAGCGCGTGGTAAAGTTGCGCGCTGGCAATTCCAAACGACGCTCCTTCAGGGGGAATGAATGCATATTTCTCGAGAAATACGGGCTCTGCGACAGCAGCGCGCAACCTCAGCCCGCTCTCTAGTCGAACAAACGACCCGCTGATCGACAGCAGCGCAAAAAAACATCGCCCGAGAAAAAATCGCGGGCGATGCTGAGCTCGAACCTGCGTCGCTGAGTGCCTAGTCGGCTGGGTACCTGTGTTGTGCGCAGCTCACCACAGACTTGGACTCTTCAAGCCGCACACTGCTGGACAAGTCAGCAGTGCCACCCGGTTTGTTCGTGACGCTCGAGCACCAGCGCTGATTGCCCCTGGGCTAATGCGCCGGCTTGTCGTGAGGTACGTCCTGAGGCTTCGTAGCGTGCGAGCCTGCGTCGCTGGTCGCTGGCGGGTGAGCGCTGCCGTGATGATGCACCCGCTTGCCCCACACCCGATCGGTAATCCCTCGCAGCAGCACATAGAACGCAGGAGTCAGGAACAGCCCCAGGATCGTGACGCCGAGCATCCCCGAGAAGACCGCTGTTCCCAGCACCTGACGAAGTTCAGAACCAGGTCCCTCGGCGCGAGCCAGCGGCACCACCCCCAGGATGAACGCAAACGACGTCATCATGATCGGACGGAGTCGCATGCGGCACGATTCAATCGCCGCCTCCATCGCCGTGCGACCTTGCTCTTCGAGTTGAACGGCGAACTCCACGATCAGCACCGCGTTTTTCGCCGCTAGCCCAATGAGCACGACAAACCCAATCTGGGTAATCAGGTTGTTATCCATTCCACGCAGATGGACCCCCAAGAGCGCAAACGGAAGACAAACCGGCGCGATGAGAATGATCGCCATTGGCAGCGACCAACTTTCATACTCGGCCGAGTGGGTGAGGAACACAAACAGCACGCAGAGCGGAAAGATATAGAGCGCCGTGTTCCCGGCGAGTTTCTCTTGATAAGCCAAATCGGTCCATGCGATGCTCATGCCGGGAGGAAGCTGCTCTCGCGCCAGTCGCTCGATCGTCGCCACCGCTTGTCCCGAACTAAAGCCCGGCGCGGCATCCCCTTGCACTTCCGCAGCGGGATACATGTTATAGCGCACCACACGATCGGGCCCCGTTTCGGGACGCGTTGTCACCACACTCCCCAGAGGCACCATCTGCCCCGTAGCGCTGCGGGTCTTCAGTCGCCGAATATCTTCCATCCGGTCGCGAAACTCACCTTCGGCCTGCATCCGCACCTGGAACGTTCGTCCAAACAGATTGAGATCGTTGACGTACGACGAACCGAGATTCACTTGCAGTGTCTCGAAAATATTGCCGACCGGCACGTTCAGCATCTTTGCTTTCACGCGGTCGACATCCACAAACAGCTGCGGTGTCGAAGCGCGGAAGGTTGTAAACACACCCATGAGCGAAGGCTCGGTCCGTGATGCAGCGATCAGCTTATCGGTCGCCTCTTGCAGCGGCCTGCCACCTCGGCCACCACGATCTTGCACCAGGAACTTAAAGCCACCTGCCGTGCCGAGTCCCTGCACCGGTGGAGGAGGAATGATGAAGATGTCGGCTTCGACAATCTTGTTCATTTCTGCTTGCAACTGCTGCAAAATCACCCCCGCTGTCATCCCGGTTTTCACGCGCGATCCAAACGACTTCGGCGTGATGAAGATCGCGCCGGAGTTGGGGCTATTGGAGCGCGTGGCTCCCGAAAAACCGGCGAAAGCGACCGTGTGATTCACCGCCTCGTGCTTGAGAATAATCTCGCAAGCACGCTTCATCACCGCATCGGTCCGCTCGAGCGAAGCACCATCGGGAAGCTGCACCACGCAGATCAAATACCCTTTGTCTTGCCCCGGAATAAAGCCCCCCGGAACTTGCTGAAAACCAACCACCGTCATCCCAATCAGCACGACGTAGATCAAAATCGGCACGACCAAATAGCGGACCGTTTGCGCGACCGCTTTCGAGTAGCCAAACGTCACCGCATCGAACGCGCGATTGAAAAGTCGAAAGAACCAGCCGAAGCAAAAATCCCACAACCGGCCGAACCAATCTTTCTTCGCCCCGTGAGGCTGCAGCAAGATGACGCAAAGCGCCGGGCTGAGCGTGAGGCTGTTGAAGGCCGACAGCAGCGTCGAAACGGCAATGGTGAGGGCAAATTGCCGGAAGAATTGGCCACTGATTCCCGAGATGAACGCGGTCGGCACAAACACGGCCGAGAGCCCGACGGCAATCGCGATCACAGCGCCGGTCACTTCCGACATTGCTTTATAGGCCGCATCGCGCGGACTGAGTCCATCGGCAATATGCCGCTCGACATTTTCGACCACCACAATCGCATCGTCGACCACAATGCCGATTGCCAGCACGAGGCCGAAGAGCGAGAGCATGTTGAGCGAAAAGCCAAAGGCCGACATCGCCGCAAACGTGCCGATCAGTGAGACCGGAATCGCCACCAGTGGCACGAGTGTCGCGCGCCAGTTTTGCAAAAACACGAGCACCACGATCACCACCAGGACCACCGCTTCGTAGAGCGTATGAATCACCGAGTCGATCGATTCGCGCACGAATTCAGTCGGGTTGTAAACGATCCGGTACTCGAGCCCCTTGGGAAAATTACGGGAGAGCTCGCGAATCGTGGCTTCCACACCATCGGCTGTTTCGAGAGCATTTGAACCGGGACGCTGCGCGATCGCGAGCGCCACGGCGGGCTGATTATCGAGGTAGCTGTTCACCGAGTAGTCGCGCGCGCCGAGTTCGATCCGCGCTACATCTTTCACACGGACGACACGTCCCCCGGAACCGGAGCGAACGATGATCGATTCGAACTGCTCGGGGGTCAACAGTCGTCCCAGCGTATTCACCGTGAGCTGAAAATCGTTCCCCTGCGGGATCGGCGGCTGTCCGATCACCCCCGAGGCAACCTGCACGTTTTGTTCGCGAAGCGAGGCCACTACATCGCCAGCGGTGAGTCCCAGATTGGCGAGCTTATCGGGGTCGAGCCAAATCCGCATGCTGTACTCACGGAGGCCAAACGCCGAAACGTCGCCCACCCCATCGACGCGCGCTAAAGCATCGCGCACTTGAATCAGCGCATAGTTGCCGATGTACAGCTGATCGAACCGGTTTTCGGGCGACACCATATGAATCACCATCAGCAAGTCGGGGGACGACTTGATGGTGGTTACTCCCAAGCGCCGCACATCCTCGGGCAAGCGCGCTTCTGCTGTGGCCACCCGGTTCTGCACCAGCACCTGCGCTTTGTCGAGATCGGTCCCCAGTTTGAAGGTGATCGTCAGCGTCATCGCGCCGTCGTTGGTGCTTTGCGACGACATGTAGAGCATGTCCTCGACACCGTTCACCTCTTGCTCGATCGGAGTCGCTACCGTTTCAGCAATCACATCGGGGGATGCGCCAGGATAACTCGCGCGAACCACAATCGTGGGGGGCACAATATCGGGATACTGCGCAGCTGGAAGATCGTAATAGGCAATGATCCCGAGAATCACGATCACCGTCGAAACGACGGTGGCAAAAATCGGACGATCGATAAAAAATTGAGCAAAACGCATTAGTTCTGGCCCTCCTCAGCAGGAGGTGCCACGCCCTCGGCCGGAGCAGGGGGCTTCGGCGCGGGAGCGGGCTCGGTGGGAGCTGCGGCAGCGGGCGTCGGAGGCGCTTCCAGAGGGACTGCGGGTGGATTGATTTCCGTCTGCCCCTCGACATCTTTTAAGATCCGCTCGGTGCGCGGCGTCATGATCCACTCGGCACGCGGCACAGGCTTGAAGTCGTCGGGAAGATCGCTCGAGCCAGCCTTGATCGGCTTGTTTTCCGGAGTCACACGCTGACCAGGAGTGACGCGCTGCATTCCCCCCATCACCACCGTTTCGCTCCCGGTGAGCCCCTCGCGAATCACCCGTAAACCTTCGACCGAGGGACCCAGCTTCACCGACAC
Organism: Pirellula staleyi DSM 6068; assembly: GCF_000025185.1. Lineage (NCBI taxonomy): Bacteria > Pseudomonadati > Planctomycetota > Planctomycetia > Pirellulales > Pirellulaceae > Pirellula > Pirellula staleyi. The sequence continues at coordinate 5,360,380 of NC_013720.1, forward strand.
GCGCTCGATCCGCTCGTCGGCTCCGACGATGTAGACATACTTTTCCGACTGATCGCTACCGATCGTTAAATCGGGGAGCAGCACCGCTTCGTAGCGGGCACTACCAGGGAGCCGCAGCCGCGCAAACAGCCCCGGCAACAGCAGCATATCTTTGGTGTTATGAAAGATCGCGCGCGCCCGAATCGTGCCGGTGTTTTGATCGATGACGTTATCGACAAAATCGGTTTGCCCCAGATGCGGGTAGCCTTGTTCGTCGGCCAGCGCGATATAGACCGGATTGCGCGCAAAACGCGAGCCGGTCCGCTTTCCATTCTCGGCCAACCGGGTGTACTTCAGATACGACTGCTCGTCGGCATCGAAAACGCAATGAATTGGATCGATCGAGATGATCGTCGTCAGGAGCGTTGCATTGCCAGTCCCACCGGTCACCAAGTTGCCGTCGGTCACGAGTCGCTGTCCCACGAGCCCTGACACCGGCGCGAGAACCTTGGTGTAGCCCAAATTGATATCGGCGATTTGCTGAAATGCCATCGCCGTTTTGATCGCCGACTCCGCTGCCACCACCGCCGCTTTGGCCGAGACAAGTTTGGCATTGGCCGACTCGTAGTTGGCCGAAGCGTTTTCGAAACTCGACTGACGAATATCTACATCTTCTTGCGAGATTGCGTTTTGACTGCGGAGCTGCAAAGCGCGGTCGTATTGTTTCTTCGCAAGATCGAAATCGGATTTCGCGACAAGAATGCCGGCGGTTGTTTCGGCCACAGCAGCTCGCGCTTGATCGGCCTGCGATTTCGCTTCATTCACTGCCGCTGCAGCGCGGTCCGCTTCTGCCTGGTAGGGGAGGGGATCGATCTCGAACAGCACCTGATCTTTTTTAACGATCTGCCCTTCGATGAAGTTGGCCGACTGGAGCAAACCACTCACGCGCGGACGAACTTCCGCCGCCTCCACCGCTTCGAAACGGGCCACATACTCGTCCCACTCGACGATCGGCTTCACGACCGGCTTGCAAGTGATGATCGGCACTGGGGGACGATTGTCGACCACCGGTTCGGTCATCCCTTCCTCGGCATGCTCTTCACCGTGGGAGGAACAGCCGACTGAGCTGACCAGCATCGCTGCCACGAGGAGCGTCGCGGACAGAGGGAGCCGCCAGGCGGCATGCATTGGGAGCTGGTTAAGCGACCAGCGCGACGGGGCAAAAAGCGGGGCCTGAGTGTTCACAAAAGCTCGCATGGAAGATCTTCGCAGCGCGTCGTCGCTACGAAGGAGGTGCCTTAGCAGGAGACTAGTGCGCGGTGCACGGAGCTGGTCCGTGTAGGGCGCTAGTGATCCTCGCGGTACTCGACGAAATAGCCGCTACAAAAAGGGGAAGACGGGTTCCAAACAGGCCTCGTTCGCCGGGAGAAAAAGCGAGACGAAGGCAGTCGCTGAAGCAGCGCCGATGCTTCGCTGCCACGCAAAGGCTACCACCCAGAATCAGGAAGGAAAGCGTCGAGTGTGCGAAACTTAACACAATTCGCACAGTCGGCAGCTTGCAGTGCACACCACTACCTGGGGGGAATCGATATAAAAAGGCTCGGCGGAATAAGCAGCGCGATCCTCACCGCATCGCCGCTTCGAAAGCGCCCCCGAGAGTACCCAGGATGGTCGATTTTTGAGTGCGTCGACTTGCTGGACACTTCATAATGTCGAGCCAATTACCAGCCGCTCGATCGTCTCTTTTTGAGACCACTCGAGCGGCTGACGTTTCCCCGGAGCTACTGCATGACGACCTCTCCCACCCCCTCACGATCCGCTCTCGACGAGTCCTACATGCGGGCGGCGATCGAACTGGCTCGCCATGTCCCCCAGCTCCCATTTGGGGCGGTGATTGTCGATCGCAGCAGCGGAAAAATCATTGCCGGCGGGTTCAACCAGTCGGCAATGAATCCGACCTGGCATGGCGAAATCGTCGCCCTTAACGACCTGGCCCAGCGAGGCCTTCACGACCGTCCCTCCCTCGCGCTCTACACCACTGCCGAACCGTGTCCGATGTGCATGGGGGCAATTTTGTGGAGCCAAATCGAAGAGCTGATCTACGGCACGTCGATCCGCTTTTTGCAGCAAACCGGCTGGCGTCAGATCGATATTCTCGCGAGTGAAGTCCTCGCCCGCAGTCCGCTCGGGAAGTGCACCATTGTCCCCGGGGTGCTGGAAGAGGAGTGCAACGCCCTGTTTGTGGAGGCTCGCCGAACGTAGCGCGTCGCAGGCCAAGATCACTACCCGCCAAAGATCACAGCTGGAAAAGATCACAGCTGGAAAAGATCACAGCTGGAAAAGATCACAGCTGGAAAAGATCACAGCTGGAAAAGATCACAGCTGGAAAAGATCACAGGGAGCGCTGATCGCGCTGGCCTGGACGCTGCGGCTCGAAACTTGGCAGAGGCAAGAGCGCCTCGATCGGTTCGGCATCGCCGTAAATCACCGCTGCATAGCGACGATACCAGACCGCCGCCTCGCGCAGTGCTGGATGCTCGGTCGCCTGACGCGCCAGACGATCGGCGAACTGATGCAGCGTCTCGTGCGACGCGCGGGCCAGCTGAAGTTTTGCCACTTCGCGATTCATCCGCGCCAGTAGTGCGCCGAGCATCTGCTGCCGCGCACTGGGTGGCGCTGCGCCGCTGCTTGCGACAAACTGCCGCATCACCACCCACGAGGCTGCGAGCAAACAGCCCGCCAGTGCGCTCCACCACGCAATATCGCCAATGTGGTAGTAGGTCCAGCTGAGCAGCTCGCGCAGGTTCCACGAAGAAGCCTCAGCATCGCTTTCTTTCGTCGACTCATTTGCACTCGCATCGGCCAATTCTTCCGCGCGACGGACCACGATCTGCTTGGGAACATCAACACCTGGAGTCGCCTCGACGATCGACCAGAGTCCTGTATCGTTGTCGTACGCTTCCACCCACGCATGCGCATCGCGGTGCCGCGCGAGCCAGCTTTCGCCATCGCTCGACTGCTCGGTCACGGTGTAGCCAGTGACGTAGCGGCAAGGGACCCCTTCGCTACGGAGCAGCAGCACCGCCGCCGAGGCAAAGAACTCGCAGTGCGCTGATGGTTTGCGGAGCAAGAAATACTCCAGGGGGTCGATACCGGTCGGCTTTTCGAATCCGGCGAGCGAGTATTCGTAGTTCGACTGAAAATAGTTTTCGACAGCCGCGATTTTTTGCTCGGTAGAACGTCGGTCGCGCAGCACCGTGGCAGCTGTTTCGTTCACCGTCACCGCCAAATGGGTTGGAATTTGCAGCAGCAGCGTGTCGAGCGGCTGTTCGAGTCTCGACGGTAACGGGCGGCTGCTCACCACGGCAGTATAGGTTTGATTCGCCTGGATTCCCGACTCGATGACGTCATGCCGATTCACCGACAAACTCGTCGCCGAGCCCTGCAAATACTCGGTCGCCAGGGGCAAAAAACAGCGGCGGCTGAAAGGCTGTGGACTATAGATTTCGAGCCTCGACCAAGGTCCTTCGCTCGCTTCGGCCAGCTCAAAAACATTAGCGTGATCGCGCGGCTCGATCACACTCGATAGCACGCGTACCGGCCAGAGCTTGCGCGTTGTGCTATTGCCTCCGCGCTCTCCAAAGGCTCGTCCGCGACGCATATTCCACTGACCGTGGGCATAGTTGTCGTAGACCGAACCTCGCAGGTAGCCCGGCATTTCGAACGAACGGACCGACAAAGCGACTCCCATCGGATTGGTCTGTTTTTCGAGCGACACGCTGGAGAGTGTCGCGGAGCTGCTCGGCGACGGAGCGCCGCGCGAACGTCCGGCAGCAGCGGCGATGCGCTGCGAAAACCAACTCTGCATTTGCGGCACGCGCTGGATCACAACGTCGCTGATCTGCCAGGTTAACAGAGCCACGAGCGAAAACAGCAGCACCGAAGTGACCGGCAAGCGTAAGCGCCACGCAGGAGTCGTGGCCCAGCTGCGCCGACTCCCTTGCTGCACCACTGCCACGAGCCCGAGTGTCGTGAGAGCGATCGTCAACTGCAGCCCACGATCGAGTGGCAATAGCAGCGATTGAAAGAGCCCGATCAGCGTCACGATTGCCAGTGTGCCGTGATGCCAGGGGAGGGGAGTATCGTCGCGCAGTCGCACGAGCTCGACCAGTTGCAACATCAAGCCGAGCTGCGCTAGGGGGATTCCCCAGACCGTTTCGTAATCGACGAATTCCCCGAGAGCCGCTGCATCGAGAGCCGTCATTACGACCGCCATCAGCACGAGCGCAGCGCGGAGGATCAGCAGCGGCAGCCACGAAATCCGCCACCAGCCACGATGAAAACTACAGAGCGCCGCACCGACGATCGCGAGCGCGGGAATCGCTACGTCACCGGCAACCGAGTAGACCAGTAGCGACTGAAACACAAGCAAAAGTGCGGCCGCCAGGCGGTAGGGATTCATCGCCGCACCTCGCTTCCCCGAGTTGCCGGAGAAGTTGTAAACTCGCTTGAAATCGGCAGATTCTGAGGCATATTAGCCACTTTCCAAACCTGCTGCTCATCGCGCTCAATCGGCACGAGCGACGGAGGAAGCGGCAACTCTTGCAGCGCCGCTGTGGCGCGCGTCGATGGTCGCGACGACTTGGCTGCACTGCGCTGGATCACCATCCCCAGCACGTCGTAGCCATCGGACTCCCATTTTTCGAGCCACGCTTGCCGCGTCTCGTCCCAGCGGGTCATCACCACCACCAAGAGCCGACTTCCCGATGTGGCCCGCTCGAGTCCCTGATGTTTCAAGGGAGTCGCTTCCGCCACAGCATGCGCGAGCGCTTCGAGCATCAGATCGGCAGGCAAGCGTTCTCCATCCACGGGGGACTGCACCACGGTGGTCCCAATCACCAGCCGATCAATTGCCAGCGAAGTCTCCAGTGTGTCGTCGATCACTGCTGCTGCGATCGAGAGCGCCTGCTCCATCGTTGCGAGTTCATCCGCTGGTGGCGTGACCTGACGTCGCTCTCCCGCTTCAGAGCTCAGGAACGTATCGACCACCAGCGTGATCGAGAGAGGCTGAGGCTGATGATACTCGCGCACAATCGGCCGCCCGAGTCGCGCCCACGAACGATAATCGAAACGACGCGCGGGACTTCCCGGAACATAGTCGCGATTTCCCAAATAGTCGTCGGAATCGCCGACTAAAAAGTTCCCCGCTGCTTCATCACTTTGTCGTCGCGCGGCAACTTCGGCCAGCAGCGAGCCATCGAGCCGCGCACTGGCGGGATACACCAGCACCATCCCATCGACCGGCTGCGAAGCGAACGTTTTCACCAGATGAAACGGATAGGTGCTCGTGACTTGAATCGACGGCGGCGTAAGCTCTCCACGCTGCTCGGGAATCACCGCGAGTGTCGCTTCAGCGAGCGCCAGACCTTCGAGTCGATCGATCCGCACGGTCGACTCTCCCGCTTTCCATTCGCGCAATCGCGGAAGCGCTTCGAGGTCGACATCCGATGCGGGAAATCGGCTCTGATTCCGCACTTCGAGGAGCAATTCCGCAGGCGTTCCGACGCGTAGCGCAGCGCCATGCATCACGCGCGCAGCCAGTCGCGGCCGAAACAGCCGACTCGCAATGGCCACCACAATCAGCAGCCCCAAGATCGATGCGACCAGTTCCCCCATCATCTGCGTACTGTAGAAAAAACTGCAGGTGCAGAAGAGAAGGGCGAGTGTCAGGAGTTTGCCACCTCCGGTCAGGCGGCGACTCCACAGATGGTAGAGGTAGATGAACGTCGGAAATATCGCGCGCAGGCGATTCATACCGGCACTTCCACGCGAAGAACAAGTTCCTGCACCAAACTGCGGAGCACGGCCGGATGAGCGTCGGAAGTGCGCGCCGGGACGATGCGATGCGCGAGAACCAGCGGCGCCACGCGCTGCACATCGTCGGGCAAAACGTAGCTCCGTCCCGCCATGTAGGCCGATGCCTGAGCGGCTCGCGCCAGCATCAACGAACCACGGGGCGAGACACCGACTCGCAGCCGCGCATCGCTGCGCGTGAGTCCCACAACACTCACCATATACTTGCCGACGCGCGGTTCGATCGAAACTCGCTCGACTTCGCGCTGCACGGCCAGCAGCTCCTCGCGCGAGAGTGCCGCCGCTGCGCTCACCACCTTCGACGACGTCGAGGCAAGCAGCATCTCGAGTTCACTCGACGGATCGGGATAACCCACCGACAGCTGAAACAAAAAGCGATCGAGCTGCGATTCAGGCAGTGGAAACGTACCGCGTGAACCGGTCGGATTTTGCGTCGCGATCACCATGAAGGGAGGGCGTAGTGGATGCCGCACTCCTTCCACTGTCACTTGCCCTTCCGCCATCGCCTCGAGCAACGCCGACTGCGTGCGAGGGGAGGCCCGATTAATCTCGTCGACCAGCAGCAAGTTACAGAAAATTGGCCCCGGCCTGAACTGAAACACACCTTCCTGCGGATGCAGCACCGAAAAACCAAAAATATCGGCCGGCAGCAAATCGGGCGTACATTGTACCCGCTGAAACTCGAGCTCCACCGCAGCGGCCAGCGTTTTGGCGAGCGTCGTTTTTCCAACGCCTGGCACATCTTCGAGCAGAATCGAACCACCCGCGATCACCGCCATCACCAGATGGTCGATCACCTCTTGCTTGCCGCGAATCACTTGCGCGAGCCGCTCGGCCACCAGCCGCACCGACGCCGAGAGTTGCTTCGTACTCTCGATCTCCTCCACAATCGTCATCGGCACTCCACTTCACGCTGGGGAATCGCGCGCGGCTTCCGCACACGGGTATCACACTTAGCGATGTTACCCCTTTTGACGGTCGCGACAACTGTCTTCATCGAAAACTCTTGATCGGTCGCGCTCGCCACTTTCCCAGCGCACCCGGCTCCCGCCTTGCTGCCAGCAGTGCAAAGCGCTACGCTAATACCTTGCGCATTTTGATTACTGCACAGGAGTTATAGCGATGGGCATGGGCGAGGGAGATTCGATCCACGATCGACGACGAGCACTCGAGGAAGCTTTCTTTTCGAAACGCGACCAGGAATTGCTCGAGAAGATGCGCAAAAAGATGTCGGCTGAAGAGACCGAAAAAGTGCTCAGCGTCGCCATTGGCATCGCCGACACCACCTGCGTGCACGCCATCACCAGGGTGGAAGCTGGGGTGCAGGTCCTCACGGTACTGGCTCTTCTGCCACTTGTGGAAGTCGCCTGGAGCGACGGCGATGTCTCAGCTCAAGAGAAGACCGCGATCCTGAAAGCGGCGACCGAGATGGGCATCGCTCCTGACTCGACCACCCATCAGTGCCTGACGAGCTGGCTCGAATCGCGCCCCACTCAGGAAGCTGTCGCTGCTTGGGACAAATATGTTCGCGCCATTTGCGCCACGCTGGAGCCCGCCACCATCGCCACGCTCAAGAGCGGCACCATCGGCCGCGCCGAAAAAGTGGCCGCAGCTGCCGGCGGCTTCCTCGGACTAGGAAGCAAAATCTCGACCGCTGAACGGGAATGCCTCGACCGCCTTGCCACCGCCTTCAGCGCCAGCTAACCGAGGCGAGCAGTTCACCCCACCCGAGCAGCTGAATTCTTTTCAGCTGCTCGGCCAAACAACCTACGAGCCTGTATTTCGAGCCTCAAACGCTTGCAATACAGGCTTTTTTGCTTTCAGCCTGCTGCTCGGTTTTACTGCTCTTCTTCAGCTGCTCTTCTATAGCTGCTTCGGCATGCTCCGACTTTTGCTAGACCCTAGTCTCTAGACTCTAGATCCTAGTTCCTAGCCATTGGCATTCCCTCGCCTCTCGCCTCTCGCCTCTCGCCTCTCGCCTCTGGTCCCTGGTCCCTGCCCCCTGACCTCTGGCCGCTTAGAGGCTGGTGTCTTGCGAGTTATTGAAGTCGCCGCGGATGTCGCTGGTGAGGGGGTCGGCATTGGTGTGGGTGCCGAAGAGGTCGTTGCCGCTGCCGCCGTAGAGGGTGTCGCGGTCGAAGTCGTCGGTGTGCGTGAGATTCGCGGCGACAGGGCCGCCGCTGTTCCAGGCCACCAGCAGCGCGAGCATCGCGGCGTCGACCGCGCTGTTGTACGTGTTGCTCGTCGCCGTGTCGCTCGTCCCTTGGTAGGTGGTGATCGCCGCGAGCACCAGGTCGTTGCCGTTGCCGCCGTCGACCAGATCAACGCCGTCGCCGCCGATCAGCACATCGTTGCCATCACGGCCGTACAGCCGATCGTCGCCGTCGCCGCCGCTCAGGAAGTCGTCGCCGACATCGCCACTGATCGTGTCGTTCCCTTGAGCGCCGTAGATCCGGTCGTTGCCACTGCTGCCCGAGAGCTGATCGTTGCCGTAGCCGCCGTGGATCCAGTCGTCACCCGCACCTGGCGAGACACTATCGTTGCCACCACCGGCGTAGAAGATGTCGTTGCCGCCGAGCGCGCTCAGCGTATCGTTGCCACCGATGTTGAGCTCGTGCGGATTCAGCTCGTCGCTCGTCGGTGCATCATCACCCCAGACGATGTTGTTGCCGCTGCTGGCGTTGATGCGGTCGTTACCGAGGCCACCGACCAAGAGATCATTATTGAAGCTGCCGGTGAGGAAGTCATCCCCTGCTTCACCGTAGAATTCCGCGGGAATCTGCAGGTTCGATTGGTTGATGATGTCGTTGCCGCCGCGGCCGTAGACGAGCGTCTTGCCCGGGACGTTGTGGTACGTGTAGCTCGAGCCGATCTGCACGCGGGTCCGATTGGGCTCGAGTGTGGTGTTGGCGCGAGCGAACTGAATCGTGTCATTGCCATTGGTGCCGCGGATGTAGATGTCATTGATCGTGGCGCTCGTCATCTCGCCATCGTCGGCCAAGTTGAGATCTTCGATCGTGGTGAAGGTGACGGTCGCGTGCGTCGAGCTGAGGACTTGTCCGCTGCTCACCAGCACGGGGCTTGTCGCGGCGAGTCCGCCACCGAGCGCCGAGACATCGATGTTCAGCACATCGCCTGGGAGCACCGTGGGATCGTTGCCGTTGATGAAGAAGGGGGTTGTGAGGCTCGGGCGAATCATGTCGTCGACGCCGTCGAGTTCACTGGCGCTCAGCAGATAGCCGGGCGCGGTGCTCGATGGTGTGCCGCCGAACGTGTCGTCGCCAAGACCACCGTTGAGGGTGAGTCGCGCGAGCAGGTCGGCTGCGTTGACGTAGAACTGATCGCTGTCTCCGGCACCGGTGACGACCGCCGTATCAAGGTCATTCGCCGCTTCGGTCATGTTGACGCGGATCGTATCGGCGCCGCCCGAAGTCGTCACATCGAGATCGTCGATGCTGGTGAACGTGATGTCGATTCCCGACGCGATCGTGAGCCCTTCGATCGTGGTGCGCGTGATGACGACGGAGTCAGCCGATGGGCTGCCGCTGTCGTCGACAATCAGCGCGTCGTCGTCACCGGCAACACCATTGAACGACAAGGTCGAGGCGATGTTCGATGCGGAATTCCCGCTGTCAAACACCTGGAACGTGTCGACGCCGATGTCGCCCGTCACCGTCACTGGCACGCCACTCTTGATCGCGTGGATCCGAACCGTGTGAGCGCTGTTGTCGGTCGCTGCGAGCGACGAACCAGCCACAATATCGATGCTCGTGAGGCTCGATGTGCTGTCGATATTGATGAGGTCAATCGCTTCGTTGCCGCCACCCGCGATGAGGTCGAGCGCGAGGAAGCCTTCGAACGTGGTCGTCGCGACGAGACCCGTATCGGCCGTGATCTCGGTCACACCGTCACCGAGTAGTGCATCGTCGCTGATCTCGATATCGGCAGTGCTGGTGCTGCTCGAAGCATCGACCACTAGGTTGCCACCAGCGCCGTCGAGGATGAGCGTGTCGAGATCGGCGAAGCTGACGAGCGTCAGCGGCGCGCCACTCGGACCGACACCGACGTTGCCACTCCCTTGACCATCGAGGACGTCGCTGAAGTAGCCGACATCAGCCGCTGTAAGGAGCTCGAGCGCGAGGCTGTTATCGCCGAGTCCGCCATCGAAGTGGATCGTCACATCGGTCAGATTGCTCGCGGTGTAGTAAGCATCGGCGGCTGTATTCAAGTGCGCGCCATTGCTCACGCCACCCGACGCGAGGCTGTTGTCGACCAGCGGCGCAGCGCCGTCGAAGCTCGGGAGTCCCGCTGCTGTTTCGCGGATCGTCAGCGACTCACTATCATCGCTGCCGATCACCGTGAAGCTGTTGATCGTATCGGCCTGGCCACTGAACTTGCCGAGGCCGTTGACCTCGACTTCGAACACGTTCGGTGCACTCAGGAAGATCTCGATCGCGTCGGCCGCGCCGTTCTGGAAACCGGCGATTCGCATGTCGAGCACGAGGTTGTAGACCGACGTCAGCGGCGTCGTTTGCACCGTTTCAATCGAGGTGTAAGCAACCCCTGCCGCCGACGTGCCGAACGACCAAACGCCGCTGTAGTCGACAGCGCCGAGCGTCAATGTCGGTACACCGAGCCCCGTAATATCGAGCACTAAAACGTCGCCCGCTGGCATCGTCGGATCGCCACCAAAAATGCTGATCGGCGTGCTCGCGAGACCATTGTCTTGATCGGGCCGGACGTTGAACGTATCGATCTCCGCGCCGCCGGTGAACGTCGCGCTCACCGCATCGATATCCCCTGCAAAGCTCAGCACCGCGCCACCCCCATCCGCACTCGCCGCATCAATCGTCACGCTGACGGTGGTTCCAGCGGCGAGCCGGCTTCCCGCTTCGAGCGTGGCGTTATCACCGGCGTTAATCGTGATCGAGGTCCCAGCGCTGATCGTGGCGAGGGTCGACCCTTCGAGCAAAAAGTTTTGCGAGGCTGCCGAGTCGGTCGTGGTGAGCAGCACCGACGATGCGCCGCCACTAGCGGTCAAGTTGGCGTTGATCGTCATGTCGCCACCAGCGGTCGCCGTCAGGTTCCCGACCGATGTGATCGTGCTGTTGGCGGTAAAACTCCCCGCCGAACTTCCCGTAAACAGACCCGCCGAACTAATCGCCGCACTACTTAAAAACGTCCCACCGCTGCTGAGCGTGACGTTGCCGCCACCCGACGACAGAATCCCTTCGGTCACCGACATGTTGCCTGTGGAGGTGATGTTCACGCCTCCACTGGTGGTTGTGCGGGCGCCGACGGTGCCGCCACTTGCGCCACCGATTGTCAGGTCGCCAGTGTTGGTGACGAGGATGCCGCCAGTGCTGCTGCGTGCTTCGAGGTTGTTCACCTGAGTCTCGAGTGCTCCGCTCCCGCCGACACCGATGCCGCTGCTCGCCACAATTTCGAGCTGATCGCCGAGGATGTCGAGCGTCGTATCAGCCGCGTTGTCGTGGATCGCTCCCGTTGATTCGAGGCGGATATCTCCGAGTCCAGCGTTGATCACGCCGATGGGAAAATTGTCCGTGTTATCGAGGAGGCTGATGTGATCGCTGACACCACCTGCCGTCGTTGCATCGACCCGAGCTCCAGCGATGGCCGAGGGGGCATTGATGCGAAACGGTGTCGCCAGGGTTCCAATCGTGCTGCCGCTGCCGGTCACTTCAAGGACGATGATGGTGCCGCCGATATCGCGATCGGTTCCACCATCTCCCACAATGCTGCCGTTGAGCGCGAGGACGTCGAAGGTTGCTCCAGTGCCAGCTCCCACGGTGGAATTCGAAACGCTTAGGCCACCGGCGGTGTCAACGACATAGACAAAGTTGGCCAAGGTCGTATTGGTTGCGACGACCAGCGTGCCGAGGTTGACTTCCAGCCGATTGCCGACGCCGCCGATCGAACGATTGGTGGTCGAGAGGGTGACGTTGAGGGTGCCAGCCACAATGTCGGCCACCCCGGCATCGCCAGCAGCGCTGTCGAGGTTGCCGTTGTTGATCGTCATCGTGACGGTGCCGCTGCCCGCGTTCACATTGGCGGCAGCCACATTACCACTCGACGTGGTGTTGATTGTGATCGGGGCGTTGTTGTTGGTGACATTGGTGAGCGTGACGGCGTTGGTTTCGTCGATCGTGATCGAGCCCGACGTGCTGTTGGTGGCGACGATCGTGGCGACTGTGGTATCGAGATTGATGCCAGTCGTAGCCGAGGCAATCAGGTCTTGCGTCACAATGTCGACGCCCGTCCCCGAGGTAGTGATCGAGCCACGCGCATCGAGGGTCACGTTGCCAGCGGCGCTAGCGGTGAGGGTTGCGTTAACAGCGATGGTTTGCGAATGAATCAGCACATTGCCGGTGAAGGTCGACGCAGTGCTGACGGTGGTTGTATCGGTGCCAGCAGCCCCGTTTTCGATTTGCAGATTCACCACGTTGTGTGTGGTGGCGGTGCCGGTGCTGACAGTCACAGTGTCGTTGCCATCTACGAGCGTGGTGTCGACCGTGAGGGTGCCGACGTTCCAGACGTGCAGCTGTTCGAAGGGAACACCGCCGCTCGAGCCGGTGAGGACAATCGCCGGGATGGTGCCGGTTGCGGAATCGGTGCCGCTGCTGAGGGTGACAATGTCATTGGCCGCTGCGGTGCTGAGGGTGACACTGGCCATCGAGTGGATGTCGACCGGTTCGAGCTGCGTGAAGTTAATCACCCCTCGGCCGACGATTTCGACTCGTCCATCGTTGTCGAGTGCGCCACTGGCGACTGCATCGGGGGTGTAGATGGCCGACTGGACGTTGTCGCCATTCACACGAAGCACATCGCCGAAGGGACCAGCAACATCTTGTGTGCCACCATTGAAAAAGAGGCCTCCTGATGGAAGCGCGTGGCTGTTAGCGGTGACGATCAAGCGATCGTCGCCAGCCAGACCGTTGAAGGTGAAGTTGGGTGGATTGACGAGGATGATGGCGGGGCTCGAGCCGACCACCACTTCGAGGTTGCCACCTGCTTGCGGTGTCACGACCACCGTATCAGCGCCTGCTGTGCCGTTGATGACAGGCTGGCTGTAGAGCACCACATCGTTTCCGTCGCCACCGGTGTAGCTGATGTAGAGCTTCTGACCACCGACGACAAACTCCGAACCTTCCGCGAGATCGAACGTGTTGGTGGGGTCGCGGAAAACGCCACTCACAGCGGCGCCGCCGGTGTTGCTGATGATCAGGAACGACTGCAGTGTCGCGGGGGTGATGGTGCCGGTGAGGTTGACGTTGAGCACCGGACGCTGACCGGCGCTGCCGAGTGTCAAACCGGGGACGATCAGCTGATCGTAGTCGGTGCCGGCCACTGGTGCAGGCACACCGCTGAGGTTGATGTCGAGTGTGGCGTCGTCTTGCAGCAGCGCGGCGCCGGTTGCCAGGCTTTCGGTTCCCGCGAGAGTGAGGCCAACGCCCAGCACGCCCCCCGCTGCGACGGTGACAGCCCCGGTGATGGTGCCAGTGCCGGCGAGGATGCTCCCCGAGAGGACGCTCACTGCGCCTGAACCGGTGGCCGATCCGCTGCTGTTATTGGCCAGCAGCGTGCCGTCGGCGATGCTGAATCCGGCACTGTTGGTGCTCGCACCTTCGAGAATCAGCGTGCCGTCGCCACTCTTGGTGATCGCGCCGGTCCCTGTACCCGCGAGCTGCGAAGCCGATTGGAACGTGATCGACTGCGAGGCGTCGACCACGATCGAGCGTGGACCTGAGCCGGTGGTTGTTACCACGGCATCGGTGACGGTGGTGTTGCCACTCGCTGGATTCTGAATCGTTCCCGACGCAAAGTTAATGTTGAACGGAGTGGCGCTGGAGCGATCGATGGTGGTGGCTCGCAGCGTGCCGCCACTGATATTCAGCGTGGGGTTGTTGCCGCCACCATCGGCCAGGGTGCTATTCACCAGCAGCGAGCCTCCATTGAGATTCAGCGTGCCGTTGACAGTTCCTGCAGTTCCGGCATCGGTTCGCCGGGCAATGACCACGTTATTGGTATCGACGGTGCCGAGATTCATGGTGAACGTGCCGGCGACAGTTCCGGTGGAGACGTTCGGTTTCGAGCCGACAATCAAGCTCGAGAGAAATGCGTTGAGGGTGCTTCCCGTAGCGAGAAACGTTCCATTCACAGAAGTGCCGGAGGCCGAGGTGGCGTGAGCACCAAGCCGAAGTTCGGTCCGATTGCCACTGGTGCCGAGGTTGAGCGTGCTGCCAGATGCGACAAACGAAACTTGCGCCGAGCCTTTATCGCCAGCCACCACAAATAGCGGCGTGTTGATGGTGTTGCTCGCGCCGAGTCGGAGATTGTTCGTCCCGGCCAAGCCGACGGTCGTCGAGTTGGAGATCACAATCGAAGTCGACGCGGTGATGTTGTTCGATGCCGAGAGGGTGACCGTTGCTTGGGGATAAAGTTGGTTTGACCCCGTTGCCGAAGTGGAGGTGACGATGCCCAGTTCAGCCACATTGATGCTGACGCTCGTCGCGCCGGTGAAGTCGACCGTTTGAGCAAACGCCACTCCGGTGCCGGTGCCAAAATCGCCTGTACGACGACCGATATAAAGATTGCTGCCACTTCCCGAGCCGAGTGTGACCGTGCCCCCGTTCACATCGAGTGTGCCGAGGCCACCGTTGAGACCCACCACGGTGGTGCCGGTCACGTTCAGCGAGCCACCATTCATCACCAGCGAGCCTGTCGTGTTGGTTGGGGCAGTGCTTTGCGTGGTCGTTGATGCCGAAGAGTTCGGATTGGCGATGGCCAGTGTCACGGCATTCACTGTGCCGTTGCCAAACGTGAGCGAAGCTTGCGAGGCACCAGTGCCATTGAAGTGGCGCGCGATTCGGAGCTCATCGAGATTGGCATTGAAAGTTGCCCCAGCCAGGTTCATCACCCCCGAGATCACCGAACCGGTGCCAACGTTGTTGTCGGCGAGGAAAAGGTCGGCAACTGTTGCCGCGCCCCCTGCGCCATAGAGGTTCAGCGTACCACCGGCCCCAATCGTTACCTGGCCATTCGCCTTGCGACCACCCACGGTCATCACCGGGGTGTTGATCGTGGTGGTGCCCGCTCCGAGAGAGAGCAAATTCTGCTCTGCATTATTGAAGGGGGTAGCGGAATCCCCCAGCAGCACCGAAGTGGTGGCGGTGATGTTCTTGGTGACGTTATCAGGAAGTAGCAGTGTGCCAGAAGTTCCATCACCGGCCGCACCAGTTACGACCCCCAGGGCCATCGAAGCCACACTGATGGTGACCGATGAAGCGGCAGTGAGATTCACGGTCCCATCGACCGATGTGCCGCCGCTCGAGCGTCCGATGAAGAAGTTGGTAGAGGCTCCCGCGCCGATCGACACTGCTCCGCCGTTGACCAGCAGACTGCCGGTGCCCGTTCCCGACGAGGCGTCATTGAAACCAACACGCAGGTTGTCGACACTCAGTCCGCTGGCGATCGTGACACTACCGACGTCGATATTCACGCTGCCAGTGCCAGCGTCATTCCCCAGTGTTCCCGCTGACACCGTCCCATTTTGGGTGACACGAAACGTGCCCCCTCCAACACGCAGGATCGAGTTGCCGGTGAGCGATCCGCCGCGCACTTCGAGCGTGCCAGCGCTCACGGTTGTGGTGCCGGTGTAGCTGTTGCTGCCAGTGAGAGCAAAAGTGTTCGAGCCGAGCTTCGTGAGGTTCCCATCGCCACTGATATCGCCGTGAAAGACCGCGTCGGGAGTGTTGACCCCGGTGGTGAGTGTTGCTCCTGTAGCAAGCACCATCAGGCTGTTGTCGACACCCGTGACGTTCCCCACTTGCTCGCTTGTGGCGACGGTGAGTGTCGCGCCGACGCCGTTGACGTTCACCTGACTTGTGTTCGGAACGGCACTGCCGCCCGTCACCGTCAGCACGCCGCTGGCGATGTCGACCGAACCGGTAAACGTGTTGCTGCCGCTGATCGTGACCCCTTGCGAGCCGGTCTTCTCGAGGGTGGCGAGGTTGCCGCTGATCGCGCCACTGAAAATGGTTCCCGCAACGTTTTCCCCCACCAGATCGACCGACTTAGCTGCCGCAATGGTCCCCGAAAACGTGGTGAGTGGGGCCGGAATGTTCGTGGTGCCGATGGTGGTGACATTTCCGCCACTCATCCCAGCGCCGACTACGATGTTGTTGCTGATGGTCCCTCCCACCGAGGCGAGCAGCGCAGTGGGATTGGCGTCGGGAGTGGAAGCATCGTTGAGTGTGATGGTGCGGGCTGCTGTGCTGCCGAGGGCGTTCACGTGACCAAGCACGATCGTGCCGTGGTTGATGGTGGTCGTGCCGAGGTAGGCCGAGTTATCCCCCGACATCGTCAGCATGCCAGCCCCGGTCTTCAGCAGGACACCAGTTCCGCTGATCGTTCCGGCGTACGACGTGCTGGTTGCGTCCCCTCCGGAAGTGAACGTGAAACTGCCCAGGTTCACGTTGCCGCCCGTCCCAGCAAGCGAGTCGAAGGTGGCATTGGCTGTCAGCAGCGCCGTGGCACCTGCTTGAAGCACGAGATCAGCCGAGTGATCGGCATTGGCGGTGAGTGTCGCGCCCGATTCGACCGTGATTTGATCACTCGCGCCGGCATCGCCGTGGACGACAATCGGAACCCCAATGAGCGTGCTCAGAGAGGTGTCGAGTTCGACCGAGTCATCGCCAGCGCCAGCGCTGAGGGTCACGAGGTTGATGGTGGAAACGGGAATCCCAACTTGATTGGTGCCGTTGAAGGTCCAGCCCATTTGCAGCGTGGGATTCAGCAGCGAAGTGCTGGTGATTTGCAGCATCGTTCCGCCACTGACAAGCTCGAGCGTGTAGCTGTCGTCGGTCCCCGATTGGTCGGTGATGCTGAGCGCTCCGAGCCCGTCGAGCGTGACGTCGCTGGTCAGCACGCGTCGCTCTTCCAGTCCTTCCAGAAACATGCGGCGACGAACACGTGGCGACAGCCGACGCACTGCTGGAGACACTGCTGAGCGAGCATTTTTCGTTGCAGTAGCCGACCCAATTAGCGACGCCAAACGACCAAGAATGCCACGCAAGACCATGGGGGAGGCTCCACAAGAAATCGCACATCAATCGCTCATCACAGCAGACAGATGTACATTGGCATGCACAGAAGCATCGCGGTCGGAGTGGCACTTGAAACGCCACATCTTAGTGTTCTGTGTCAGCATCAGCCCCGTTAAGCTGGGAGAGAGCGTGCTGCGCGCAATGTATACCTTGGGGCTAGACTAACTGCGTGGTCTAGCACCTTCAAGTGGCAACTTTGCTACAACCGGTACCTTCGGCAGTCCTTGGCAGTAGCAGGCTCATACTCCGCTCGAGGGGCGGAATGCCGCAGTCGATCGGCTGCGGGAAATGAACCCACCTTACCAGGAAAAACCTCCGCTCTTGGCCCCAGTAGCGGGGGCGAGCTGGCTACCGCTGAGTAGCTGGGCTGCGTTGTGATGGCGGAATGCCGCCGCTAAAAAATCCAGGCTGTTTGGAAAAGATTTTCTGGCTCGCAAGGCCCAAGAGCGCACGAAAAAGCCCCGCCAGCGGCACGCTTGACATGCCAGATGACGAGGCTCTTGAGCTATCGAGAGTGATGTCGCGCTAACGACTCACTGGCCGACGTGCGCGGCCAGCGTACGACGACCTCTAAAGGTCTTACTTCGCAGCGCTAACGTCGTAGCAAAGCACGCGGCCGTTTTCACGCAGGTAGAGTTTGCCACCTGTGATGACCGGATGCGCCCAGCTCGGACGATCGCCCGAACCGGGTGCCTTGAACGAGCCGAGTTCCTCGTGCTTGTCGCCAGCTTTCATCAGCGCGATGGTGCCATCTTGGAAACCGAGGTAAAGGCAACCGTCGGCTGCAGCCACCGTCACCGAGCCCTTACCAACGCCGCGCTCTTTCCATTTGATCTCGCCCGTCATCAGGTCGGCGCAGAAGGGAATGCCAGCGTCGTCGGAATCACCAAACAGATAGTCACCCACCAGCACAATGCCGCCATGCTTATTGGCCAGGGCCGTGTTGAGGGGATAAACCTCTTCCACTTTCACTTCGCCATTTTCGCCAGCGACTTGCTTCAAAAGAGCACCGCCCCGCTTGTAGCCAGCCGAGAAGAAGACGTAATCACCCTTCACAATCGGCGTCGGAATCACAGCGGTTGTTTTGTCGATTTCGTACGACCACAGGAGCTTGCCATCGGAGGCACGCACACCCAGCGCGCCACTGGCGGTCGTTTGCACATAGACCTTCGTTCCACCGATGTTGCTGATCACGATCGAAGCGTGTCCCGCGCCACGATCCCCTTCGCGAACAGCACTCCACACCGTTTCACCGGTCAGTTTGTTGAGCGCCACCATCGTGTTCTTGTCGCTGCCAGGGGTGCAAACGACCAGGTCGCCATCGACCAGCACCGATTCGCTATAGCCCCAGCTGTCACCCTTGCTGCCGCCGAAATCTTCCTTCAAATCCTTGCGCCAAACTTCCGAGCCATCGGAGGTTTTGCTGCAGATCAACCGACCATAGGCGGTCAGGGCATACACCAAATCGCCATCGACCGTCGGGGTCGAGCGCGAGCTCTGCCAGTTCGGCGAGCCGTTGTTCCAGGCGGGACCAAGCTTCGACTTCCACAGCACATTGCCACCATCTTTGGCCAGGCAAATCAGGTACTCATCCTTGTCGTCTGCTTCGGCCCCTTCGAGGCTGTCACCCAGCGTGAAGAGTTTGTCCCCCGCCACACTCACGCTGGCATAGCCGCGACCAAGCCCCGTGGTTTCCCACAGCAACTTGGGACCACCTTCGGGCCACGCCTGTAGCAAACCTTTGTCGCTGGAAACAGCCGAGCGATCAGCGCCACGAAACGTCGGCCAGCCTTCAGCGGCTGCTGTGACTGCGGGAAATAAAGAGCCTGTCGCCAGAGCTAGCGAGGCGATCGCAGTTCGCACATAGGGAAGACGCATACGAGAGTTCCTGAAGCGTGGGGAATGTCGGCGGGAGGGGGGCGGGCAGGACACTGCCTAACCGTTAAGACCCTAGTAAACACCCATATCGAGCGCAAATCAATCGCGGGAAGGGGCCGAGAGGAGCTTGCAGGTCCCTTGCCGAGAGAATCGGCGATCCAGCGTGCACGTGCGTTTCAGCCGCAGGCCAGACCGTCCAAAAGAACTGCCGGCACCCCTTCAGTGGACTGTGCTGCCGAGCACAAAGAGGACATTCTTAAAAATCTACCCGTTTGGTAGCTGAAACCTCTGGACCCCTGGCTTGGCGCAATTATGCTACGAACCGTTCCCGGCATAGTGAATTGGGGTGGATAACACGCGCGCTGAGGTCGCCAGAAAGCACCTCGTGAGCTGCGCGACAGACCATTCGGGTCCCTCAGGCAACGCTCGCTGCTGCCGCGACAAATCGACACGCAACTTTGTGGCGCTACTACCTATTTTCCATTAACGCTGGCTGATTCTCGATCCTGCTCATTAGAAAACCATAAGTCTTAAGATCTCCCCATATCTTATTACTTATAACCCAAGTCATCACCACCGACTACTCCTCCATACTCCTCATCCTCTCAAGTTCTGATAATTGAATTCCAACTTAATATCAGAATCCCTGCTGGAGCATCGCTGTTATGTCCATCCGCTCGAATCGCTCTTCGTCTACTGACTACAGCACTGCTTCCAAGTCGACGAATAAGTCCCAGCGAGAAGCTCATGCCAAGTCGCGCATGCAGTCTCCTAAGCGACGCGCCTTTCGCCGGATGCTGGTGGAATCGCTCGAACAGCGTCAGGTGATGGCCACGCTGGTGTGGGATGGTGGTGGTGATGCGATCAATTTCGCCGACTCTGCTAACTGGGATCTCTTGGGAGTCGATCAGGCTCCTACCTCGGGAGATACGCTCGTCTTCGGCGGCGCTGCTGCCGGTACCTTGATCAACAACACCACCCCTGGCAACACCTACGCGATGCAGTTCAACGCACCTGGTTATGTGATCACCGGCAATAGCATCACGCTCAACCAGGCGGTATCCGACCTCGCCACGACGAGCATGGTTCCCAATGGCTTTGCGATTCGCAGCAGCGCGGGAGTGAACAACACCGTCAACACGCCGCTGATCCTGTCGGGTTCCAACACCATCGATGTCGCCGCATCGACAGGATTTGCTACCGGAGGTGCGATCAGCGGTGGTGGCTCGCTCACCAAAACCAGCAACGGTCAGTACACCCTCCGCGGGGCCAATACCTTCGGTGGTGGCGTGGTCCATACTGCCGGAGCGATTCGCGCCGAGCACGCCCAAGCCTTCGGCACCGGCACGATCTCCGTGACTGGCACCGCCGTTACGCTGCTGTGGTGGAACACTCCGTATCAGCGCGTGGAAAACAACTGGATTCTCAGCGGAACCGGCGGCTTTGATAGCAAAACCGCGATCTACGCCGATGGCGCTGGCGGTGGCTCTCCCGACATCACTTTGGCCGGCACGATCACCCTGGTCGGGAGCGGCAGTATCGGCGGCAATAGCGCCAACAACATCACGGTGACCGGCCAAATCACCGGCGCAGGGAGCCTCGTTAAAGGTGGCTCGCGCGGCGACGAGAATAGCACCCTCACGCTGATGAACCCCGCCAACAACTACACGGGTGGAACCACCATCAATCGCGGCACCCTGAAAGCTGGCGCAAACGAAGTGATTCCGCATGCCGCTGGCAATCAGGTGGTGACGGTCGGTGCCGGAACGGCGCTCGATCTGAGTGTCTTCAGCGAAACGATCAACTCGCTCGCAGGCACCGGAACGGTGCGCCGGACAGGCGGCGTGATTCCGCTCACCAACTTCACCGGCGACGCTGACTCCGATATTAGTCTCGCCAAGACCTACACCCATAAGCTCGACTTCAACGCTGGCGCAACAGTCGCCACCGTTAACGGAGTGGCGTTCGACGCTGGTGTGCAAGTCGGCCCCAACTACACCCTCAACGCTACGGCCGCTGCTGCTGGAGTTCCCACCGGAGTCACACCACCTACCGATGGCACCAGCGTGCTGCTCGAAGATTTCTACTACAACGCCAATCCCACCCAGGTGACACTCACAGGATTGACGCCAGGGACCATGTATGAGGTTCGCCTCTACCACCGCCGCTGGCAACCTTATACCAACCGCACCCAGCGGTTTGTGTTTGATGAAGATGGAGCGGGTGTTGCTTCGACCATCCTCTATCACGATGTTGATGCCAGCGCGACCCCCAATTATATGACCTATCGGTACATTGCGACCGGTAGTGCAATGACCATTAATGTTCATCTCGCCAACAATACTTCTTCGACCTACCATATTTATGGTTTAACGAACGAAGTGGTCTCAGGATCTCTCACCACACCTACCCTTCTAGTTTCCGGTACCACTGACAATAGTTTTAATGGAACCCTGGATGGCTACGGCACCATTCAGAAGTCGGGCAGCAATACTCAAGGCTTCGGCGGTACAGGCTCCTTTGCAGGCAATCTTAATGTCACGCAAGGGAGTATTAGCGTTGGCTCAGCAACCGGCCTAGCAAGCGCCAATGTCAACGTCAGCTCGGGCGCCAATGTGCGACTGAATTATGGCAGCGGCAATGGTGTGATCGCCAATAACTTCACGCTCCAAGGTCTGGGAACCGCTGGCGATGGCAAAAGCACCATCTATGGCGATGGCGGTGGAAGCGGACTGGCCGAGTATGTTTTGTCCGGGACGATCACCCTGGGTAGCAACGCCTCGATCGGTGGCAACGACCAGAACCACATCACGGTGACTGGTCAGGTGACCGGCGCAGGGGGGCTCTTCAAAGGTCAAACACGCAGCGACGAGGCGAGCACCCTCACGCTGACCAATCCGGCCAACAACTATCAAGGTGGTACGGTCATCAATCGCGGCCGTTTGCGCACCGGCGCAAACGAAGTGATTCCGCACACTTTGGCCAGCAACTCGCTCGTCGTTGGAGCCGGAACCAGTGTCGACTTCGGCATTTACACCGAAACGATCGGCAGCCTCTCGGGTTCGGGCAACCTGATGCGGAGTGGTTCGGTTCTCGCACCGGTCCTGTTCGACTCCGATGCCACCAGCGGTATTTCGAGCAGCAAAACCTACACCCACGCCCTCGATTTCAATGCCGGTGCAAGCGTTGCTACGATCAACGGTGTCAACTTCACCAATGCAGGCAATTCCGGAGGGAACTGGACACTCACCGGAGCGGGCTTTGCCTTCAGCAACACCAGCACTGGCATCCTTTCCCCAACCGATGGGACTCACACGCTGCTGGAAGATTTCCTCTACGCTGGCAATCCTGCAGTTTTGACTCTTTCGGGCCTTGTCCCTGGAACGACTTACGAAACCCGTCTTTACAATCGACGCTGGGGCGCCGACGACCGCACGAACGTCCTCATCTTCGACGAAGATGGTGCTGGTCCTGCAAGCACCACCATTCGCTTCAACGAAGATGCCAGCGCCACGCCGAACTATTTGACCTACCGATTTGTGGCCACCAGTTCGAGCGTTGCCATTTCATTCCGGCCCAACAACAGCACGACGGCGTCGTACCATTTCTACGGCGTCACCAACGAAGTGGTAGCTGCCCCAGCGACTCCGCAGCTCAGCATCGTGCAGACAACCAACGGCCTCTTCTCGGGCGCGATTTCCGGGGTCGGCAGCGTGGAGAAGCAAGGGGCTGCAAGCCTGACGCTCAGCGGCGCGAGCACCTACAGCGGTGGCACCACGATCACAGGCGGCATTCTGCTGGCGAGCAATGCCAGCGGATCGGCTACCGGCACTGGTCCGGTGCAAGGGAGTGGCGCAAGCACCCTGGGTGGAACCGGTAGTATCACCGGCGCAGTAACGCTGGCGGCGACATCGACGCTTGCCCCGGGAGCCAGCCCCGAAACGCTTGCGACCGGCAATCTGGCCCTCGGCAACAACACCGCGCTCGCGATCGAAATCGGCGGAACAGCTCCCGGCAATGGCGTTACCGGCTATGACCAGGTGAATGTCACCGGCACCGTTTCGATTGGAAGCGGCGTAGCACTCAATCTAACGCAGCTGAGTGGCTTCACAGTCAATCCAGCGGCGCTGCAAACCTTCACGATCGTCAGCAACGATGGATCCGACGCCGTCACGGGAACCTTCGCCGGACTTGCCGAAGGAGCAGCCATTTCGTATGCCGGTGGAACACTCTACATCAGCTACGCTGGTGGCGATGGCAACGATATCGTGCTGTCGAGTCAGCCACTCCTCGCGGGGACTAGCTTAGCGGATGAATTTGTCATCACCGGCGATGGCACCACCTACACGGTAACACGCACCAACTCGAGTGGCGTCGTCACTGCTGTCTACACCAATCCCGTCGCTCAGATCCTCAATATCCTGGGAGCAGGTGGCGACGATACGCTGATCGTTCGCTCGAGCGGCGCCAGCACCGATCCGATTCCCACGGGCGGAATTGTGTTCGACGGTCAAGCTCAAACGATGAGCCTGTTTGGCGACACGCTGCGGGTTGAAGGCGCCAGCTCGCAAACCGCGACTTATGTTCCCAGCAGCACCACGTTTGGCTCGGGAACCGTCACCATCGCGGGCATCGGAGTGATTACGTTCGTCGGTCTCGAACCGCTCGATTTGAGCGGCTTTGGTGTCGCGAATGTCAACTTCCCCAATGCCAACGAAATCATCAGCATCAACACCGGTTTTGATTCTGCTACTGGAACGATTCCGGCGCTCGTCGTGAGTGGCAGCAGCGGCGGTGTCTCGTTCGAGCAAGTTCATCTCTCGGGCAATACGGTGGTGAATATCGACACCGTCGCCAGCGGCGTCGATGGAGCCGATCTCATCACCATCGCCGGCGCAGCGAATGCCCACGGCAACACCAACCTCAACATCAACGCTGGAGCTGGCGCCGATATCATCGACGTCAACGGCCTGATGTCGGTCGTGGGAGCCACCAGCAGCATCGCGCTCACGTCGGGAGGCTCGATCAACGTCAACAGCACCATCACCGCTGGCTTGTCGGTGAATCTGTCGGCCGGCACAGGATCGATCACCGATGGCAACGGCGCAACCGCCAACGTCGTCACTACGGTTGCTGGTGGCAGCCTCGTCGCGAGCGCTGCCCAAGGGATCAACCTCGACACGAGTGTCGTGAACCTCACTGCGACCAATAGCACCTCGGGCACCGTGAATATCGACGACGCCGATGGGCTGAATATCCAGAGCGTCACCAACAACAACGCCCCGGTCGTAATCACCGCTGCTGGCATCGGCAACGTGGTTGTCGAGAACCTCAATGCAGGGACCGGCGCAGTAACGATCCTCGTCAACAACGGCAACATCGAGAGTGGTGCTGCTGATGGTGGGGCCGCCGACATCGTCGGTGGCGTCACCACCCTCACCCTCACACAAACCAGTCGGCGCATCGGCAACGGAGCCGCCAATCGACTGGAAATCAACGCCACGCAGCTGATCGTCACCGGCGGCGCTGCTGGCACGCAAACCACCCCCAATCAGGTCCACATCGTCGATACTGCCGGCGGCCTGAGCATCTCGGATTCGTCGATCGGAGCTGCCGACAACACCGTCTTCGATCTGCTGGTTCAAAACGGCAGCCTCGTCGGCGATGGCGAAACTGACCGCGACATCGGCGCTGTCACCATCATCCTCGAAGTCACCGGCGCCACGAGCACCATCGGCGCCCTGACTGCTGGCCTGCGAATCAATGCGGCCACAACAACCCCGGGTGGACGTGTCGACGCCAAGACCGCCGGAACCGCTGCGAGCAACATCACACTTGTCGACACGACCGACAATTTTCCCATCGGCGTGATCGATGCAGGCCTCGGCGATGTGAGACTCGTTACGCTTAATTCCGGTGCCGTCATCACCGACAACGCCAACGATGCCCTGGTCGACATCATCGCGAACCGATTGTGGTTCGAGAGTATTGCGGGGGTCGGTGTTGGATCGCTGGGCAATCTCGAAACCCAAGTGAACAACCTCGAAGCGACGACAGGGACCGGCGGCATTGGACTCGCCAACACGGGCAATGTCACGCTGGGTGGTGCGACCGCAACCGTCACTGGCGTTCGCGCCACAACAGGCGGCAGCATTAACGTTTCCTCGACCGGCAACATCATCATCTCGGAGACGGTGACAACGGCGGGAACCAACAACAATATCACTCTCACCGCAGCTGGCTCGCTAACGAGCAATGCGGTCATCAGCTCCACGGGGCTGCTCGGGGTCACTGCCAATGGTGGCACCCTCAGCACCACCGCAGCGATGACCTCCAGCGGTACTCTCACCGCATTTTCGACCGGCAACATGTCGATCGGTGGCACCACCACTTCCACGGCAGGCGATGTCTCGCTGACCTCCAGCGGTGGGACGTTTTTAAGTAGTGCGGCGATTAGTTCGGCGGGTCTGTTTACGGGAAGTTCGGCGGGGAGTTTTACCGCCAACAGCACGATCACGTCGGTCGGGAACCTGACGGCGACCGCTGGTGGCGACATGACGATCAACGCCAACCTGACCGCTAGTGGCGGCGCATCGTCGGTGCTCCTCACCACGACCGACTCGGCAGCCTCCCAGAACTTTTTGCTCGAAGGGTCGACCCTCGCCACGATCAGCGCCGGGACCTCGATCACGATTAACGCCGGCGATAACGCCACGCTCGAAGCGGGAAGCCGGCTCGCCGCTGGAACCACCGTCAGCGTGACGATTGATGCGGCGAGTGCGGATGTGGGTGGCGCGACGCTGAGCTTTGCAGGGGATATCGACGCGGTGAGCGCGACGTTCACCGGCGGCGCGGAGATCGATACGTTCAACGTCCGGCCCGATCAAGACAATGGTCTCGCGAGCACACCGATCAGCATTTTTGGTGGCGATCCGACGATGCCTGCGGGCGATCTTTTAGTGCTCGATATCACGGGACTCGGCGTGCCGACATTGACGCTCGGCGCAGTCAACTACAGCGGCGTTTGGTCGTTCGGCGCGTCGGCGGCAGGGGTTGCGTATAGCTCGATTGAAACGGTGCAAACGACGCCGCTGACGTCGGTCTACAACCTCGTGCTCGACATGCGAATCGCCGGCTTCCAGAACGGCGCGGCCGACGCGATCGAGATCTTCCTGAGTGCACCGAACGTGTTCGAAGTCGAGGTGAATGGCCTCGGCAAGTTCAGTGGCCAGGCCGATACGATCAACAGCTTCACGGTGATCGGTAGCAGCGATAGTGAGTCGCTGACGATTCGCGAAACAGCAGCGGGACTCCCGAGCTTCGACGGCGCTGCGCCGCTGGTCGACAACAGCCTCGCGTCGGGTGGTGTGAGCAATGGCGCGCACTTGAATATAGCCGCCGATGCTTACTACACCGCGAGCAATCTGACCGATGTGACGATCCACTTCGATGGCGGACTCGGCGATAACAGCCTCGCGCTCGAGCTCCTTACTGCCGCTGATGTCGGTTACTTCAGCGACGTCCTCGATGGTCAAGGAAGTGGCAACGTCGGTGTGGGGCCGAGTGGCGCGCCGCTGACCCTCGTCAGCTTCGCCGACCTCGACACGCTCATCCTCGACGGCGCTGGTGGCAACCTCGTCGTCGATGCTTCGAGCAGCACGAGCACTGCCGATATCGAGATCAGCGACGATGGTGCAGCAGCTGATGGCGTGACCGAGATCACCGCCGATACGGGTCTCGTCGCGACGACCACCTTCGAAGGTTTCCTCGCGCTCGACCTCATCGCGGGTGGCGGCAACGAAGCGATTGATCTGGTGAACATCGACAGCACGTCGAGCCTCACGAGCATCGATATCGTGGCTGGTTCGTCGCTCGCGGCGACCGACAACAGCGCTCACACGGTTCGCATCCACGCGATCAAGAGTGGCGTGCCCGTGACGGTAACGGGCGACATCGGGGTCGACACGTTCCAGGTGTTTGACAGCGGGAATTCCGCATCGAACATCGCCTCGACTCTGTCGTTCAATGGCGTTGCCGGGGACGACGACTCGCTGATCGTCGTCGACAGCGGAAGTGTGTCGGCCGACTCGGTCGTCATCACGCGCACCACGATCGAAGGGCTCACGATCGCAACGGGAACCGACATCACGTTCACGAGCATCGACGATCTCGATGTGACGACTTCGGGCGGCGCCGATACGATCCGCGTCAACATGACCGAAGCGGCGAATGACCTCGACACGGCTGTTGTCAGTGGCGCGAACTCGAACGATCAGTTCTACGTCAACGCGGCCGATTTCCTCGCGCGACTCACGCTCAACGGTGGTCTTGGCGACGACACGTTCGGCGGCACACCATCGAGCACCGCGCCCGGCTATCTGCTGAGCGCCAGTGAACTCGACGGCGTCGACGACATGATTCGCCCGAGTCTCACAACCCCCTTCTTCATCAACGGCAACGATCCCTCGGTGCTCCCAGGCGATGTGCTGAACATCGATGTCTCGGCGCTCGGTGGTGGACTTGCCGCGACGAGCCCCGTGCTCGTCAGCAGCGGACAAGTCCTCAGCTCGACGCACGCCACCGTCACCTTCACGACGATCGAAGATCTCAATCTGGCCGACGATGGCGAGATGACGAGCGCCACGGTGAGTGACATCTACATCCGCGGCACCAATGGCAATGACACGATTCAGTTCGCTCGCGCCAACACCACACTCGAGCCCAATCGGACTCGCGTGCAGATCGGCTCGAGCTACACCTACCACAACGTGCCGGGCAAGACGCTCGTCTACGGCCGCGGCGGCAACGACATCATCAACCAATCGAACCTGCAGATTCCCGCGGAATTCTACGGCGAAGCAGGGGATGACTTCCTCACCGGCAGCTTCAATAACGACCTCTTGGTCGGTGGTCTCGGTAACGACCGCATCAACGCCAGCAGCGGTAACAACATCGTCTGGGGCGATGATGCTCCAACGAGCGACGAGCTCAATCCGCACGAGCTCAACATCGGTGGCAACGATACGCTGAGCGCGCTCGGCGGCAACGACATCTTCTACGCCGGTGGCGGCAACGATAGTGTGAGCCCAGGTGCGGGTGACGACTGGATCCACGGTGGCTACGGCAACGATCAGCTGAGTGGCAGCTCGGGCAACGACCGCATTTACGGCGCTCAAGGGAACGACACGATCAGCGGCGATGTCGGCGACGACTTCCTGAGCGGCGGCGATGGCGACGATCGGCTGTACGGCCGTGACGGCAACGATGTGCTGATTGGCGGTGACGGCGTTGATCTGGTCGACGGCGGCAACGGCAACGACCTGGTGCTCGCGGCGATCACCACTTACCAAGGGACGAGCGATACGGCGACGAGCAACACGTATAACAGCGCGGTCGACGCCGCGATGCTCGCGCTGCTGGTGGCCTGGAACAGCGGCGGCCCTGTCGCCGCGAATCTCACCCACACCGACGACTTCGACCGCGACACCGTTTACGGCGGCAGCGGCAACGATCTCTTCGGCACCCACACCAATGCCGACCCCCTCACCAGCGACATCCGCGGCGACTTCAACAACTCCCAAGACACCAGCCTCTAAAGCGGCCAGAGAAGGCGAGAGGCGGGAGACGAGAGAATGCCAGAGGCTAGGAACTAGGGACTAGGGACTAGCAAAAGACGGAGCAGAGCAGAGAAGCAGAGGAAGAGAGAGCAGCAAAGCCGAGTTCCAGGCTGAAAGCAAAAAAGCCTGTATCGCAAGCGTTTGAAGCTCGAAATACAGGCTCGGAGGTTGTTTCACCGAGCAGCTGAAAAGAAGTCAGCTGCTCGATAGGTTTGTGGACGCCTTGTCGATCAAGGTCCTTGTCGGCTTGGACTAGTCGGCGGGGGGCTGATTAGGCGATTTCGGGAAGCTCGAAACCTTTGCGATACTCGCGCGTGAAGAGTTTGTTCGCTTCTTCGCTAGTCGAAAGTTCGGTCTTCGGATCGATCGTCAACTCTTGGCCGAGATAAAGCTTGGTCGCATTGAAGTCGACGTTGTTTTCCTTCAAGTGAGCTTCGAACGTTTCAAACGTGTCGAGGACATACTTGTTATCGGAAAGCAATTCGGGACGAGTCCCTTCGGCCACTGCTTTGCCGGTTCGGACCGAAACGTTACCGAGGTGAGCCAGGGCGCTCGACAGGTGGCCATCTTCGATGTCGAGATGCAGATCTTTGTAGTTGCGGCTCTGAATCGCTTTCACAAAGTTGCCAAAGTGGGCCTGATAGTTGCCACCTTCCCACTTACCAAGTTCCTTGCCGTCGTAGTCGAACGCGACCCCCGAGGTATAGTTCGGACCGACCACGTAGCCATCGGTGCCGTACCAAATGTTGCAAGCGCCGGTGAAGGGCTTGGTCCCCTTGAGGCCAAAAGTGACCGGGGTCTTGATCGGTAGACCACGCACGTCGGAGATGGCGATGGCGTCGTCCCACTGATAGATCGTGACCTGGTTGTTGTAGACATCACCGTTATCGACGTAGCCGAGACGTCCGCCGATGCTGACCACCTTGTTGGGCAACTGCTGCTGACGAAGTCCCCAGCGTGCTTTGTCGAGTTCGTGAGGGTTCTGGTTCCCTAGATCGCCGTTGCCGGTCTCGAAAACCCAGTGCCAATCGTAGTGCAGACGCTTACGAACCGGGACGACGTTCGACGCTGGTCCGGCCCAGAGGTCGAAGTTCATACCCTCTGGAATCGGGGCTGGGGTGTCGACCATGCCAATGCTGTCGCGCTTGCGGTAACAGATAGCTTTGGCGACCTTCACCGGGCCGATCTTTCCGCTGTGGACGAAGTCGAGGGTGGCTCGCATGCCGGTCATGCTGCGGCTCTGCACACCCATCTGGCACATGCGGCCGAGTTTGCGTGCCCACTGGGTGATGACACGACCTTCGTGCACGTTGTGGCTGCAAGGCTTTTCGACGTAGACATCTTTGCCTGCTTGCATGGCCCAGACGGCCATCACAGCATGCCAGTGATTGGGGGTGGCGATCGAAACGGCATCGATCGACTTGTCTTCGAGCAGTTTGCGGACGTCTTGCTCGTAGCGGGGTGGATGGGCCATCCCTTTGAACTTGCTCTCGTGCTTTTTATAGGCAGCGGGATCGCAGTCGCAAATGGCGACGAGGTCGACTTCGGGAGTCTTCATCCACTCGCCGATGTGGGCTCCACCTTGCCCATTGACGCCGATCACAGCGACCCGAATTTTTTCGTTCGGGGAGACCGCTTTGACGGCGGTTTCTTCAGCGTGGACTTCTGCACCACCGCGAGCGAGTGCGGCGATCGCCCCGGCGATCATCGACTGCTCGACAAAATGACGACGTGTTAGCTTCATGGCGAGGCTCCTTAGAATTGGGCTATATCGTCCGCGCGACACCGACGTCGGGAGAAGGTTGTTGGTCGAGCGGGCGACCTTATGGCCACCTGTGGGGAAAATACGATCACGCAGAGTCCCGCGCGAAGCCTTAAGAATACTGGCAAAAATTGCTGCGTGAAAGTGCGAAACGGTGCCGAAATGGGCTCGAAAAGGAGTAGCGCAGCCCATTTTTCGGGAGGAACCGCGCGGCTGCTCGCCTTGGGTTGACAAAGCGCGCCCTCCCGGGTAGATAGCTTCCTAGGAAACAATATTGCGATTCTTTTTCTCCGAGAGGTCGAGCGTATGGCCCAGACACCCAAAAGTGTCAGCCGACTCGAGAGTCACTTGGGCTACTGGCTCCGGTTTGTCTCGAATCACGTTTCGCACAGCTTCATGCAAAAAGTGGAGAGCAGGGGAGTGACGGTCGCCGAATGGGTGGTGCTGCGCGAACTGCTCGAGGGGGGGGAGATGCGACCGAGCGATCTGGCGCAAAAGATTGGGATGACGCGTGGTGCGATTTCGAAATTGGTCGAGCGGCTGTGTGTGAAGAAGCTCGTAGCGCGGCAAGCATCGTCGAGCGATGGACGCGTGCAGCAAATTGAGCTCACCGCGCAAGGGAAACGGCTTGTGCCGATGCTCGCCAAACTGGCTGACGAAAACGATCAGCAGTTCTTTGGGCATCTGACGAGTGAAGAGCGCCAGATGCTGCATGGGCTTCTGCAGTCGCTGGTGAAAACGCATGGCTGGAAAGAATTGCCGGTCGAATAGTTTTCGAAGAAGCACCGTCCAGGACCGTACTGAAAACCTCGTGGGAGCAGGATGGAATGAACGCCGAACAGACAGCAGCGATTCGAGCTTGTGTGGCAGGTTCGCTCGCTGGAACTTTGCAGTTTCCACAAATTGTCCAGCAGCTGATATCGATTGGGGTCGAGCGTTATCACGCCGACTACAGCCGACAGGAAACCACGTACTACTTGACCAGTGGCGAATCATTGGTGGTGGAGGTGCCCCACGAGGCACAACCAACGGCGATGGAGTTCTCGGCGTCGGCTGTGGAGCAAGCGGTGCGACAGAGTCAACGCGGCGAGCACTCGTATCGGGACTTTGTTCGCAAAACGCAAGCTGCCGGATGTGTCGGGTACTTTGTACAGCTGACCGGCCGACGGGTGATCTATTTTGGACGCTGCGGCGAAAGTCATGTCGAGTTGTTTCCGAGTGCTTCTAACTAGCGGTGCTGCTTGCTTGGGAGAAAGAAAGCAATGTCATCCAGTTCCTTGCCAACCGGCTTGCAGTCAGCAGGTGCGCCTAAGAGTCCACCAGCGACGCTGGGGATTGTCGAGACGGCGCTCTATGTGCGCGATGTTGCCGTGGCGGCGACGTTTTACCAAAGGTTATTTGCTTTCGAAACGCTGCTGGCGTCTGATCGTCTGCACGCGCTCGGGGTCGGTGGTCGCGATGTGCTGCTCCTCTTTAAGGAAGGGGCGACTAGCGAGCCGTTTGCCACCTCGCGTGGCACAATTCCTGGCCATGCGGGGAGTGGTCCCACCCACTTTGCGTTTGCGATTCCGCTGGCGGATGTCGAAACTTGGCGAGCCTGGCTGACGGCCCAAGGTGTCGCGGTGGAGAGTGAAGTGACGTGGGAAGGGGAGGCCCGCAGCCTTTACTTTCGCGATCCCGACCACAATCTTGTCGAGCTCATCACTCCAGGATTTTGGCGTGTTAGCTTTTGACTTTCCAGCTAAAATGCGAGGTGTTTTGGGTGGTTTTTCGCTCGAAATAGCTCGCTAGCGACAGAGCAACCAAGTGTCGAACTTTACATCAGCAGTGTCGATCGATTCGACAACTATTTCGTGTTTGATGTACAGCGCGGTACGATCTTTGATTGACCTACAAGCTCGGCGCTGATGAAACAGCACTTCTCTGCTGCGTCTGCGCTCGTTGGCACACGCGTTGCTCCCAGCAGTTCTCCGCTGGGGGAAACCAACAGATTTGGCAACGGATCGTCACTCATCTCGCACATTGGCAAGGCACATTCTATGAATCGCCGCTCAACATTTTCGCGCCGCATGTTCATTGCGACCTCGGCAGCCACCGCACTCGTCGCTCGGTTTTCGTCCCTCGCACTGGCCGACGATGCTGCTTCGTATGAAGCGGTCACGGGTAAGGCGATTGAATGGCTCGGGAGTCGTCAGGCCGACGATGGTTCGTTCAGCTCGCAAATCGGGAGTGGTCCTACCGCGATGGTGATCACGGCGCTGCTGCGACAAGGTCGCACGCCAGCCGACCCTGTGGTTGCAAAGGGGCTGAAGTATTTGGAAGGGACCGTGCAAACGACTGGTGGCATTCACGGCGCGAAGAGCCGCCTGCCTAACTATGAAACCTGCGTTGCGGTGGTTTGCTTTCAAGAGGCCAATGGCGATGGCAAGTACACCGAGATCATCAAAAAGGCCGATGCGTGGCTGCGTGGCAATCAGATTGATGGTGGTGACGCGAAGAAGCCGGAAGATTTCGACTACGGTGGAGCAGGTTACGGTGGACCTTCGCGTCCCGATTTGTCGAACACTTCGTACTTGCTCGACGCGCTGAAAGCAGCGGGCGCTGGCCCCGATGATGAAGCAGTTCAGAAAGCACTGATCTTTGTATCGCGTTGCCAGAACCTCGAATCTCCCGCGAACACCACGCCTTTTGCAAACAAAGTGAACGACGGTGGCTTCTACTACACGCCTGTGCTCTCGCAGCAAGATGCGACACGCGAATCGGATGCCAATGGTGGTTTGCGAAGCTATGGCTCGATGACCTATCACGGCCTAAAAAGCATGATTTATGCAGGGCTCACGAAAGAGGATCAGCGCGTGAAGGCGGCGCTCACCTGGGTGCAGAAGCACTACGATCTGACGAGCAACCCGGGCATGGGTGATGCCGGGCTATATTACTACTATCACACGTTCGCCAAAGCGCTAGCCACTTCGGGACTCGACGAAGTGGAAGATGCTGCGGGCAAAAAGCACAACTGGCGTGCCGATTTGGTGGCCGAACTTGCCAAGAAGCAAGAATCGAACGGCTCGTGGGTGAACAAGAACAATCGCTGGATGGAAGGAGACGCCGTTCTCTGCACCGCGTTTGTGCTCCTCGCCTTGTCCTACGCCAAGCCCAAAGCTTAACGCTTAGCAAGCCATGCACGATCGAGCGTCAATCGCTCGGATCCATCCCCAGAACGCCTCGAAAACAGGCTTTTTCGAGGCGTTTTTGCTTTCTTGAAGTGAATGGGCGCTACTTGGCAGCAGCCCGCAGTTCTTCAAACTTTTTGCGATACGTGGTCGCTATCTCTTGATGCTTCGCGCTGGCGATCAAGTTGGTCTGTTCCTGAGGATCAGCCGACAGATCGTAAAGTTCCTCATAGTCCCATTCGGGCCAAAGTGTGTACTTGAACTTCCGATCAACGAGGGCCTGCGAACTGGGAATCCGATTTTTATTCGAGACCGTTCCATGCTCGTAGAAAAACGCTTGTCGCCACTGCTGCACCGCTGTGCGCCGCGCGGCATAAAGATCTGCGAGATCGCGCCCTTGCATGGTCGCGGGTGCTGGGATGCCTGCGGCTGCCAGAATGGTGGGAGCCAAATCGACATTCAGTGCGAACTCGTCGTTGGTCACCGGCACCGTGGTCTTCGTGCGGGGATCGCGGATTAGTAGCGGAACCCGAATGCTCTCTTCGTAGGGATACCATTTGTCGGCGAGCATCCGTTCGCCATGAAAGTAGCCATTATCGGTGGTGAAGATCACGAGCGTGTTGTCGAGCAAGTTTTGCTGGCGCAATTGCTCGATCACTTTGCCACACACCGCGTCGACTTCGGTCGCCATGCGATAGTAGTTCTTCATCATCGTTTGATACTTCTCGGGAGTATCAAATCGCCAGTTAAATCGAACGCGACCTTCGTTGGCAGATGCCTGGAGGAAGGGGGGCAAATTGGCAAGCGCCTTCTCGGTCATCAGTTCCGGAATTGGAATCGAGACCTCTTCGTACAGCTTCATGCTCTCGGGCTGAGGCTGAAATTGATCGGGATGTCCATCCTCAGCATGCGTCGCGAAGAAGGCGAGCGTCAGGCAAAAGGGTTTGTCTTTCGGACGTTTCTCGAGAAACTCGAGTGCATCGAGTTCGTTCTGCTTCGTCACATGCACCGGTTCGCCACCCGGTTTTTTCAGCCAATGACGACCACTGTAGGAACGGCCGAAATCGTAGTTTTCTTCGGGAAATTTGCCGTTATGCCACTTCCCGATATGCCCCACGTGATAGCCCCCCGCGCGGAGCAAACCGGGATAGGTTTCGCTCCAAGGGGTGGTGAACATTCCAAAGCCCTGGTTGCCGTGACGCGACATCCACTGCCCGGTGTAGAGTGTCGCGCGGCTGACACCGCAAATCGATGTGGTGACGCGGGCATTGGTGAACCGCACCCCCTCGCGCGCGAGGGCATCGAGCGATGGTGTCTTGACGATCGGATTTCCGGCACAGCCGAGCGTGTCGAAGCGCCAATCGTCGGCGTAGAGCACAAGAATGTTCATCGGTTTTGTCGACGATGGAGTCGCTGTCACATCGACCGACGTTTCATCAGCCGCTGCTATAATGCCGACGAGCATGAGGGCCGCAAAACTGCTAACTAGTCCCATCGAGAAGCGAGTGCTGGGGAGGGGAGTCACTGGCATTCCTTTCCTGAAAATCGAGCTTCGAACGTTGCTTGATGATAGCTGCTGGCAACGCAGGTTTCATCCGCGCGGTGTTAACTCGCCGAGTCAGCATCTCTTGACTCGCGCCGAACAATAGAAGTGCTATCCGATTTGCGCTCGAACCATTCGTCTACCGACACTTCGCTCGAAAGATTACCGCCGTGCCGAAAGTTCATCTGTTTGATCGCTCCGGAACCCTCGTAGGTCCAGTCGAGACCAATAAAGTGGTGAAATCCGACGAAGCGTGGCGCGCGCAGCTTTCGCCCGATCAATTTCGGGTCTTGCGCTGCCAAGGGACCGAGCGTCCTTTCTGCGGGGTGTTGCTCGACAACAAAAAATCGGGAGTTTACTGCTGTGCAGGCTGTCGACTCCCGCTCTTTTCGTCGCAATCGAAGTTTAATTCGGGAACGGGATGGCCGAGCTTTTTTGCTCCCATCGCGCCGGGCAATGTGGTGGAGCATGCCGATCATTCGCACGGGATGACACGTATCGAAATTGTGTGCGGACGTTGCGACGGCCACTTGGGGCATGTGTTTCCCGATGGTCCGCCCCCCACACGTTTGCGTTACTGCCTCAACAGCGAATCGCTCGATTTTGTTGACGACTCGGAGCTCACCTCACTGGCCGATCCCCTGGTGGAATCAGCCCAGCAGTAGGGGCGAAACGATTCCCCCCCGGCCTCGATTCTCGATGCCGATTCCTGTCCCAGAAGTTATCGACACGCTTATTCTCGACCGAAAGAAAACTACGATGCCAGAACCTGATGAATCAAGCTCTTCGCCCGTGAGCGCGACCAAGCAAGCGGTCTTCGCAGGAGGCTGTTTCTGGTGCACCGAGATGGCGTTTGAACAACTCGCCGGGGTGAGCGATGTGGCGAGTGGCTACATCGGTGGCTCGCCCGAGACAGCCAACTACGAAGCGGTTTGCACGGGTCGAACTGGCCATGCCGAAGCGATACGGATTACGTACGATCCGGCGGTGATGACGTATCAAACGCTGCTCGATGTTTTCTTTACCGCGCACGATCCCACGACCCTCAACCGACAAGGGAACGACATCGGCACGCAATATCGCTCGGCGATTTTCACGAGCGACGAAGCCGAACTTGCGGCAGCTCGAGCGACCATTGCACGGCTCGACGCGAGTGGAGCGCTGCCCAGTCGCATCGTCACCACGCTCGAGCCACTCACCGAGTTCTATCCGGCGGAAGACTATCACCAGGATTATGCTCGCGCGCATCCGAATCAGTCGTACATCATGCACGTCTCGACGCCGAAAGCTTGCAAAGTACGGAACTACTTTCCCAAGCTCATTCGGCGAGAGTATCTCCCTTAGTGCATCTGCACCAGAGCGACTGCAGCATCACTGTGGTGTGACGCGGAGCAAATAGGGATGCAGATCGCTGCCACGATCGGTGGCGTCGATCAGGCTGATGAGAATCGGGCCGTCGCTGGTGGGAGAGAACGTCAGCTCGGGATCGCGCGACGTGGCCGAGCGATCGTCGCTGGTGGCGAGTAGCGCGCCGTTTTCACTGAACAGCTGCAACTGCAAATCGGCGACCGATCCGCGCGCAGCAGCTTCAACATCCACCTTGTATTTCTGTCCCGCCTTGAGCTCGATTCGAAACACATCGACATCGTGCTGACGATGAATCGAGGCGACGATAAACTTGCCAAGCTCCATTGCTTGCGATTGCCGGAACCCGTCGTTGGGTTCCACTTCCTTGAGCAATTGATCGGTCTTCAGGACACGAACCGACAGTGGCGCTGTCTTCCCTTTGTCGCATTCGATCGTCAGCTCGAACTGATCGGCCGCGAAATCGTCGGGAAGTTTCAGCTCGGCCTCGACCCGGTAATCGCCATGCAGATTCGGCGCGACACGATCGGGGGGTTTTGCCTCTTCTTGCTTTTTCACCGGCAAATCTTGCGAAAAATCGCCGCTGCGGAGCTGAACCTGCTTGGTGTTTTGCAGGTGCTGTCCACGAATATCGAGCGTCACCATTTCGCCTGGCGTGACGACGAGTGGCCGTACGAAAAGTACGACCGGCGCTGACTGCGGCTCTTGCGCAGGCAGCGTGGCTGAGAATATGGCCGCCAGGAGCGGTGCTGCTGCGACAGCAGCGAGCGAGCGACTCGCGCGACTAGCTATAGAGAGCATGGATGCGCTCTCCCGAATCGAGAATTTCGAGCGGACGGCCATCGGGGGTATAGATTTGCTTGCGTGGCGAGATGCCGAGCGCCGTGTAGATCGTCGCCGCCACATCGGCTGGACTGGCAGGGTCTTTCACCACGTAGCCGCCGGTATCGTCAGTTGCGCCAATCACCTGACCAGGGTTCACCCCCGCACCGGCGAACAGCAGCGAGGCTGCAGGGCCCCAGTGATCGCGGCCAGCATCTTTGTTGATTTTCGGACTACGACCAAATTCCCCCATGCAAACGACGAGCGTTTCATCGAGCAGGCCGCGCGTATGAAGATCTTCGATGAGGGCCGAAAAACCTTGATCGAATTCGGGGAGCTTTTTGTCGAGCCCTTCGAAAATTTTGCCGTGGTGATCCCAGCCACCGTAGTTCACGGTGACGAACGTAACGCCCCCTTCGACAAGGCGACGGGCGAGTAGACAGCTTTGCCCAAACGTGGTGCGACCATAGCGATCGCGCGTTTCCAGTTTCTCGCGCTCGATGTCGAACGAGGCTTGCGCTTCGGGGGAGAGGATCATCTCGGCGGCCCGTTTTTGGAACTCGTCGTACGTTGCGATCTGATCGTTCCCTTGCACTTGACGCGCGAGCGAATCGACCGCCGAGAGCAAATTTTTACGCCGCACGAGGCTCGGCTCGCTTAACGTTTGCTGACGCGCGAGATCGCGCACTTTATAGCCGTTGCTGTTGGGATCGCCCGCCTTGAACGACTCGTAGCGACCACCAAGGAACGCGCTGCGTCCCAGTTCCCAAGTGAACGAAGGATTTTGCGGCACGGCGACATAGGGCGGGACAAGTCCCGAGAAACCGGTCTCGTGCGCGACCACGGCACCAACCGCGGGATAGTCTCCAAACGGACTTCCAAAGCGTCCCGACATCACCCAGTTGGTGGCCGTTTCGTGATGGTCGTTGTTGTGGGCACCGCCACGCACCAGGGCCACCTTGTCCATACACTGCGCCATCTTCGGCAGCTTTTCGCTGATCTGACAGCCGACGACATTGGTGTCGATCACACCATACTTGCCGCGCACTTCTTCAGCCGCCTTAGGCTTGGGATCAAAGGTATCGTGGTGCGACATGCCACCGCCGAGGTAGACCATGATCACCGACTTGGCTTTACGTGGCGGCGCTGCTTCGGCACCATCGGCGCGCGAAGCAAGCAGATGCGACAGCGAAAGCCCCAGCGGAGCCAGGCATCCGACGCGAAGCATCTGACGACGGGTTCGCAGATGGGCAGGGCCCGCTGGAACCGACTTCTGCGATCCGAACAGAATGTCGAGCATAGGAAACGTCTCCGACGTGATCTTAGTAATTGGATGCGGTGGTTTAGGAGGCTGGATTGTTGGTTGTGTCGCTGCGTTTCAATCAGTGATTGAAGGCAAATTCTTTCGCGTTCAAAAGCGCCCAAAACAGATCTTTATACGCTTCGTGACGCTGGTCTTCGGGGCCAAGTTCGGCCAGCACTTGCTTCAGTTCTTCGTCGGTCGGCTTGCGCGACAAAGTCGCGAGGAACAGCTTCTCGACTAGCGCCTCTGGCTCGGGCGAATCTTTCATCCACTTGGCCAAGTTGGCATCAGCGTGAGCCAGTTTGGCGGTGAGTTCGTCGCCGCATTGCAGATGCAACAGCTGCGGAAGGGTGACATCGCCACTCCGCTCGCAGGCACAGGCAGTCACGCGGTTAGAGCGGCCGAAGAGCGACAAAAAGTACGACGCGACCCCTGGATCGGGCAACTGCACCGCGCGAATGCCCACCGGATAGCCCGGGAAACTATCGGGCTGACCTGTCGAGGAGGTGATCGCATCGAGCAGCACTTCGGCCGGGAGTCGGCGAGCGTAGTAGTGCGAGTAAAAACGGGTCTCGAGTTCGTTACCCGCCACCGTTGCCGAGCTGAGCTGATAGGTGCGTGACAAGAGAATCAGCCGCATCACATGCTTGAGGTTGTAGTTCGAGGCGATCAGTTCGCTGCGCAAATGATCCCAGAGGGGCCGATTCGAAGGTGGATTGCTCGCGCGCAGATCGTCGACCGGCTCCACAAGCCCGACGCCGAGGAAATGCTTCCAAAGTCGATTGACGATGTTGCCCGAAAAGTTCTCGTTCTGGGGATCGGTCATCCACTTCACGAGCGATTCGCGCGGGTCGCTGCCGGGAGCGATTTCGGTCGTAGCGCGGTCGAGAGGCTGCGGCGCGAGCTGCTGATTGGTGCGCGGCTGTCGCACTGTCACAGCCCGCTCGATCGACATGTTGCGACGTTTTTCGAGTTCCATCAAACGCTGCTGTTTCTGCGCGAGTTGCTCCTCGAGCCCCTTGCGCGAATTCTTCACCGCTTCGTCATCGTTTTGCGGCAGCGCGGCAAGCTCTTTTTGCGTCGCGGCAATTTGATTGTTCTGGTCGTTGATCTCGCGATTGATTTGATGGGTCTCTTCAGAGACCAGCAGCAAGTTCGTCGGTCCTTGCATCGAATCTTGACGATCGAAGCTCACGCGGCCAAAGAAGGCGGCGAAATGGTAGTAGTCGTCTTGGGTGTATTTCTCGAGTGGATGATTGTGGCACTTCGCGCAGCCAACTCGTGTGCCGAGAAAACCTTGAGCGACCGACGACACCACTTCCGATTCTTCCGCGCGACGAAATTCCCCCACGGTCACAATGTAGTAGCCGACTTGAGGTGTCGTAATCACATCCCCTTTGGCCGTGAGAACATCGGCCGCCATTTCGTTCCAGGGACGATTTTTGGCCACTTGCTCGCGCACCCAAGCATGCAAAGAACGGACCCCCTTGGTGCCACGCACATCGTGATCGCGCTCACGACGGTTCTGCAAAATGTCGCATAGCTGAAGGGTCCAAAAATCGACAAATTCCGGCCGATTCAGCAGCGAATCGACCAGTTTTTGACGTTTGCTGGGATCGGTGTCGGCGGTGAAAGCAAGCACTTCTTCGGGCGTCGGAAGTGTGCCAATGGTGTCGAGCATCGCGCGACGCAAAAACGTCACGTCGTCGCACGGTGGCGAGACCGGAATACGAAGTGACGAAAGCTTGTTCATCACATGCTCGTCGACCGGGCTGTGGCGTTGTGCATACTGCTCGGGAGCAGGCGATGCGCTGAACGGAATCGTCAGTGGCATCACTTCCACATGATTCTGGAAATGGATCCGCACCACGGTCTCGCCGCTGCGGAGCATTTTGACCAGACCACCGGGAGAGACCTCCGCGACCGAAAGATCGTTCGAGAAAAACTGCGTCAGCCAGGTGACATCGCGGACGTCGCCATTTTCATAGTGCGCACGCACCATCAACTGCTGCTCGTCTCCCGGCTGATAAATCGAAGGAGGGGGAAAGACCTCGAGCTTCACACACGCTGGCTCGTTTTCAACAAGCGCTGGCGTGCCGGCTTCGATCCAGCGAACGAGTGTTTGCACACTCGGATCGTTCTCGCTCCACAGTTTGCCACCACCGTGCGGAATCCGTCCAAGAGGCTTTTGTACGAGCAAGCTTTGGGCAGGCGCAGCGCGGTCGATGCGACGACCAAAAAACTCGCGCGTGATCCAGTCGTGATCCCATTCCGAAGCGTAGCCGCGCAGTGAAAGCTTGAAGCCGTTTTGCCCAGCGAGCTTGCCGTGGCAAGCCCCTTGATTGCAACCAAAGCGTGTCAGGATCGGCTGAATGTCGTGGCGGAAAGAAGGGACGAGCGGCGCGTCGGCTGTTGCCACTTTAACAACCACTGGCGCGATGAGGCCGTCGACTTCGACCATGAGTTTGGTTTCACCAGCAGCAGTGGCGACTACCGAAAGCTCGGTGCCGAGCGACACGATTCCTTGGGTATCGCCGGTGATCTTCGCAGCGCGTGTGACATCGACCGATCGCCCCGCATCGTCGACTTTCGAGACCAAAAGATGCTGCGTGGCCGATAGTCGAGGGAGGGTGATTTCAGAGGGGTACACCACAAGGCGTGTCTCGGCCGAGAGCATGCCAGCAGCCATCAACCCGAAGACGAGTGCGGCAATCGCAACAGCCGTGCGGCGAACGTTCGCACGCTCGTAAACTGGACGAATCATCGCCAGCGACTTTCTATGTAGGAAGCTGCCGTAGCGGCAAACTTATTCGGCGGGGTAGGAGAGGCAGGAGCCATCCATCAGAGGGCTCTGATAGCTTATTCGACCGACGGGGGGGCTGTAAAGCAATTCCAGTAGCCATTCTCGGCAAAGAATGGCTCCGAAATCGCCACTGGCAGTGCCACCTCTCAAGCGACTTCGAGCGTTCGACGAACCGAGGCCGGATGACTAGAATCGTATGACCTTCCCCTGATGGTTCGTTACTCCGCTGGTCGCTAGCAATCGCAAAATGGCCTCGCTCGAAAGCAACCCGGCTTCCCCAGAATCTCCTCCGATTGTCTCGGACGAGATCATCGCGCGCGGAGCACAACTGCTTGCAGCGGGGGAACTTGTTGCGATTCCTACCGAGACGGTCTACGGCCTGGCAGCCGACGCGACCAACCCGATGGCAGTCCGGAAGATCTTCGCCGCGAAAGGGCGACCAGCCGACCATCCTCTGATCGTCCACATTGCCTATCCCGACGAAATCGACCGCTGGGGAACGGAAATTCCACCAGCCGCCTGGGATCTCGCCGCCGCCTTTTGGCCCGGCCCTTTAACCATGATCGTGCGCCGCCGAAGCAACGTCGATAGCGTGGTGGCGGGAGGACTCGACACCATCGCGGTTCGTTGTCCGAGTCATCCGGTCGCCCAGCGGCTGCTACGTGAACTGGGTCGCGGGGTCGCCGCCCCCAGCGCCAATAAATTCGGACATGTCAGCCCCACCACCGCAGCGCATGTGCTGGCAGAGTTTGGAGATACGCTTCCGCTGGTGATCGACGGCGGGGCCTGCGAAGTGGGGCTCGAATCGACCATTGTCGACCTCTCCCAGTCCACTCCCACGATCCTCCGCCCCGGCGCGATCTCGCAAACCGACCTGGAACTCGTCCTAGGCCTGGCGATCGGCGATCCGCACGCAAATAGCACCCCCTGTAGCGGCCGATTAGCCAGCCATTATGCCCCCAACTGCATTGTGGAAATCGTTACTGAGGAAGAACTTACATCGAAACTAGCCAGTCTCGATGCTTCGGGGCGACGCGTCGGTCTACTGGCTACCGAAGAGGGGAGCGTTCGAGCTCTCGCCGCACTACCAGCCGATCGGATTGTCTGGCTACCCTCCGATGCAAAGCTCTATGCCCGTGGACTTTACGGCGCGCTTCGAGCGGCCGACGAGCGCGGGTTCGACCATTTTCTGGTCGTTTCGCCCCCGCTGGGGCATCCGCTATCGGCAGCGATTCTCGACCGGCTTCAAAAGGCGGCTGGTCCGCGCGATTCCAGGCGGGGCTAGCGCCGCCACTGGCCGTTCCGCTGCAGTCCGGTTGTTCGGAACCTAGCGGAAGCTGCCGCCAGATTTTGTGGCATTATTCCGACCAAAATGTCGGCCGCTTTGTAGGTGGTAACTAGAGTGGAACTAGGCACTAAGGATCGTCGGCACTCACGCCGCGCCTAGCCAGCGAC
The DNA here is from genome assembly GCF_000025185.1 of Pirellula staleyi DSM 6068. Lineage (NCBI taxonomy): Bacteria > Pseudomonadati > Planctomycetota > Planctomycetia > Pirellulales > Pirellulaceae > Pirellula > Pirellula staleyi. The sequence goes on from NC_013720.1 coordinate 5,403,077, forward strand.
GAGATTTCCACGATGCAACGTCCCTTCCTCCAGCGAGTCAGCCAGTCCACGGCCAGCGGTTCGCCTTATCGCGCCGCCCGGCTGCTGGCGATGTGGGGCGCCGCAATGTGGAGCGCAGTGATGCTCGCCGGTTGCAGCGATGGGGGGCTGCAAGGCCCTCACGCTTGCGTTCCGGTCACGGGCAAGGTGATGTACGCCGCTCATCCAGCCGCTGGTGCCCAGGTGTCACTTGTTCCCGAAGTCGCCTCTCCGGCGGATTGGCCCCTGGGCTATCCGCGCGGGACCGTTGCCGACGATGGCTCGCTCGTCATCAGCACCTTCAAGCCGGGGGATGGTGCCCCGATTGGTGCCTACAAGATTGCCGTTTATTGGCCCGCCACACCGATTGCCGCGCAGAGCGATCGCGAAGAGGACCTCGAGCCTCTCGACCGCTTGTACGGAAAGTTTAGCACCCCTGCGACTAGTCCACTGCGAGCTGTCATCGAACCCAGCTCCACTGAACTATCCCCGATCGATCTCAGCTTGCCATAGTGGCATGTCACCGAATTCTTGTTTGCTGTCCTGCGATTTCCGAAGAGCGAATGCCATGAGCCGACAGATCATCCTTTTCCCCTCGCGTCAAACGGAGCGCCGCTCTGGCTTCACACTCGTCGAACTGTTGGTAGTGATCGCGATCATCGGTGTGCTTGTCGCGCTCCTTCTGCCCGCCGTACAAGCTGCCCGCGAAGCAGCTCGGCGCATGTCGTGCACCAACAACATGAAACAGTTCGGGCTGGCGCTCCACAACTTCCACGACACCATGCTGGTGCTGCCACCTGCTGCGGTTCTGCCCCCCAACATCGCCAACATGACGAGCGAGTCGCACACCAAGTTCAACATTCCCCTGAACGTGGAGCATGGCTGGGGCGTTTTCGTGCTCCCGTTCATGGAAGAGAAGAATCTCTCGGACCGATATCTGTGGAATGAAGATTGGCGATCGACTGGCAATGAACCGGTGCGAAGTGCCTACGTGAAGACCTTCATTTGCCCCTCTTCGCCCGAACAGAAGCGGATGAACAACTACGCGCCCAAAAACATCACCAACTCGGCCTGCGGCGATTATGCCGTGCTGAATGAAGTGGGAAGTCTCACGTATCTGAAGAACAATGGACTGATCGACAACGAGTCGGCTGCGAGTCCACTCGGGATCATGCGCCCCAATGGAGACTTTGTTACCCCCACCAGCACGTCGGCCATCGAACGCAACAATTCACGCGTAAATCTTTGCAATTTCGCGATGATTACCGATGGTTTGTCGAACACCAGTCTGCTGATGGAATCGGCCGGGCGACCAATTCGCTGGACCCTCGGCAAACCGAATTACGATCCGACTTCGAGCGTCGAAGGGGCAGGGTGGGCCGATCCTGAAAACGAATTCAACCTGGCAGGCTGCGATCCGGCCACAGGTTTTGCGCCAGGACCGATCGCCGTGAACTGCACCAACGGTGGCGAGATTTATGCTTTCCATCCAGCCGGCGCAAACGTGCTGCTGGCCGATGGCTCGGTCCGCTTCATGAGCAAGAACGTGGCGCTGCGTATCGTCGCTCGCATGGTCACGCGCTCGGCTGGTGAAGTGAACGCCGACTTCTAAAGCGGCAAGTTCACGCTGCTGGCATCGACTCGATCGCGGCGAGCAACTTCGCGCGGATTTCTTCGAGCCGCTTTTCGTCGACGATCTTTGCCCCGCCGAGCGTGGTGACATAAAAAACGTCGACCACCTGATCGAGATGGGTGCCGATCTTCGCGATGCTCACCGACAACTCGAGTTCGAAGAGCGCGCGGGTGATGGTGTAAAGCAGACCCATGCGGTCGTAGGCAAACACGGCAACGATGGTGAACCGCTCGGCAGTGTTGTTGTCGAACGAAACGCGCGTCGGTAGATGCTGAGCGCGCGAATCAGTCGCTTGCGAACGGTCTTGCCAGGTTCGACGAAATGTCGGCTCCCCTTGGCTCGCGGTCGTGAGTGCTTGCTCGAGTGCGCGGCACACCTCTTGGCGACGATTCTCGGGTGGCGCTCCGCTGTAATCGCGGTCCTGCACATAAAACCGGTCGAGCACCAAACCATCGGCAAGCGTGTTGATCTCGGCCGAGAGAATCTGCTGACGCTGGCTGCTGAGTGCGCCGGTGAGCTTATGAAAAATGCCGGGAGTAATCTGGTCGTACGTCCCGACGGCATACTCGACCACATTGCGCTCGGCCTGATATTTCGACCACGCCACCGCATCGCTCGGCGAGAGCTTGCGCAATCGCTCGAGCTGCGAAACCACTTCAGCCGCATTCCCTGCGTAGAGCGAACTCGAGGGCAACACTTCAATCTGTTTTTTCAGCCAAGCGCGATCGGAAAAATTCGCGGTCGCAGCCAGCAGTTCGTCCATGCGTGCGCGCCGGCGCGCGGTCATGGCGGTTGCCGGAGATTCACTCGACAGCAATCGCAGCGTGTGATGATACAGATCGGTGAGCAGCTCTTTCTTCCAATCGTTCAGCACTCCGGGCCCCACCGCCGCGAGATCGGCGAGCGTGAGTACGTAGAGCATTTGCAGCAGCTCGGGAGAGCCGACTTCGACGGCGAATTGCACCACCACTTCATCGTCGCTGATGTCGTGCTGCTGCGCCAGATGCGACATGCGTAGGTGCTTGTGCACGAGCAGCATCGTCGCTTCGGTCTCGTCTTTCGAGAGTCCCAAGCGATGCCCGGTTTGTTCGGCGAGACGGCGTCCCACTTCGCTGTGATCTTCGACATAGCCTTTGCCAAGATCGTGCAGCAGCATTGCGAGATGGAGCACCCGTTTTTGTTTGATTCCGCGATACACCTCGCCTGGCACCCCCCGATCATCTTTCAGCTTGGTGAGGTACTCGACCGCGCGCAGCGTATGCTCGTCGACGGTGTAGCGATGATAGGCGTTGAACTGCAGCAGCGAACGTGTGTGCGAAACAGCGGGGATGATTTGCTCGAGGACGCGGAGTTCGTGCAAGCGGCGGAGCAGTTCGCCGAGTCGCGCGGGCTGCGACAGGAGCGAGAGAAAGAGCTTCGAGATATCTTCGCGCAGTGGTTCGCTCGGATCGGCCGGAGGCATTTGCGAAACCGCTTCGCGAATGGTGCGCCAGGTGCCATGATCGATCCGCTTGTTGTAGAGGTTCGCAAGATCGACGAGCCGCAGCACTTCGCCCAGGTCGCGGCGCATTTTCGCGAGCCCTTGCTTGGTGCATTTGATGGTTCGTGGTCCGACGCGAAAATCCCCTTCGAACTGATGCGTGAGGAGCGGTTCGAGCAGCCACCACAAAGGAAACTGCGGGCGGCAGAGCTCTGCGAAACTGTTGACGATTTCGCGCACGTTGCTGGTGTGCTGAAAATACTCGCGCATGAACTGCTCGACCGGAAGCAGTCCCTCTTGCGGAGGTCGATTCTGCAATTCAGCCAGTCGCAGCTGCTCGGTTTTGTCGAGCAAATCGGCCGCTTTTCCCTGAGAAAAATGGAGATCGTTACGCAGCCAGAGCAGGAAGTCGCGCGCGGCGCGTAGTTTTTTGAGATCGTCCTTGAGCAGGTGGCCCGCTTGCTCGAGCAACTTGGGTTCGCTCTCGCCGAAGCGGCAGAAGCCGAGCCAGCGGACGAGCTGAATGTCGCGCAGTCCACCGCGCGAGCGCTTGACGTTGGGCTCGAGCAGGAAGACCGTTTCGCCAAACTCGGTTCGCTCTTCGCGACGTGCGTTTTCGATTCCGGGGAGGAGTTTTTTCCAGCGACGTTTGACGTACCAACGAAACTGATTATCAAACCGCTCGAAGAGTTCGGCGTTCCCCGCAATGCAGCGACTCTCGCTCAGCGAAGTGAGGACAGTGGTGTCTTGCATTGCCATCGAGATGGCCTGCGACACCGTGCGAGCGCTGAAACCGACATCGAGACCAAGATCGTAGAGATGCTGCGAGAATTGGCGAATGATCGGGAGCGCCGCCTCTTCGCTGCGAATCGAGTGCAGCAGCATGACGTCGACATCGCTGTAGGGCGCCATCTCGCGACGACCAAATCCGCTATGCGCGACGACGCAAAAATGTTGCTTGATTTTCTCGCGCTGATCTTCCGGGGCGTCGGCAATCACTGCGTTGAATAGCTCGACCACCATCCCTTCGAGCAGGTCGGTGAAGTGAGCGCACACTTGCACGCCAGGCGTTCCGCTGTTGTGCTGCTTACGTAGCTTCTCGCGCCCTTTGGCAAGTTTCTCGCGAGCTTCGACAACGGCGGGATGAATGCGGAGCGTGGTGGGCATGATCGGCAACTGGTTGCTGGGCGGCAAGCAAAGAAGGGAGGCCGCTCGCAATTCGGAAGTTCGATCGGCGGCTGGTACGAAAGTGCGATGGTTGCGCGATCAGCCTGTGACCACTCGATCATCGCCAACAAGTGCCGCAGCAGAAGGAGCAGCAGCACGGAGAGATTGCTTACGCGTCGCCAGGAGACCAATCGCCGCTGGGTTCTACTTCACCAAGCCGCCTGCCCGGAAGAGATCCCCAGCTTCGTACGTTTTGTTGGGTTCGTCGTACGTGCGGGTGGTTCGCCTTCAGGACTAGAGTGCGTCTTGTCCGGTCTCACCGGTACGAATTCGAACGACATCGAGCAGGTCGTGCACGAAGATCTTGCCGTCGCCAATCTGCCCGGTTTGAGCCGATCGCATGATGGTGTCGATCACGAGTGCCAGATTGGCATCGGAGCAGACCACTTCGAGCTTCACTTTGGGAACGAAATCGACGGCGTATTCGGTGCCGCGATACATTTCGGTGTGCCCCTTTTGGCGACCGAATCCGCGCACTTCGCAGATCGTCATGCCATGCACGCCACGTTCGGCGAGGGCGTTTTTCACTTCTTCCAATTTGAAGTGACGAACAATAGCTTCCACCTTCTTCATCTCAACAGCTCCCAAAGCTCAATATCCGAGGCCAACTTGCCTCTCGACCTTCGCGACAGCGCCCGCTGCAGAAGTTCGAGAAGTCCCATTGCCCCGGTTTGTTTCAATCCCCATCCGTTGGAGAGGCCCGCTCCCGGAGAGCTTTAGCCACGATCGAAAACCGATCCTACGACGTCGTCAAACCGACCCAGCCCGTCAACTTTGCCCAGGTCGATCGATTTGCCACCAGTTCCACGATTATACACGGCTGTACACTTCGCGAAGCGAACTCTCCGCTGCGGTGGCGGGCGGAGAAAGCGCGCCACCGGTGTGCAACGGCTGCAAACCTAATCGAGCATGCAATTTAACGATCCTACAAGCATACGCTATCGGACCGCTCCTTGCAGCGTCAGTCGGCCCGCAAAGCGCTTGGTTCTCCCAAAAACCGCAGGCCGCAGCGAACTAAATACACCCTACGGCCCCAATAAACCTCAAAACCATACTTATTATCGGCAGCTAGCACGCCTTTAACTGCAATCCAACCGATTACAGGCTTCGGCCGAAAGCCGCCACTTTGTTCTTGAGTATCGACCTGAGCCGGCCTCCTAGCAAAGAGGAAACCGGCACTAAACCACACTTAACGGCTCAGAATAAGGCCTAACCAGCGATGTGGCAGGCCGTTCTGAGCTGCCGATCGATGGCAGGAAGATACTACAGGAAGATGTAGCCTTCTTCGCCATGCTGGCTGAGGTCGAGACCTTGCAGTTCTTCGTCGCGACGGACACGCAGCCCCATCGTTAGGTCGAGCACTTTCAGCAGCACGAAGGTCACAATCGCCGAAACCACCCAGGTGACGAGGGTGGCGACAATCTGACCCACCAGCACCCGCGTTTCGCCATCGACCAGGCCGAGGGGCTTGCCGTTGCTGATGAGGGCGGTGTCGGCCACGTTGACCGTTGCGAACACGCCGGTCAGGATCGCGCCGAGCGTTCCACCCACGCCGTGAACCCCGAAGGCGTCGAGCGAGTCGTCGTAGCCAAAGGTGTGCTTCAGCTTGGTGCAAGCGAGGAAGCAGACAATGCCAGCGATGAAGCCCATCGCGAGGGCCGCCATCGGGCCAACAAAGCCAGCCGCTGGTGTAATGCAGACGAGTCCCGCCACTGCGCCCGAGCAAGCACCGAGCACGCTGGGCTTGCCACGCAGTACCCATTCCATCAAGGCCCAGCTGAGCGTTCCGGCAGCAGCCGAGAAGTGCGTCACGGCAAACGCCGACGAAGTGAGGCCATCGCTGGCCAGTTCGCTACCGGCGTTGAAGCCGAACCATCCCACCCACAGCATCGCAGCGCCGAGCGTGGTGTAGGTGAGGTTGTGGGGAGGCATCGGATCACTGCCGTAGCCCAAGCGTTTGCCAATCACCAGCGCACAAACAAGCGCCGAGACACCCGAGCTGATATGCACCACGGTGCCACCTGCAAAGTCGAGTGCGCCACCCATTAAGCCGGGCCCTGCCATCCAACCTTTGCCATCATCGTTGGGCTTGAGGAAGGCGAGCAAACCACCATCCCACACCATGTGGCATAGCGGGCAGTAGAGAATCGTGCCCCACAAAATCGAGAAGACCACCATCGTGCTGAACTTCATTCGTTCGGCAAAGGCACCGCAGATGAGGGCCGGGGTGATGATGAAAAACATCCCCTGGAAAAGCATGTGCGTCAGACGTGGAATCGCACCTTCCATCGGAGTTTCGACTTCGCCGGTTTCGGCATTGAAAGTCCGCTCGACGTTGCGCATCAGCACGTAGTCGAAGTTGCCGATGTACGGGTTGTAGCCCTCTTCGCCGAGCGTTCCGCCGAACGAGAGCGAGTAGCCATAGAGAGCCCAAATCACCGTCATCAGCCCCATCAGGAAGATGCATTGCATCATCACACCGAGGACATTCTTCTTACGGACCAAGCCGCTGTAGAACATCGCCAGCCCTGGTGCTGTCATAAAGAGCACGAGTGCTGCAGAAGTGAGCATCCAGGCGTTATGTCCGGCGAGCGCTGCACTCGACGCAGCACCTTCCACCGCCGTAACACGCTCCTCGATCGACGGCGGTGCCGACGATCCTTCTTGAGCCCATCCCACCGTTGCGCAGCCGAGCAGCAGCAGTGCGAGCCAACTACATTTCACCACCGATAGAGTACTAGACATGAAAACGCCTTGAGCCAAAGAAGCCCGCGTCGAAACGCAATTTCTCGCGTCGAGCGCAAGCCAACAACGAACGAGACCTCGAGCCGCCTAGGTGGCCGCCTCGCCACACTCGATGTCTACTGAGCTGCGTCCGTCTGGCCATCGAAACGATACGATTGTTCGATGGTTGCCTGGTTCCAGACGAGCCAACTCTTGGGCAGATGTTGCGAAACAGACTACAAACCACATGCCGGAAGAGCAAGTGACTCGGCGGGCTTACGGCTTTGTAATTCTGAAAAACTGGCCCAGCTTCGATTCGCTAGAGAGCTGCTGAAGCTAACGATGCTGCCACGGCACATCGGCCACACTGGCGGAATAATTCGCATAGCGGGCGGCGACAAACAGATAGTCGCTCAATCGATTGAGGTAGCGAATGATCCAAGGGGAAATCTCCACCTGCTCCGCCGCCCCCAGATGCACCACCCAGCGCTCCGCCCGTCGACAAACGCCCCGGGCCACGTGCAAGGTCGCCGCCGCTTTCGTGCCACCTGGCAAAATGAAATTTCGGAGCGGCTGAAGGGGCTCTTCCAGGGCATCGATCGCCAGTTCGAGCTGCGTCACATCGGCGTCGCCCACCAAGGGCATATTTAGCTTTTGAGGCTCCGGCGTAGCTAGTTCCGCCCCCACCGAAAACAGGTCGGCTTGCACTTGTTCCAGCACATGCTCGATCAGCGGCGGCAGCGTTTCACACCGCGCAAGACCCAAAAACGCATTTAGCTCGTCGACCGTGCCGTAGGCCTCGATGCGTGCATTATCTTTGCGGACCCGAGGGCCACCAAAGAGCCCCGTTTCGCCTTCGTCACCCGTGCGGGTATAGATTTTCATTCCACTCCACCGTGGCACATAATGTGCCTAGCCGACTCGCCTGAACCACTCGAACGTCCCGTATAATACCGGGGAGTCGAGTCCCTCTCGATGCCCCGTCCAGGGCCGCATGCTTGCGTCGTGCAACCTGGCCCACCTCATCCACTCCCTCACCACCACACTTCCTATCCACTTTCGTGAAGGATCTGCTGATGAAAAATCGCCTACTTTCCTTGGTAACCCTCCTGGTCGGCCTGACCAGCGTCCATACGTCGGTCGTGGCGCAGCCTCCCGGAGTGGCGAGCAGCGGTCCTTCGATCGAGGCCAAAACACTCGGCAATATCAAGCAGCTGACCAGCGGGTTCGTGAAAGCGGGGGAAGGCTATTTCTCCCCCGATGGCAAGCAAATCGTCTATCAAGCTCAGCCGCTCGACTACCCGTTCTATCAAATCTTCCGGCAGTCGCTCGACGGTGGCCGCCCTTTGCAAATCAGCACCGGCCGGGGTCGCACCACCTGCAGCTATTTTTCGATCGACGGAACGAAGATCCTGTTCGCTTCGAGCCACCTCGATCCGGCCATCGACGCCACCGAAGCGGCCGAGCGTAAGCAGCAGGAAGAAGACAAGAAGTCGGGGGTTCGTCGCCGCTACAAATGGGATTTCGATCCTTACACCGAGATGTTCGAGGCTGATCTCGACGGGAAGATTTTGAAGCAGCTGACCAATGAGAAGGGGTACGACGCGGAAGGGGCCTACTCGAAGGATGGCAAACTGATCGCCTTTTGCAGCGACCGCGATGGGGATGCCGACCTCTATGTGATGAACAGCGACGGCACCGGCGTTCGCCAACTCACCAATGCCCCTGGCTACGATGGTGGTCCGTTCATTTCGCCCGATGGAAAGTGGGTGGTGTTCCGTAGCGATCGGAAAGAAAAAGATATGCTGCAGCTGTTTGTAATCGGCATCGATGGCAAAAATGAAACTCAGCTGACCGACACCAACGGTGTGAACTGGGGGCCATATTGGCACCCGAGCGAGCCGATCATCATTTGGTCGGGGGCAGACCATAGCGACCCAACGGCACGTCCGAACTACGACCTGTGGGCTGCTCGCTACGAAATCGCCAGCGATGGGAAGTTCAAACTCGGCACCACGCAGCGCGTCACCGACTTCGCCGGGGCAGATGTTCTGCCGGTCTTCTCCCCTGACGGAAAAAAACTGATGTGGACCAGCACCCGCAGCGACGATCATAGCAGTCAGCTTTTCCTGGCCGACTTTCTCCTCGAGGTGAAATAGCCTGCGCAAGCTGCCGTAGCAGTTGGCACCCCTGCGAGTGCCTTTGATTTCGCGTGCAATTCATGGAAGAATTTGGATATGGCCAAGCATCCCATAGCACGCTCGTGTGGCGTTCTCGTCCTCCGCGATAAGTTGAGCCAGAAGAAGAAAACCGTCGCGCGCGAGTTTCTGCTAATGCGCCACAAAGATCGCTGGGATCTTCCCAAAGGGCATGTCGACCTGGGAGAGACCGACCACGACTGTGCGATGCGCGAACTTTGGGAAGAGACCGGAATAGAGCGCGACGATATCGCTATCGATCCCACGTTTCGCTGGGAAACTCGCTACGACGTGAAGTGGGATGGCAAGCCGGTCGAGAAGACCCTCGTCATCTTTTTGGGACTGCTCACGCGTGAAGTAAAAATCAAACCGACCGAGCATGCTGGCTTCGAGTGGTTTCCCTGGAACCCGCCGCATGCCGTTCAAAAGCAAACGATCGACGCGCTGCTGGCAGCAGCGGAAAAGCATCTCGCGGCGCAATAGCCGATTGCTTTTGAAGAGTCGCTGAGAACTCAGGCCGCCCCGCGACCTCCGCCCACATTGCGGCAGCGTTTTGAGCCACAGCCATAGGTGGCGCAGCTTCCAAAATAGCTCCAGCAATCGCGATGATGGCTCGTTTTGCAGGCGGTGCATTGCACGAGCGCTCCGCTCAATTCGTCGCTGCAGACAGGGCAGGCGGTTTTCACGTCGACGAGCACACGCTTCTCGGAAATGATTTCGATTCCTGAATTGCACGCACCTAGCGCGGCTTCATAGAGGTCGGCAGCGGCGTCGATAAACGCACTCACAATCTCGGCGCTGCCACTGCCACGCGGCTTGGTGATCGCCAAAAGGCCGCGCATCCAAGTCACTTCGAGATCGCGATAGCTGTACATCGAGCTCCGTTCGTGAAGTTTGTACAGCCTCACAATCTGATGCTGCACCGAAGGCGTAAGCAACTCGCGAACCGCGCGCTCGTCTTCTCCGCTGATCATAAACAGGTCGTCGAACACAAAATTACCGACCTGGATATCCTGCATCCCCATCAGCTTGCCAAGCTTTTTCATCGCATCTTCGACTTGCAACTGACACCGAAAACGAGCTTCGGGCCACGGCAAGCGAATCACCATGTAGTCGACCTTACCGCGGCGCACGTACTCCAGTTCACCTTGGGTCGAACCGACTTGAATGGAGAGCTTGGTATTGCTGAAAAAGCCCCCGGCGTAGAGAAGCTTGCCACGATACTTGCGCACCACCTGCTGCAGGTTGGCTTGCGCTTGCTGCTGGCTCAAGGTCGCGACCACAAAAATGATAATTATGACCGCAATGAAGAGAAAAAAGCCGAAGACTGGTCCGTCGTTCATGGCTGACTCTCCACGGGAGGCCCGGAGTCGCTATTTTCGGTCGGTTGTTCCTTCTGGGGCGACAGCTGCGCGATGCGGGGGGCGACCGCCCGGGTTTCTCCACAGCCAAACGTGCTGCAAGCACCGGCATATTCCCAGCAGTCGCGATGATAGGGAGTTTTGCACTTCACGCAGCTCACGATGTCGGTCTCCAAAGTTTCTCCGCACACCACGCATCTTGCGCCGTCGATCACCACCGCATCGCCGGGCGCGACGAATTCAATCCCTTCACTCGAGGTGATGAGCAGCTGATCGTACAGCCCCACGGCAATGTCGGTGAACTCGATGAGATCGGTGGGGCGGGTCGACAACCATCGCTTGCGAATCGTGAGCATGGTGCGAGCGCAATTGACTTCCGCCCACGAACGTTCAGGGAAACGGACCAGCTGCTCGATCGCCGCGCGCACCCCGGTGGAAAGGGACGCCGTGGCATCGCTGGGAGTTCGGGCAATCGTCCGAAACTGCTGGTCAAACTCTGGGTCACCCGAGAGGACTTCGAGCAGCGGTGGGGGCAACTCCACATGCGCATGGCTGGCATGTCGCGGAAGGACATCGAGACGCGGATAAACGCGTGGCAACGTCATGCTGATCTCGAGGACCGGCAGCGAATCGCTCGTGCCATAAGCGGCAACCGTGACACTGACCCAGCTCTCGCCATAGCGAAAGGTGGTGCGCGGGGCCGAGCCCCAGCTCGACGGCTGAAAGTTACCCCGGCGATTCTCGGCCAAGCGCGCCAGCTGCGCAGGCCAAGGGGCTTTCGACGTCCCGACCGCCAGATAGATTGCGAGCCAGACGGCGGTGGCGATCAGGATCAAACCAGCCAGTAAGGCGCACGTCACAGCAACTTCCTTCGGACGGTTGCTCTTCGAGGAGCCCGACGCACGTTCCTCGGCCAGGGAGCAAGCTGCCACCTCGCCAAACTGCCGTTATTCAGGACCAATGTACAGCACATCGCCATCGCCACTGGCCGCAGGACGATTCGCGGGGCGGATCGCGCGTCGCTCGGGGAGTTTGGGAGAGGGAGTATTCTCGTCGATGAACATCACTTCGCTGCTCGCAGCACCACCGAGGGTCGTCGGCTGACCAGCGACGCGGCTGTAGCGGACCACGTTGCTCGAGACCACTTGGGTTTGCCCCACCAGCGGGCGATTGTCGAGCGGCAAGGTGTAAGTCGTTTGCTTCTCGAGCCAGTTGCGGGCGGTGAAGTCGACAACGCGATCTTCGTTGACGTAAGCAAGTCGAATCGCGTCCCACAGACGTTCGCAAACAACATCGAGCGACAGGGCAGGGGACCAATTGAGCCCTAGATCTCCCAGGTTTACGAATCCGCTGAACGAAACATTCGGATGCACAATCGGCGTAAGCCAACGGACATCAGGCGGACTCTCGGGATAGGAAAATGGCAAACGGATTTCCACCTCGTGCAGTTCGCTGATCGCCATTTCGCTCGACATCGACGTGCCGCGCGCGAGCCCCTTGCCACGAAAGCGAAGCATGAACCGTTCGACCGGTTCTCCGGTGGCTTCCACTTCAAACACGCGGCTCTGCTCGGCCAGCTCACGAAGCTTTTTCACATCGCCCGTAATTCGGCTCGTTCGATCTTCGCTCACGCATCACCTCCTTCACGCTCACTCGAGGTCGAGCGATTTTCCGTACCTGCCACTGCATCCTTCGCACTCGGAGGCGAAGACTTACTCAGCACGTTCTTACTCGGTTTCGTAGCAGTGCTCGACTTGTCGTCCGAAATCGTTGCCACCGATTCAGTATGACCACTCGAGCCCCCGTTTGGCGAGCGGCGGACGAAAAAGGTGACAATCGCAGCCAAAAGCCCCCCACCACCGAGCAACGACAACCCGATGATGGCCTGCTTTCGGCTGAACAGCGTCGTCTCGGCTTCTCCCTCCGTTTCGGCAGGTTTCTCAGCCGCTGCTACGGTGGCAGGTGTCGTGCTGGCTTTCAGCTCCCGGAGGGCGATTTCGAGTTCCGTTTTTTTCGTTTCCAGCTGCTCCACGGTGTCGGCGAGGCTGGCGATTCGTTCCTCGCTCTCGACGCGGAGCGCTTCGAGCTTCTCGACCGTCGCCTGGTTACTCGCTTGCAGTTCGCTGATCATCACTCGCTGCGACTCGCTGATCTCGCGCAGCGATTCGGTTTGATCGTACTTGGCTTGCAGCCGCTCGACAAAACCGGGCTCGCTGCCGCGCAGCTCTCGCATCATGTCGTCGTAGAACTCGGCGCGAGCCTCGTCGCGCGATTGGCTGCGACTTTGCTTTACCGTTTCATCGACACGCGCCGTGAGCGCTTGAGTAACGTCGATCAAATCTTTGCGAGTGACAGCGGGCGCCGTATTCGCGGGAGCTGTCTCCGCCACGGGAGGCGAGGCGATCTTCCACACCAGAATCGCCAACAGAACCAGCTGCGCAAACATACCGACCTGCCCAGCGAGCTGCTGCCAAACTGGTGGAGGGGGAGGAGGAGGCGTGGTATGCAAATGGACGTGCGAAGTTCCGGAAATCTGCTTCGATGTGCTGCTCATCAGCTGTATTTCCTCGGGGGCGGTGAGGGAAGCAACAAACTGCTCCAGCTCTTCCGCGCGGTGCCTGCTCGTCATCAAAAAAAAGCCGCCGGTCTGCTGCGTACGTGGCTTGCGACCGGTGGTCCACTGAAAGAACCCACGATCGCGCCGACAGGGATCGATCACGAGCGCCACATCGAGCGGCTTATTAAAAAAATTGTCGCAGATAAAGAGATCGAGCCCCGATAAAAACACACCCCAATCGGGATGCGTGTGATACCAGCCCACCATCTGTAGTTCGGCGGGAAATTCCTCGCGCGTCCGCGTGATCTGCTCCCACGTGTCGTGCGTGAATTTGAAACTTCCACGGGTGCTTTCGTAGTGCGCAGCGCGGAGACTATCGGTCACCATCACGAACGGCTGTTGCTGCTCGTCTTCACAAAAATAGCCGAGCATCACGCCACCCAGCTCGACCGTTTTGTCGCTCACGGCATGCAGTTCCATGTCGCGCGCCGCATCGAGGTCGACGTAGATGGGGAGCTCACCTTCGCGCAGCTTCCCCACGGCCTGCACTGTCAGTTGCCGATTCTGATCGGGACGCAAACGCCGAGCGTGCGAATCTTCTTTCAGCTCACCAAAATCGATGTCGGAGCTCACTGAGCAGGCTCCTTTTTCTCGCGCGACGCAGCATCGGCCGGGAGTTTCACGAGCACACGATCGCGATCGGCAGCGAGCAAAAAGAACCCTTCCTCGCCCGTTGCTTCGCGCGTGATGCGAACAATGTCGTACAGAGGAATCCCGAGCGTCTTCAGGGGCCGATCGGACCAGGGGCTCGACTCGTCAATCGCATGCGTGCGATCGACCGACATTACTTCGCGGCATTCGCAAACGGCATCGCGAAACGTGACGAGTGGACTCGCGCGCACGATCTCGCGGACCGCTCCGCACTGGGCGCACTTCATTCCCGTGACCAAATCGCGATCGAGGTGCAACGTGAGTGGACCTTCCCCCGGCAGATGCGCGGCCGCTGCCGTAAACAGATCTTTCGCCGTCGCAGTTTCCGACGACAGCGGAAGGTCGATCGCAGTGGGATAAGTGTCGTGACTCAGGCAGTCTTCTTTGCGCTGATAGCGCGTGGTGTAGAACTGATTGGTGAGACCGCTATAGACGTACGCTTCGCCCCCTTTGACCGGCAAACCGTGCATCACCTTGAGCGCTTCCTGCACTTCAATCGCGGCCATAATCGACGCACTGGTCGGCGCTGTCGGCACTTTACCAGCAAGCAAATCCTCGCGCGGCAAAAGAGGGCAGCTATAGCGCAAGTTGATCAGTTTGTAGTCGTTTTCGGTCATCCCGCATTCGTAGCAGGGGCTCTCGGGTGGCGTAAACACCTTCACCACGCCGCTGATCTCTTGAATGCCGGCGTCGATCCACGGGGTGCTCGTTTTCCAGCAGCAGCGATTGACCCACAGCCTCGCCTCGCGATTGTCGAGGCAGCCAATCGCCACGTCGATATCGCGAAAGAGCCCCAGCCCCAGTTCCGTCATCACATTTCCGCGAATGGGTGTGATGACCACATCGGGATTGATCTCGCTGGCCATTTCCGCAGCAACATGCGCTTTACTTTGTCCTTCGTGACGAGCACGGAACAGCACGCTGCGTGTGAGGTTCGAGTTTTCGATCGTGTCGAGGTCGATCACAATCAGATGGCCCACCCCCACCATCACCAGGTTCTTAATCACTTCGTTACCGAGCGCCCCAGCGCCAACCACCAGCACTCGCGAACGCTGCAGCTTCGCTTGATCCCACCAGCCAATGAGTCGCAGGCGACTATAGCGGTCGTCTTGATCGACAATCAGTGGCTCGGCCATCAGTGGGCTCTCCTGGAAACATAGGGGGCGTGATTAGAAATCGGTCGTAGCGCCGTGAGGATCAGGCCAAACGGCCGGTCACAAAACCACAAGGCTCGATCTGCCGATCACGCCAGTGAAAGAACCCGAGTTCCTTGCGGCGCGGATCGACCACCATAGCGACATGCCACGGCTGGGGGAAAAAATTGTGGTGGATGAACTTGTCGTAGCTCGACAAAAAAATGCCGAAGTCGGGATGCGTATGATGCCAGCCGACGATGGAAAGTCCGGGATATTTCAGCTCGGCTTCGCGATGAAGCTCGGCCCATGTATCGTGCGTAAAGACAAGCGATGCTGCCCGCGACTTGGCTTCCGCAGCGGGATGAAAATGCTTGATCACGACCAGCATCGGCTTGGTGCCATAGACGCCGCCGAGCAAGAACCCGCCACGCTCGCGACGCAAATCTTGCTCGGAAAACGCGATGATTTCATCGAGCACATTCTGGGGCAACACAATCGCCGCGCTCGACAAATAGACCGTCCCGACCGATCGCGGAGACTGCAAATCTCCGAGAGAAAACGTGTCGGTAGTCGGTACGCTGGGCATGGGTTGTAGCAAAACTTAAGGTCGTAGCGGATGGAAGAAAACAGGCACTCGCGCGCCCCGCGAGGCCGGGACTAAACGAACTCAATCCCGTCATCAGCTGGCGGCGACGGAGGACGCGACGACTCTGCGCGGCGCGGCGGCGGAACAGGAGGTCGCGTTGGCGCTGCGCGACGTGGCGGGAACGGCCCCGCCACCGGCGCTGGGCCCGCTGGCTCAGCATCGTCGATGAAGAACAGTCCCTCTTCCTCGGCTGCAGGGACAATCTCGGCCTGCACGGCAGAAGAGGTCGGAGCCGCTGCGGCGGGTCGCTGCGCGGTCGATGGAGGAGGCTGATGGGTGGCAGCTTCGCGCGAGGCAACCAGATCGCGCAGCGGACGCGGATCGAGTGGCAAGATGCCGGGACCTTGCGATTTCGACCAGAGAGCCGCTTCGCGATTGTAAGGGCTGTTGGGGTCGTAGTTCTCGTAGCGAATCATGTCCCACAGCATCGTGCAGAGCTCGTCGAGCATCAAACTTGGGACCCAGTGCTTTCCATATCCTCCCAGGCAGACAATGCCGCCAGCCGAGATATTGGGGTGAAACACCGGGGATTTCCACGAGAGTTCGGGCATCGAGCGGGGGTATGAAGCCCCCAGACGCACATGCACTTCGTGAACTGCCAGCAGACGGGGCGCTTGTGCAGGGTCGGGACGATACGCCCCACGACCATGAAATCGCAGCACGTAATATTCCGGCGGATTGCCGGTCGCTTCAAAGCGAAAAATGCTGCTGTCAGCGGCCAGTTGTGTTAGCAAGCGATGATCGCTAGCCAGTCGACGTTGACGAGGAGATTCGCGCACCGATGTATCGTCTCCCTCCGCGCGAGCAAAAACCTCGCGCAGAACTTCCCAGTAGAGATGTCGATGACAAGTCTGCGCCGGCCACCATGGCTGAGCGCAGCTACCGACAACTTAACCCGCGACGATCTCGGGATAAACAATCAAATGATGTCCATCCTGAACACCGGCAGCGGGAAGCGTTTGATCTTCCTGCAAACGGCGGCCACCCTCTTTATGATCGAGGCTGTAGCTCATCGGCTGACCATCAGGGCCCATCACCGGCAGATTCATCTTGGTGATGATGTTGGGCAGAATGCGTTTGGCAGTCACGGTGTCGGCGATCACCGCCTCGACACTCTTGGCGCCAGTCTGATCGAGAAACGTAACTCGTGTACCTTTTCGCTCCGTTTGTTCACTCACAGTTTTTGCTCCCTTGGCTGTCGATCATTGCGACTGAGCTACACTAGGCCTATTGCCCACACACGCCATAAGTGGCGAGAAGTCCCGTCGTTGGGAGTAGCCTAGCCCGTCGAGAAGCGACAGCCTAGTGTGGTATTCGCCGATTCCCGGAAGATCTTGAAAACCGCTGCGCGATTCAGCGCAGGGAGTCGCTGCGTGCGCTAGAAGAGGCAATCTGGCCTGAGTTTATGGAGTAGGACTGCGGCAGCCGAGCTTAGGCTGCAATCCTTACGACAAGATGCCGTGAATCACATGGCCATGCACATCGGTCAAGCGCATGTCGCGTCCCGAAAAGCGGAACGTCAGCTTCGTGTGATCGACCCCCAGCAGATGCAGCATGGTGGCGTGCAAATCGTGCATTTCCACACGATTTTCGACCACTTTATAACCATAGTCATCGGAGCTGCCGTAGATCGTCCCCCCCTTGATCCCTGCGCCAGCCATCCAAATCGAATAGGCGTAAGGATTATGGTCGCGGCCATTCGACCCTTGAGCAAACGGGGTTCGGCCAAACTCGCCAGCCCATACCACCAGCGTGCTCTCGAGCAAACCACGGCGTTCGAGATCGGCCAGCAGCGCAGCGATCGGCTGATCGACAGCCCGCGCGTTGTCCTCGTGCCCTTGCTTCAAGTTCCCATGCTGATCCCAGCGATCGTGCCCCACATTGGGACAAGTGAGCTCAATAAAACGCACCCCTTCTTCCACGAGCCGCCGAGCCAAAATGCATTGTCGCGCAAACGACGCCGTCCCTTTGTGCTTCTGATCGATGCCGTAGAGCGCCTGCGTTTCGGCTGTCTCGCCCGAGTAGTCAGTCAGCCGCGGCACGACCGACTGCATCCGATAGGCCAATTCGTAGTTGGCAATTGCCGACTCCACCGCCGACGAACGGGTCGTATCTTGCGACTCGATCTGCTGAATGAAATCGAGCTTATTCCGCTGCAGCTGCGTGTTGGGTTCGATCGGAATCACATTCGCCACCGGTGGATTCGAGGCAGCGAAGATCGAACCTTGGTAGGTCGCCGGCAAAAATCCGCTGTTGAAATTATCGAGCCCGCCCGGTGGCACGAGTCCACCATTCACGACCACGAATCCCGGCAGATCGCGGCATTCGCTCCCCAGGCCATACGTCGCCCAAGCTCCCATGCTGGGACGTCCTTGAATGCCAGTCCCGGTGTGCAAAAAGTAGTTCGCCGAGGTGTGCTCGGGAAACTGACTTGTCATCGAACGCACCACCGCCAGTTTGTCGGCATGCTTGGCAACTTCAGGAAAGAGCTCGCTAATCTCGATGCCACTTTGGCCATGCCTGGCAAACTTCCAGGGACTCCCGAGGGTCGCGCCGTTGTTGTTGAACTGCGTGGGCTCCATCTTCAGCCCGAACGGCTTCCCGTTCTCGGCTGTTAAGCGTGGCTTGGGATCGAACGTATCGACCTGACTCGGTCCACCATCCATGTAGAGGAAAATGACACTCTTGGCCTTCGCCGGAAAGTCGACTCCACGAAGTTCATTCGAAGGAGGTGCCAGATCGGCTGCCGCCAGTGGCAGCGCCAAATCCCCTTGGGCCACGAGCGCCGAAAGAGCCAGTGCGCCAAAGCCACCCGCCACTTGCTCGAGCATCGCGCGCCGCGATAGGGCCCGAGGACGCATCCGCTGGCAAGGGAACTCGCTCGACTTCGAAGGCTGGTGATGTTGTGGCGACATAGCGTTTGTTTCTAGCGTTCTACGATTGTTTTACGGAAACAGGCCCGAGGAACCGGCGCGCCAACTAATCGATGAAGATAAACTCTTTGACGTTCCAGAGTGCATGCGCTAGGTCGTTCCACAAACGTGGCTCGGCCAAAAGATGCTTCTCGTCCACTTTATATTCGCCCGCTTGCGTCACCAGGAAGTTGCGGGCGATCTTCAGTTCCGCTTCGCTCGGCTCGCGCGCGAAGGCTTCACGATAAAGCAGTGCAATTCGTCCCTCGACCGACTCTTTCTCAGCCTCACTCACCTTCTGAGCCCAGGTCGATGCCAACTGAGTGACAAGCGGATCGTTTAGCATAATGAGCGACTGCGCGGGCACATTCGAAACATTCCGCCGACCGATCGAGGTGAACGGAATCGGCGTATCGAAGGTGATCATCATCGGCGAGAGAAAATTGCGTCGAATCGAGATATAGACTGAACGACGTCCATTTCCATCGAGCGGGCCCGAGCCGGGTCGACCGCGACCTTGCATGAACGGCGTGAGATGCACTGGCACGCTCGGTCCACCGATCTGCGTCTGCAAGCGCCCCGAGATGCGGAGCATCGAGTCCCGTATCGCTTCCCCCGGCAAGCGTTTCTGCAAGGCGCGGTGCCACAGCAGGTTCGACGGATCTCGTTCACTGTAAGTGGCATCAGCAGGAACACTTGCCATTTGATACGTGCTCGAAAGAGCAATCTGTCGAATCATTTTCTTCATCGACCAACCACTCTCGATCATTTGCTGCGCGAGATGATCGAGCAAGGCTGGATGCGAAGGCTGCTCGCCGAGAACCCCAAAATTATCGACGCTGGCAACCACTCCGCGCCCCATCATGTAGTGGAACAGGCGGTTGGCAATCACGCGCGAGACAAGCGGATTCTCGGGCGAAACAAGCTGCTGAGCAATTTCGAGTCGGCCACTTCCGCGCGTGGCTGCGAGCGGAGTTGGCTGAAGCGCTTGGGGCAAATTTCGCGGCACCAGTTCCCCCACTGTCCGGACGTTGCCCCGAATCAGAAGCGGTTCGTCTTCACCACTCCCATCCAGCAGCGCCATGGCGAGTCGCGATTCCCACTTGATCTGGCTGGTCACTTTCTCGCGTTCAGCCAGGTACTCGGCTGCCACATTAGCAAGGGGACTGCGAGCGGCATCTCCGGACCAAAGTTTGCGATCGAGAAGTACACCGACTAGTTTCGCGCGATCGGCGGACGATTCGTCGGCGGCCAGTTTGGCAATCGCATCGGCATTCAGAAGCGAAGCGATCCGCTTAGCGGCTTCGAGGTCGAGCGTGTCACTGTTTTCGGGAACAAGCAGGGCGCTAACTTGGTTGGTCGTCGCATCCCCTGGATGCGCACCTTCAACGACGCGATAGATACGTGTGTCGCTCGCCCCTTTGGGTACGAATTCCAGATGGATACGGTGCCCTTGGTAGGCCGAGAGGTCTTGCGTGATCCAGCGGAGAGGTGATTTTTCATCACCATGGTCGAGCACGATTTGACCATGCAGCGGACCGTGAATTACCGAGTGCGAGTCGACAGCGGCGTAGACCATCACACCACCACTCACGAGGTAATGCAGCTGACCATTCTCGACAGTGAACGTGGGAGTTTTGAGGGTGCGTCCACTCCGCTCGAGAGCAGCCAAACAGCCGTTCTCACCCATCGACCCAGGTGCGATCCGAATTTTGTCCCAGGTGAAATCACGCAGCGCTCCGCTGCGTGCGACAAGCTCCACTTGCTGTGGCGCTGAGGGCAAGTAGCGCCACCTCCCCGCCGACTGAATTCCGAGGCCAAACGTCACACCATCCGCATACCAGTCGTCGGCGTTTTGCTCTTCGTAGGAGATGATCTGCCGCGTTTTTGCAAGTCGATCTTGGGCTGCCAGATGCTCTTCGTTCACGCGTTCGAGAACCCCCGGCTCTAGTTTTCCCGAGGCGGCATTGACATGCGCGAGCAAGTGCAGCGGATGAGCGCGGTCGTCGCGAGCCGTAGCCAAAAGTTCGGCCCAGGCCGAAAGTCGAGCGACATCGAGTTTACTTTCCTCCGCGGCAGCAGCGAGCAGTTTCGATTTCTCTTCCGCAGGCTGTTTAGCGGCGGGAATGAGTTTGCGAGCAGCCGTGAGATAGCGGGCCAGTTCATCGCTCTGGACTTCTATCCCCTCAACACTCGCGCGGGTAAAGAGCGGCTGATACTTGGCGTCGATCGCTGCGAGTTCTTTGGCAATTTTCAGATGCTCGCGCTCGGTATCGAAGCGCGCGAGGCGATAGGAACTGCTCTGTAAGAATCCGAGCATCGCGGAGTAGTCGGCCTGCGAAATCGCGTCGAACTTGTGATCGTGACAGCGTGCGCAGCTGACCGTGATCGCCAGGAACGATTTGCTGAAAACATCGACCGCATTGTCGTAGCGATCGGTTTCATCCTTACGAATATCGACCGGCGAATGGACCCATTCTCCAAGGTGCCAAAAGCCGGTGGCAATCACCGATTCGTTGTACTTTTGCTCGCCGCCGAGCCGGGGCGTTTCGAGCAAGTCGCCTGCCAGGTGTTCGATCAGAAACTGATCGTAAGGAAGATCGTCGTTGAAAGCGCGGATGATGTAGTCGCGATACTCGAAGGCATTGGGAATGTCGTAATCGAATTCGTGGCCACGCGATTCAGCGTAGCGCGCGAGATCCATCCAGCGGCGAGCCCAGTGCTCGCCAAATTCCTGGCGCGAGAGGAGATCGCTTACCAGTTCTTCGGTGGCACTCGACGAATTGTCGTCGAGATACTTCTGCACTTCCGCTGGAGTGGGTGGCAGTCCAATCAGATCGAAATAGAGACGCCGCACGAGCTGCTGTTTGGTAGCTGGTGCGGCGGGATTCATGCCCGACGCTTCAAGCTTGGCGAGGATGAAATGGTCGAGCGGCTGCTGGGGCCAAGTGGCGTTTTTCACCGCAGGAATAGCTGGCTTGGCGATCGGCTGCCAGCACCAATGTTCGGCGCGACGTTTTTCGAGATCAAAAGCCTTGGGTTTGGCAGTTGCGGGGCCTGCCGAAACGGGAAACGGGGCACCCATGTCGACCCACTTGGTGAGGATCGCGATTTCCTCGGCAGGCAGCTTCGACTTGGGGGGCATTTGATAGATCTCGCCATAGTTCACGGCGTCGATCAGCAAACTTTTCTTGGCATCGCCCGGCACAATTGCGGCGCCGGTATCACCGCCGGCAAGTAGCGCCTCGCGGGAGTCGACCGCCAGGCTCCCTTTCACTTCCCCTTTCGAGGCGTCGTGGCATTCGTAGCAGCGTGCGACAAGGATCGGGCGGACCGATTTTTCAAAATATTCGATCCCAGCAGCGTCGGCTGGGGGCGCAGCATCGTCGGCAGCGAGCGTCAGCGACGGGCTCAGCAGAAGGGATGCAAATAGGGTGGCCACACGGAGGGACCGACCAACCGCTGAGACGTCGCAGGAGATGCGCATCGCCAGACAATCCTTTGGTGAAATTCGCTGCTGCCCGGAAGGTGGGAACACGAAACGTGGGCAGTGGCTTGTCGTAGGTGCCAAGCGGCACATGCATCAGGTTAGCTGGATGCCATGCGCGGAGCAAGAGAAAGGGGGCTCACTGGGCGTCAAACGCCCCTTGTGGCCGCTGAATTCCCCAAGAGCTTTGGGCTAAGAGATGTCAAGAAACCCAACAAGGTGCCAGAGAGCGAACTCTCCGACACCTTGCGAGTCGTGCTGACGGTTAGGCAGCGGCGGTGCGGCTGAGTCGAACTTCGGGAGAAGTCCGACTACTGATAGTCGCAATCCATGCCGAGCTGCATCTTGAGTTCTTCAAATTTTTGGTAGTACTTATCGCTCGAGCTGTGGACATGCTCGGCTTCAGTAATGAACTTCAGCGACTCGTCGCACTTCACATTGAAGCGACGCATGACCGCTTCGTAGTCGGTGAGTGGACTGCCGTAGACGATCAGCAGTTTGTGCTCGTCGAATTGCACTTCCTGCGGGATCGCTGGGTTGAGCACGGCAATGCCGGTGCATCCATCGTTCATCAGCAGGTCTTCAAAATCCCAGAGGGTGCTTTTGAGGACCGGCATGTCGATATGTTCGCGATAGAGGTCGGTGTGACCGGCGGCATCGCGATGGTGACTCGTTTCCAGGACCACATCGACCTCGTTACCGAGGGGCTCGATGAGCTCGAGGAACAGATCGAAGAGAACTTCGCGGCTGGCCGATGCCATAAGCACTGGCACTTTGGCTCGCGACTCTTCGTCTTGGTAGTGGTCGTGGCGATAGCCCTGTTGGGGAACCACCTTCAGGTCGTAGCTTGGTCGAATGGCGTCGGTGAGCATGAACTTTCCATAGCGCTCAACACCGAGGTGGGTTTCGAGCTCTTCCTCCGAAAGATGTTCGAAGCTGCTGCTTGTGGCAGCGGCGGCGGCACCTTCGTGGAAAACACCTCGAAAAAATCGTTTCAGGAAGCCCATCGGAGTCCTCAGTCGCTTGCTCGCGAGTGGTTTGAATTGGCAGATGTGTGACAACAAAAACTGGCTGCACACCCCAAACGTAGGTCACGGTTTTGTTAACTTCGCGGAGCGGAAAAAACCTTGCCAAATCGCTTGTTTTTCCAGCCCGACTAATCGTTACAACCGCAACCCAGCTACCACCTGTGCATGCACCCGCCGTTTGGCTGGTCGTGCCCAAGATGCGGAACTCTACCACCCTGTGCTGGCAATGCCAGCAAAGTGTCTACTAGCAGAGAACAATTGCGTGAACTTGCCGTCTGTTGTTCCGAGCGGCGAAAATTTGCCGCGCAAACGGCTCCGCATTCAAGCTGCGAAGAGTCGGGTCGTAGCGAGAGAATTCGTCGTGAGGTGGGCGACCCTGCCAGCAAGCCAGCGATGCGAATCCCTGTCCCAAGATTCGCGCCGACAACAGGGGAGCAGAGAGTTCAAAATCGGCCATCGGCCGACGAACCAATCGCGATCCAAGAACCGCTATACTGCCGCCGAGCGTATCGACCACCTTTCCGCCTCGAGTTGCTGCTTCCTGAACAAGCACTTCGAGAGGATCTGTGGCACCAAACGCCAGACGGCAAGCGCACCTTTGACGCGCGATCTCCACCGTTGTCTCGAGATCCCTACGCATCAGCTCCCCCGAGCGTTCGCTATGAAATTTCCAGGTTTTCGACAATGGCACGGCGTCTGCCACTCGTGGCTCAGGCTACTTAGTGCAATTCTGCTGGCGATGTTCGTGGCCGGTTGCCAAACGGAAACGCCTCCCGATCAAGCTCCACCGTCGCCAGAACTGCCAACTTCGGTGGCGGTTCCCACGGAGTCGCTCGAGACCTGGGAAGCCTGTTTTTTGCGGAACTCCGCAGCACTTCCCGCCGGGGCAAAGCTCGGAACGGGGAGCGAAGCTGCGTACTTGGGCCTCGCGCGCATCGGCTACGTGCAAACGATCGTCGAGCCGATCGAGGAAGCGGGCGAAAAATGCTTGCGGACGACATCGCGATCGGTCAGCAGTTTTCAGCGGCTCGGACAAACGGTGCGACAAGAGGTGGTGGTGACATCGGTGGAACGTCTTTCCGGAGAAGTGATTCGGCTTGAGTCGACGATGAATGGGGGGGATGCACCGGTCGTTACGAAAGCGAAATTTGGCGAGAACAGCGTCGCGCTAGTGACTGAAACCGCGGGCAAAAAAAGCGAGCAGTCGCTGCCGTGGTCGCCCGATTATCGAGGTCCATTTGGAGTCGAGCAGTCGCTGCAAGCCGAGCCTCTGAAAACGGGTAAAACCAGGGAAATCAGCCTGTTTTTGCCTGTGCTGAACATTGTGGGACAAGCCCGACTGGAAGCAGTGGGGCGCGAGCGGGTGGAACTGCCCGGGGGTCAGCAGGAGCTGATTCGGATCACCAGCAGCACGAAAATCGGCCCACAATCGCTCGACATGCTGATGTGGCAAAACGACGAAGGACAGGTCCTGAAAACCGAAGTGGTTGGCATTGGCCAAGTGAACTTTCGAGCGACCCGCGAGGAAGCACTCCGCGATGCCGAGCAGGCCGAACTCGACCTCATGATCACCAGCACAGTGAAGCTGAAAAGTCCTGCGAAAATTCCGCTCAACGCCAGTAAAGCGGTCTACCTGGCCAAACTGCGTGGAGGAATCGGGAGCACAAAGTTCGAAACCGGTCTATCGCAGCAGGTCGAGAAGCTCGCCGACGATCAGCTGCGGATCACCGTAAGTCGGGTCACCCCCACAACTCCGCTACCTGAAGATTCCGCGACTAAAATCGAATTCCCCACTGACGACGATTCCCGCAGCAACTCGCTCATCCAGTCGGATGATCCTGCGGTCGTGGCGCTCGCCCAAGGGGTGGCTGCTGGGGAAACCGAACCCGCTAAAATTGCGATCGCACTTGAGCAGCAGGTGCATAGTACAATTACGAAGAAGAACTTTTCGCAGGCGTTTGCTTCGGCAGCCGAAGTGGCGGTCAGCAAGCAGGGGGATTGCACGGAACACGCGGTCCTTTTGGCGGCGATGTGTCGTGCTCGCGGAATTCCGGCGCGCGTTGCTTTTGGACTGGTGTACTATCCCCCTGAGCAAGGATTCCTGTATCACATGTGGAACGAGGTTTGGACTGGCGACCGCTGGGTTCCACTCGATGCCACCTTGGGACAAGGGATCGCGCCGGTCGATCGACTGAAGTTGGCGAGTTCGAGTCTCGCCGGAGCCAGCCCCTATGCGGCGATGCTCCCGGTGGTGCAAGTGTTTGGACGTTTGGAGCTGGAGGTGATTGAAGTCGAGTGAATCAAGTTACCCGCGAACGCTATCTGCCCCCGTCCGACCTGCCACTTCCGTCGTTACAGCCCGTGCTGAGCACGCCCCGGCTGGCGCTTCGCCCATTCACTCCGGACGACGCCGCTGAGGTCCAGCGATTGGCTGGCGACCGCGATGTCGCGGCCACAACTCGGCTGATCCCGCATCCCTATCCCGATGGACTGGCGGAAGCCTTCATCCGGTCGCTTCCCGAGCAGTACGAGCATGGCAAAGGGGCCACCTTTGCGATCGCACTCACCGACGGGGCACTAATCGGGGCGATTTCGCTCGCCTTTCACTGGGAAGACCAGCATGCCGAGATGGGCTACTGGGTCGGCAAGCCCTACTGGAATCGTGGCTTTTGCACCGAAGCTGCCCGGCGGATCCTCGAATTTGGCTTTGGCCCGCTGAAACTCTCGCGCGTGTTTGCCAACTACCTGGCCAACAATCCGGCCTCGGGGCGGGTGCTCGCGAAACTAGGCATGCGGCAAGAGGGTTGCCTGCGACAGCATCGGCTGAAGAACGGCCGATTCGAAGACCTCGTGCTGTGCGGCATTCTGGCCGCTGAGTTTCCACTCGCGCGGAAATAGTGTTACCACGCCGGACGAAGAATCGGTCCCGGCAATCTCTTCTCAGATTCGCCAGTCTTCCAAACGCATAAATAGCACCGCTGATCGGTCCGTCCAAACCTGCGCTGCTAGCAGGCCAACCGAGCGTAAACACGGTAATTTAGGGCGTTGACTTTCGATTCGTATCAGCCCCGAACTCGCCATACGTACCGAGCGAAATCACCTGCCTGCTGCGCGTTAAAATCTTTGCACTCACCGCAAACCACCAGAATCTGGCTCTTGGCAATGCTTTTCCCTGCGCATACGCACCACCCAAGCGGGTGTGAGAACGCAAATTGCGTAAACTAAGTGCCGAGAGAAAGCTTGGCGATATTAGGTACTACAGGGCATTTGAAGCCACCTTGCCGCCCGTTCCGCTTGTAGTGATGAACGGCGACCGTTTCGACGAACCTAGTGATAAGCCCTGGTGAAACTGTCACGGGCGTAGGGGTTCTAACGCGCAAGGCGAAAACGATGAGCGTGCAAGCTGCAAACCTGATAGCTCGATCAGCGATCCTCTCCACGGCGAGTCTCGTGCTCGTCATGCTCGCTGCCTCGTTTGCCTCGGCCCAGGGGGGACGTCCGTTTGCACAGCCGCTGTTCGACCCACCGAACTATGCCCGGTTCGACAACTGCCGCCCGGTGCCTCTGGCTTGGGGCGATTCGCCGTTCTACGACTTCGGCAACTGCGGCAACGGCGACTGCGGACCGCAGTGTGAAGAGAATGGGGTCAATGGACCAGCGGCTCTAGTCGTCCATCGTCCCAATCTGTGGTACGCCACGGTCGACTTTGCACCGATGATGTACGATCCCAACACCGGAGTGACGTTCGCACGCGTCGGCCCCACGGGACCTCCCGTCCTGAGCGAAGGGAGCCAGGAATACGAATTCGATGCGGGGGGCGAATTCACTCTCGGCTTACGTTTTGCCGATCGCTGGCGCGTCGAAGGAACTTATCTCGGCAGCTACCAGTGGCAAGACACCGCCGTCGCCACTGACACCACCAACCCGAATGATATCGGCGGCATTGGTAACCTCAGTACGCTGCTGTCAAACTTCAACGATCCTGCCGTTGCGGGGCTCGATTACAACAGCCAAGTGACGGTCGATACGCGAGCCAGTCTCGAGTCGGCCGAAATCAACTTTCGTTATCGTGTCGACATGCCTGCGGGACCTTTCGATGTCCATCTGCTGTTCGGTGGCAAATACCTGTCGACCGGCGAGAATCTCGATTTCACTTCGATCGCCGATAGCCCCGGCCCCGACGGCGCAATCAATAACGTGGTGGTCGATACGCGCAATGAGTTGTGGGGGATGCAGCTTGGCTTTGCCACAAACTGGATGGTGTCGCCACGGTTCTTTCTCGAGACCGATTTGCGTGGCGCTCTCTGCATGAACGACGCCTCGCAAACCACGGTGTATACCAACACCGACGAGAACAGTGCCGTGACAGTGTTCAACACTGGCGCTGTCCAGGACCGCACCAGTTTTACCGGCGATCTGGCGATCATCGGCAACTGGCAAGTGACTCCCTATCTCGTGTTCCGCGCTGGCTATCAAGCGTCGCTCGTCACGGGACTTGCCCTCGCCTCCGAAAACTTGCAAACCAACAACACGCTGCTGCGAAATGGTCCAGGTGTGCTCGTCGACACGGGCGAACTGGTCTATCACGGTCCCGTCGTCGGTTTCACCATCATGCGATAAGGCAGTGAAATCAAAATGCGGTTCGATTTCGATGCTTTAGTTGAAGTGCTTCGCCTTGCCGTGCTCAGCGCGATTTCTGACCGTGACGTTACGATTCGTGAACTGAGCCGCATCGAACCCCTCTGGGCGGTTTCGTTGGATATTCTTCCCTGGCAACCCTATGTCGGCATCGCTTTCAGACTGGAGAGCGAGTCGGACTATGGTGCCTCATCGAATTCTGCCGACTGGAAGCACTCGCATTTCATCGAAAATATTTCCAGTGCGCCGCTTTCCGTTGCTGCTGACTATGTGCATCGCCTACACCAAGAGTTCAACGAAGATGTCTCTTTAGAAGTCTCGCACCTGATCCTCCTGGCTGGTGCTCATGCTCTACTAGACAGTCGTGTCGCACTGCTTTTGCGGTCCATTGGAATCGATGCACCTGAAATCAATGAGCGACTGAGTGGCACATACTTCAAGTACTTCGTAATCGATTCCGATGGGACAATCAAAGCAAATTACTGCGACATCGTCCGGGCAAATCGGGCCACTCGATTCATGCTCGGTCGCATTGCGTAACCCGTATTGACCAGCTCTTGTTTCGTCCAAAAGTGGCAAAGATACGCACGTATAGCCTAACTAGCGGTTCAACCCGACGTATGCCGCGATAAGAGTTTGGTATATCACGTCACGTCTGGGTACACGCGGGTTAACCTGGGCGATAGAGCGAGTGCAGTCGGCAAACAGCTCCACTGCTGGGCAAGACAGCAGTGCCACCCGAAAAACGTGTCATTGTTTGAATTACAGACGACTAGAACACGCTCAAGAAAATAAAAAAGACATCGCCAGGGAGAGTGGCGATGTCTTACGGAGAGGTTGATTTTTACGCTGCGAACGAATCGTTCGTTTTGAAGGCAACTGCCTAAGTGAGCAGTGCCGCGAGCTTGGCAGTCCAAATTAAGGATTGACCATCACGCCAGGCTGTCCGGTTGCTGTCGGAGCAACGACCGGCACGTCAATGTCGAACTTCCCATTGGCGCTCGTCAGATCCACCGCTTTCTCGAAGCGTGGAAACATCCGGACGTTAGAGACTTCGTCTCCCCCTTCGCCAGCCCCTGCTGCAGAGGCTGGAGCAAAACCTTCGACAGCCACGATCATCGGTCCCGAAGGGGCTCCCATGCCACCATCCGACGAGGTGTCGTACTTGCCATCCTTGATGTTGGCATAGCCTGTTTGTCCCGAGTTTCCTTGGGTGCTGTCGGGCTGAAAATAGATCTTGCCCGAAGGAATCGGCTGGCCTTGGAAGGTGACCGATCCGGAGTATTGCGTGCCCGACGAGTTGCCGCAACCAGCGATTGCGAAGGTCGTGCACACTAGCAATCCGAGAGCCAGATTTCGAACAGAGGCGAGATGAGTGCGGAGCATAAAAAATCCTTAGTAGCAACGAAGGCTGGCGCTAATGAGCAATAAAAAAGTCTCAAATCGCCGCAAGGGCGAGATGAGACTCGAGGAGAGGTTGATTCAGGGATGACGGGGGAAACTCACAGTTGAAGTACCCCCGTCCGAGTCGCTCGCCCTAGTTTTGGCGGCTGATCATTATGGAATGACCGCTTGTTCAGCACCGTCCATGCTGGCGATCACTTTGTAGAGGTTGATGTCGATCGTTTGCGAAACGAAACGGACCGAAGCATCACCGAGACCAAAGTTACAGCCGTTGGTGTGATGGCTGCCGAAGCTGATGTGATTGAAGTTGTCAGCACCGTTGTAGAAGGTCGAGTTGATGGGGTAGGTGACGTTTTTGCAAGCGCCCGATCCACCGTTGTTGCCGCGAATCCAGGTGCGGTAGTCATTTGCTTGTCCCAAGGGCATGCGACGCGAACGTTCGGCAATCATCAGCGTGTTCGACGAACCATCAATGATGCTGGCGAACGTGACGATGCGATTCGTGCTCACCGAACCAGTGGTGACGCGGAAGTGGCTGAAAATGCCGTGTGCCGACCAAGCGCCGTTGTTCGATGCATCACCCACGGTGTAGTTATAAGTGACACCGTTGTAGGTCACTGGCGTTGGGTTCGTCGTTCCAGCAGGGCCCATCACGCCGTAGTAGTGGGTCGTTGGATTGTTTGTCAGGTTGGTGTTGGGATCAAGATACTGTTTGGCGGGAGGTCCCGATGGGCAGTAGAGCGTAGGAACGATAACCGCCCCCACCGCTGCATTGACAGGGTCGTTGTACGGAAGGGCAAAGTTGTACTTCGAGTACAAAGATTGCTGTTCGAAGAACGGCAGCGAGTAGACAATCCAGCTGGTTCCTCGAATCACGGTGGTCGGAGCGGCTGGGTCGACTGGGCTCTTGTAGACGTCGTTTTCAGCTCCGGGTGGGAACTTGTTGTTGACGTCGTGGAAGTTGTGAACAGCCAGGGTGAGTTGCTTGAGCTGATTTTGGCAGCTCATACGGCGGGCAGCTTCGCGAGCAGCCTGCACAGCAGGAAGAAGAAGTGCCACCAGAACCCCGATGATGGCAATCACAACCAGGAGCTCGACGAGCGTGAAAGCCCGCCTCCGCAAAGGAGATTGGTACATAGAGCGACTCGCTATAAGAGAATAAAATGAGACGAGAAACGAAACTTAAAACCTTTGACAAAAACAAGCAAGAGTTCTTGCGACACCGCTATCTACTGCTAAAGGATGCTTAAGCGGCATTAGCCCCCGTTAAACGCCCTTGAAATGAAGTAGTAAGAGCGTGAACAAACGATTCTTGGGGCGGAAGAATAGCTCTGAGCAACGAAAACACCCTCCGATGGAGGGGACAGGGCGTTTACGGGCGATTCGGCTCCCTCGAAGGGATCGCGAGCGGGCTTGCTCGGGCACTGATAGGTCAAGAAATCGCTTGTAAAGCCCTTGTTACATTCGTGTTTACCCAGTGACACACGAACGATATCAGACCACCAATCGATGTGCGGCCTTGCGCCGCGAAGGAGCGAATCTCCGCACATATGCTTGGGTGGGACTTACAGGCTGGCCGCCAAGCTCCGCTAAAGATGCATGCAGATAAGGCTGCATTTCGTGGCATCTGTTGAGGATTTAAGTGCTTTGGCACTGAAATCGGAGATGAGCGGTCGATCGACTAACGAAGAAAACGATGCCGCTAGAGACTTTTTTAGATTTTTCAGCGACTGGCCCTCCACTGGCACACGGAAGCACCACGCGAGGGGAGAGGCATGAGTCCACGGACCATCGCCAGGTTTTGGCGAGACGCATGGCAGTAGATGCCAGCAAGCGAGTTACCGCGACGAACTTGAGTGCGTTTTGGTGTGGGTCGGCGTATGCACCGGCCCGTGGGCATCGGTGCGACGCGAGCGGATGAGCAGTGGGGCATGAACGGGCATCACGCTCGTCACGAAATCGACGAGTCGCCATTCCATCCAGCGGCGATCCCCTTCACGCGGATTGCTCGAAATGAATCCGAGATGACCTCCGCTGCGGGTGACCATCAACTCGGTGGTAGGGGAGAGGACCGCAGCCTCGAAACTCGAGATCGGAACGATCGGGTCGTCGTCGGCGGTGATGATCAGGGTCGAGTGGCGAATCTTGCTGAGCTGCGGCTTGCTGCTCGCCTGCGAGTAGTAATCGTGCGCGTCTTTGAAGCCACCCAGCCGCGCGGTGAAGCGATCGTCGAAATCCCACAAGCGTTTCGGCTGGGGCGAGAGATCGACATCCACCACGCCAGGAATTTCGCGGCGGCGGCGCTCGACGAGCCGCATCAAGTTGCGGACGAACATCTGGTCGTAGGCCCGCTGCATCCCTTTTTGAATATGCTCGGCGCAGTGCACTAAATCCACTGGCGGCGCAACCGCCATGCCACCGATCACGCAGTCGGGAACATTGCTGGCATGCGCGCCCAGGTACTTGAGGACCATGTTGGCCCCCATCGAGAACCCGGCGATCACCAGCGGCGAACCGGGGCAAAGGTCGGCAACGAACTGAACGGCGGCATGGACATCGTCGCTGCGGGCGGCATGCCCCAGGTGACGAGCGTAGGCAAAACCGGCTCCGCTGCCACGCAAGTCGACACGAATGACGCGAATGCCACGTGCGTTGAGCTTATCGGCACCACGGCGCATGTAGCCCGATTGGTGTGAGCCACCGAGGCCATGAAACAGCACGGCGACGCGATCGCCAGCCTGCCATTGCTCGGGGCAATCGTCGTGAATGGCGAGGGAATCACCATCGGCCAGCGGCACCAGACGGAGTTTGGCGACGTAGGTCGACTTCGGTCCGGGCAAATAGCACCCGAGAACGGTCTGCAAATGACCACCCCGCACCAGCGGATGCGCTCGAAACGGTGGTACACGCGACCAATTCACCAGCAAGCTTCCTTTCCGACTTCGTAGCCGAATGACTGACCATCAATGACGATGTTGCTAATTTCAATCGCCGCTAATCCGTGACAACTCCCGAAAGGTCGTCTCGGCGAAAGTATACCGACGGGTACATCCCACTGGGCATATCA
Organism: Pirellula staleyi DSM 6068; assembly: GCF_000025185.1. NCBI lineage: Bacteria > Pseudomonadati > Planctomycetota > Planctomycetia > Pirellulales > Pirellulaceae > Pirellula > Pirellula staleyi. Next base: position 5,435,304 of record NC_013720.1, read on the forward strand.
GTTCACCTGCGCCACTCGAAAAATAGTTCGTGCGCCGTCGCAGTTACTACTCTACACGAGCTGGCTTTGGTTTCATGATTGCTAGCGGTCAAGTTGCTGGCAGGGCAAGGCTCGGGAGAGTGAGTTGCTCGAGCACTGCCGCAACGCTATTTCCTTTCGATACCGTATTCCTCGATTTTGCGATACAGCGTTGCACGGCCAAGTCCCAAAAGTTTTGCCGCTTCGGGAACATTTCCGCTGGTACGCTTCAAAGCCTCTTGAATCAGACGACGTTCCCAGTAGTCCATCCGAAGCGATTCGAGTTCCGCCGCGTTTCCAACATCGCGTAGTCCCAGATCATCGGGCAGGATGATCGAACCTTCGCACATCACCACGGCGGAGTCGATCACGTTCCGCAGTTGTCGCACATTACCGGGCCACTGGTAGCCCTCGAGCTTTTCGCGAGCATCGACCGATAAAGTGAGGCTCGGACGACCATGCTGACGCCGAAAGTGGTCGACAAAAAAGTCGATCAGCTTCCGAATATCGCTGCCACGCTCGCGGAGCGGAGGAATATAGAGCTCGAAGACGCTGAGGCGGTAGTACAAGTCTTCGCGAAAACGACCTTCACGCACAAATTCAGCCAGATCGCGGTTCGTGGCCGCAATCACGCGCACATCGACGCTGACTTCTTTCGTGCCGCCGACCGGCAAAAACGGGTGTCCTTCGAGAATCCGCAGCAGCTTGGCTTGTCCCTCGAGGGTCATTTCCCCCACTTCGTCGAGGAACAGCGTGCCGGTATGGGCCTGCTGAAACCAGCCGACGTGGTCGCTATCGGCACCGGTGAAGGCCCCTTTTTTGTGACCAAACAGCTGACTTTCCATCAGATCGCGGGGGAGGGCGGCGCAGTTGACGCTCAGCATCGGGCGGTCGCTACGATTGCTGCTGCGATGCACCGCGCGGGCCACTAGTTCCTTACCCACACCACTTTCGCCGCGCACCAGCACGCTGCCAGTGGCCCGCGCGACACGGGCAATGCGGCTCCGCAGATCATCCATCGGCTTGCTGTCGCCGATGAGTTCATCGGAGACAGCCGACTTGTCGATCAGCCGGCGATGATCGGCCTTGAGCGTCGCATCGCGGCGTGCTCGGACCAGGGCCACCGTCAAAATATTGGCCAGCGGAATGGCGACTTCGAAATCGCTCTGGCGGAAGCGTCCATGCTCGAGGTAGAGGTGAATCGCCCCCAAAGTTGTCGCTTCGTGGATCAGCGGAACGCAAATCGCATCGGCATAATGCTGCAGCGTTTGCATCCCTTCGCTATGGAGTTGACTGTCGATCCAAACCGCTTTTCCTTGACGAATCACCATTTCGGTAAGCGAATTCGACAGTTTCACCTTGCCGGCGGCATCTTCGGGCATCACCACTTTGGGCTTGAGCTGACCATCGTCGCTGACCCACAAGAAGCCGACGACCGCCGCGCGCGTTCGCTGCTGCAGCAGATCGAGCGATTCCCGCACCACTTGATCGGGGTCGGTACAGCCGAGCAACTTGATGCTGAGCTGATGGAGGGTCAGAAAATCGTGAGCTCGCTCGACATCGCGGAGCACCGTCACGCCGATGCTTCCGGTATCGTGCCCCTGCACGACGCGGTCGCGCACGATCGTTTGGGTATGCTCTTGCTGTTCGCTTTCGCTCGGTCGGCTGGCCGATTGCAGGAAGATGAACTCGGTGGAACCGATTTTCAGGCTGCAATTTTCAGCCAGTCGCGCTTCGTCGACCTTTTGACCGTTGAGATAGGTTCCGTTGCGGCTTCCGGCATCGCGAACCCACCAGAGTCCCTCTTCGCAGACGACCACCGAGTGGACGCGCGACGAGAGTGGATCGGTCAGCACCACGTCGCACTCGAGTCCCCGACCAATGCGCGTGGTGCGCTCGGCGTCGAGCACGAACTGGGTTCCTGCTCGCTCGGTGTTGGTCATTTGGAGATACGAAAAAACCATGGGCTTTTTTTAACTCACGATTCCCCAGCGGGACCATCGCGAGTGAGGTGACTCGAGTCGTCTGCGGGCTCCCTCCGCAACAACCACTCGACTAATCGCAATATAATCAGGCTATGGAGCGACTTACTACCCCAAGGAAACTAGATTGATGGCGCGCGAAATCGTCGAGCCGAGCCTCACCACGCAGGAAAGCCTGTTGCCGACGGCACTCCTGCTGGCCGGACATGGGACGCGCAGTCGCGCGGGAACCGAGTCGTTTTGGCGTCTTGTGGAACTCGCGCAGCAAGCCGCCACCGCGCGCAAGCTCGCCATCGAAGTCGCCGGTGGGCTGCTCGAACTCCAGCAGCCCACCATTCTCGATGCCCTTCAAAATCTCTACGCCACCGGCCACCGAAAAGTTGCCGTCGCACCGCTTCTTTTGTTTACCGCCGGTCATGCCAAACGCGACATTCCCGAGATCATCGCCTCGTTCCTGCAGTCGCATACTGATTGCCAAATTACGCAAGGAACTAGCTGGAACTCCTCTCCCGAGGTCGTCGCCCTGGCGCGGTACAAACTGCAGCAGACCGCCGAGCTAGCAGCGACCGTCGATCCTGCAGAAACGCTCCACTTGTTTGCCGGTCGTGGCAGCCTCGATGCCGACGCCACGGCGGAAATGCACCGTTTTGCTTCGCTGACGACATCCCCCAGCATTGCGGCCGAGCATCGGGTCGGCTTTGTAGCGATGGCCGAACCCAAAATCGGTCCGTTGCTGGAGCAAGCCGCCCGCGAGCCCTGGCGGCGCGTGATCGTGCATCCTCACCTCCTGTTTCAAGGGGAAATTCAAAGCGGCATCGTCCGGCAGGTGATCGCTTGCAAACTGGCCCGCCCCGATCAGCAGTGGCTGGTGGTGCCGCACTTGGGGAGCAATCTCGACCCGACATCAGTTCCGGGCCAATTGCTGGCCGCTGCCACCCTCGCCGGGGCAGGACTCTTTGCCTCCCAGCCATAAAACGCCCAGGGGAGCAAACAGCGGGGAAACGGGAGTTAAGGAAATTCAGTCACCCTCAAAAGAGCTCGTGGCGATTCATGTTGTCGCAACTTGGCGGGATGGATAGAATGCACCAGTTGTGACCACTTATTCAGGTGGCGACTGCGCAGTCTGAAGTTTCAGATGCTGCCCTGCCGCCCAGCATGACGGGCTCACGCATTTTCGAGATGACTGTAGAGAGAGGACGCTTGCGAACTAGGTTCGGCGGCTCCCTCTCGGTTTAGGCTGTTTTCCAGAGCTTCGATCGGTCTGTGAGGGTGCACTGCAGAGGCCACGCTTCTGCGATGGGTGCAACACAGAAATTCGAAGCGAGCTTTTGCGCATAAGGGACTGTGAATGCTCGGCAGCGACGTCAACCAACCACGACCCACTTCTTCACTGCGGAATTGGATTCTCGCAGGCTTGCTTCTCGTAGGATTGGGGCTCGTCGTCAGCGGCTTTATTGCCAGCGGACCCGCCCCGACCACAGCAGCAGAAAATCGGTTTGTTGAAGAGCTGTCAGCTCCTCGTACTACCGATCGGAACGTCACGAAGGTGGTGAACGCGTTCATGAAACGCGATCACTTGTCGCAGCACCCTCTCGACGACGAGATCGCTCGCCGCGCTTTGACGCTCTTCATCAAGAGCCTCGACACCCAGAAGCTCTACTTCTATCAAACTGACATCGACGAGTTCGCCAAGAGCCGCGATCAAATCGACGACCAAGTAAGCACTGGCGATATCTCGATCGCTTACACCATCTTTCAGCGTCTGCTGAAGCGCGTGGATGAGCGGGTCGACATGATCGACGCTCTGCTGCAAGAGAACGTCGACTTCACCACCGACGAAGTGCTGGTGACCGATCCCGACAAAGTGAACTATCCCCGCACTCCCGACGAAGCCAAAGATCGTTGGCGCAAGCGTCTGAAGTACGACATGCTCGTGCTGCGAGCCGACAAAGAAAACAAAGAAGACGTGAAGGTGCGTCTGAAGCGTCGCTACACCAGCTTCGCTCGCCGCATGCATCAAACCGATGCCGACGAACTGCTCGAGATGTACCTGACTGCGGTGACGATGAGCTACGACCCGCACACCACTTACATGTCGCCTAATTCGTTCGAAAACTTCAAGATCATGATGCGTTTGAACCTCGATGGTATCGGGGCTCAGCTGCAGTCGATTGATGGCTACTGCGTGGTCAGCAAAGTGATTCCTGGTGGTGCCGCCGACAAGTCGGGCCAGCTCAAGGAAGAAGACAAGATCGTCTCGGTCGGCCAAGGTGCTGAAGGAGAAATGATCGATGTCATCGACACCAAGCTCAACGATGTGGTTGACATGATCCGTGGCCGTGCGGGGACGATTGTGCGACTCGGCGTGCTGCCAGCTACTGGTGGCGAAACCAAGGTGATCAACATCACCCGCGCTAAGATCGAACTCACCGACGACTCTGCTCGTGGCGTGATCTTCGAAGAAGGCAAGAAGGAAGATGGCAGCCCCTTTAAAATCGGCGTGATCGACCTGCCTAGCTTCTACAGCGACATGGAAGGGAATCGTGCTGGCGATGTCGATTTCAAGAGCAGCACGCGCGATGTGAAGCGAATTCTCAATGACTTCAACGCCAAAGGTGTCGACGCTTTGATTCTCGACCTCCGCCGCAACGGTGGTGGCAGCCTCAGCGAAGCAATCAGCCTCACCGGGCTGTTCATCGATGTCGGTCCTGTGGTGCAAGTGAAGGACCCTGATGGACGGGTCGATCATCACGACGATGTCGATGCTGGCATGACCTGGAAAGGTCCGATGGTGGTGGTGACGAGCAAGTTCAGCGCATCGGCGAGCGAAATTCTCGCGGGTGCCATTCAGGACTATAAGCGTGGCCTCGTGGTGGGTGATACTTCCACCCATGGTAAAGGGACCGTGCAAAGCCTGCTCGATCTCGGCCCTCAAGTGTTCCGCGTCAACAACCCACCGAACCTCGGTGCTCTGAAAATCACAATGCAGCAGTTCTATCGCCCCAATGGCGACAGCACCCAGTTGCGTGGTGTGCTGGCCGACGTTGTGCTCCCTTCGATCACCGACCACATGGACGTGAGCGAAGCTGATCTCGACTACGCGATTGCGTTTGACAAAGTCCCGTCGGCCAAGTTCCAGCCCTATTCCGCTGTGAACCCCGACATGATCTCGGCTCTGCGAGCCGACTCGGCCAAACGCCGACAAGCTTCGGAAGATTTCAGCAAACTGCTGCGAAACATCGACCGCTATGTCGAGCAAAAGACCAAGAAGGAAGTTCCCCTGAGCGAGAAGGTGTTCCAGGCTCAGCGTGAAGAGCTCGACGCTGACAAGGAAGAAGAAAAGACCTTCGAGCAGCAAGCCAACGGTCCTAAAGAAGTGGTGAAGCGCGACTTCTACTTCAACGAAGTCATGGCTGTCACGCTCGACTACTTGCGACTGCTGGGCCAAAACAAGACGGTAGCACAGGCTCGCTAAGAGCCGGACAGATTTCTGTCGATCATCAGCTCTGGCCCAACGGCCAGGGCTACTACGGGGCATCCTTCGCGGGATGCCCCTTTTTTATGGCCACGATCGAGCAGCCACTCTCCTCCGCAGTCAGCCGCGTCTATGTCAGCGGCACGCGCATCCCGTCGTAGCCCAGCTCCATGCCGGTCGGCAGGCGATCGTTGGTTGCGGCGTACGGTAGTTCGTGCGAGATGTGCGTGAAGATCGTCCGTTTGGGATTGAGCTTCTCTGCGACCGCCACCGCTTCGTCGAGCGAAAAATGGGTCACATGGGGGCGCGGGCGGAGCGCATCGAGCACCAGCACGTCGAGCCCTTCGAGCTTTGCCAGGTTTTCGTCGGTAATGCCGTTGGTGTCGGTGCAGTAGGCGACATTTCCAAAACGAAAGCCAAGCACTTCAAATCGGGGACCGTGACGCAATCGAATCGGCATAAAGTGCTGTCCGAGGATCTCAAACGGCTCCACCGAGATGCTGCGGAATTCGAGCTGCGGCGCTGCTCCTTCGTGCGTGTGTGGCTTATCGGAAAATGCGTAGTCAAACGACTTACGTATCCGTGCTTCGACCTTCGCTTCGCAGTACAGCGGAACCGCATGCCCCAGATAAAACGGGAACAGCCGCAGGTCATCCAGGCCGAAAACGTGGTCGGCGTGCTCGTGGGTGAAGAGCACTGCATGGACGAGGCCAATTTTTTCCCGCAAAAGTTGCTGCCGCAGATCGGGCGGGGTGTCGATCAGGAGATTCCCTTGCTCGAGACCGAGAATCACGCTGCAGCGGGTGCGGTTGTCGCGCGGGTCTTTACTGGTGCAAACCGGACAATTACAGCCGATCGCCGGCACTCCCACGCTGGTTCCCGTCCCCAGAATGATCATCTGGCCCCGAAAATCTGGAAATGCATTGCCCGGGGTCAAAGGAGGGGTCTTTCGCTGGATGGGGAGCCTGGGAGCTGTCCGTGGGTACCTAAATTTAGCTACTGGACCACCTTGCCACACTCAGTTGTCAGTGACAAGCAGGGGAACTTTCCTCGAAAATGAAGCCAAACCCGTGTTTTTTCGATCTCTGCCCAGCCGCCGAACCTCAATTGACCAAAATCGCCCATCGCAATAAACTTTTATGGCTATGCAGGTTGCGCCTGTGGCAAGGGACTGCTGCGAACGGTTTTCTGAATCCCTGGCGAGGCTCGGCGAATAATCCTACGGGGTCGCCGCTAGTCCGCCACGCTGTTGTTCGCCCATTCTCAGGCCTCAGGATGTCGCGTTATCCACGTCACAGCCCCAGTTGCTCCGTGCACTGAAGGCTGGGTGCGGCGGTACGAAGCGTCCCCCGGAAATTTGCGGTCACGAAAGAAAACGACATTCGGCTCGCGAAACTTGTTCGCAGCCCGAGCGTTTTCCGCGATGGCAGCAGATCCTTCCCCTATCTCACTGAAGACAAAAGCTAATTGCAATGGATATTATCGAGCGTACCTGGGAAGGGGTTGGCAACTTCTTTGGCAGCGTGATGCACGGCTTCGAGCGAGGTGTGACAGCCGTTTTTGGCTCGTCGAACGCCCGCTACGTGCGGAAGCTACAAGCCAAAGTAGAGGCGATCACCAGCCTCGAATCGCGCTATCATGCGATGTCGGATAGCGAGCTTCGCGAACAGACGTTTAAGTTTCGCGAACGACTTCGCGCCGGCGAAACGCTCGACGATCTGTTGACCGAAGGTTTTGCCGTCTGCCGCGAAGGTGGCCGTCGCTTCCTCGGCATGCGTCACTTCGACGTGCAGCTGATTGGTGGCATGGTGCTGCACAGCGGCGCTATCGGCGAAATGATGACGGGTGAAGGTAAAACGCTTGTCGCCACGCTGCCGGCCTACCTCAACGCGCTGGAAGGGAAGGGGGTTCACGTCGTCACGGTGAACGACTACCTCGCCCGCCGCGATATGGAATGGATGGGCCCGCTCTACATGGGGCTCGGTCTCACCGTCGGCGCGATCCAAGGGGATATGTCGGTCGACGAAAAGCAAAAAGCTTACGACTGCGACATCACCTACGGTACGAACAACGAATTTGGTTTCGACTACCTGCGCGACAACATGCGTCCCGCCGCGCGGGGCGATAATCGCTACCCCAAGAGTTCGCAGCAATCGCAGGGTCGTCTGAATTTCGCGATCATCGACGAAGTCGACAACATTCTGATCGACGAAGCTCGTACGCCCCTCATCATTTCGGGTCCCGCTCACGGCGATCCGAAAAAGTACAACGAAGCTGATCGTGTCGCGCGGCAACTGGTCCGCGAAAAGCACTTCGTGGTGAACGAAAAGGATCACAACGTCAGCCTCACCGACGAAGGTGTGCGCGAGGCTGAACGTCTGGCGGGTGTTGAAAGCTTCTACACCGCTGGCAACATGGAATGGCCGCACCTGATCGACAACGCGCTCAAGGCGCACTTCCTCTATCAGCGCGACGTGAAGTACGTCGTTAAAGATGGCAAGGTGATCATTGTCGATGAATTCACCGGCCGCTTGATGGATGGTCGTCAGTGGAGCGATGGTCTGCACCAGGCTGTGGAAGCCAAAGAAGGGGTGAAGATCAAAGAGGAGACGCAAACTCTCGCCACCATCACGCTGCAGAACTTCTTCAAGCTCTACAACAAAATCTGCGGTATGACCGGTACCGCCATGACCGAAGCGAGCGAGTTTTGGAAAATCTATAAGCTCGACGTGGTGGCCATTCCCACCAATCGCAAGATGCTGCGGGTTGAACATCCCGACGTGATCTACCGCACCGAGCGCGAGAAATATGCTGCTGTTGCCGACGAAACCGAGCGTTTGCACAAGTACGACTGTCTCCTCCTGAAAAATGGGGACGAACTGGTCGGCACGATCGTGAAAGAGACCGATACGCAGATCGAGTTTCAGCCTCGCGAAAGCAAGCAGAAACAAACGGTCGAAAAAGAGAAGGTGAGCAAGATCGAGCGCAAAGGTCGCCCGGTGTTGATCGGCACCGTCTCGATCGAAAAGAGCGAACGACTCTCGATCCTGCTCGAGAAGCGTGGCATCAAGCATCAAGTCCTCAACGCCAAGCATCACAAACGCGAAGCTGAAATCATCTCGCAAGCGGGACGTCTCGGTGCGGTGACAATCGCCACCAACATGGCTGGTCGTGGTACCGACATCATCATGGGTGGTAATCCTGAAACGATGGCGTGGGCCATCATGCAGGACAAGTACAAGACTCGTCTCGACGTTCCCCCAGCGGAATGGGAAGCACTCGTGCGCGAGATCGACGAGCGCGAAGGGATGAAGCCCGAAGGGGTGAAGGTGCGCGAACTCGGCGGCCTGCATGTGATCGGCACCGAGCGTCACGAAGCGCGGCGCATCGACTTGCAGCTGCGTGGTCGCTGCGGTCGTCAAGGCGATCCCGGTAGCAGCCGCTTCTTCTTGTCGCTTGAAGACGAGTTGATGCGTGTGTTTGCAGGTCCCTGGGTCAAGACGATTCTCGATTCGCTCGGGATGCAAGAGGGTGAGAAGATCGAGAGCCGCATGGTTACGCGGCGCATCGAAGGGGCCCAAAAGAAGGTCGAAGAACGTCACTTCGAAGCACGCAAGAACTTGCTCGAATACGACGAAGTGATGGACGAGCAGCGCAAGCGCGTCTACGGCTTCCGTCAGCGCATTCTCGACGGTGGCAACTGTCGCGAAGTGATCCTCGACATGATCCGCAAGCAGGTCGACCAGCAGGTCGCAGCGTTCATGCAAAAGGATTACGGCGCCGGAGCTTTCGCCGCCTATGCCAGCCAGAAATTGGCTGCGATCTTCGAAACCCGCGATTTCCGCGGCATGGATTTCGATCAGGCCGATTCGTTTGCCAAGGATGAAGCCAAGCGCTCCGCCGAAACGCACGTGCAGGACGGTATCGACGAGAACCTGCCTGGCGACGAAGAAGACACGGGCGAATGGAACTGGAACGCGATGGCCAAGCTCGCCCAAACCAAGTGGGGCGTGCAGGTGACCGATCGCGAACTCAAGAAGATGGGGCGTGATCACGTTGGCGAGTTCCTCATCGAAAAGGCCCACGCGGCGATCGATAAAGTCGATCTGAGCGAAGGGAAACAGCTTCTCGACGAAGATTTCGGTTACAAGTCGACCGTCGCCTGGTCGAAGATGCAGTTTGGTATCGCGCTCGAGCTGGATGAAGTCAAGAAGTTCGACACAGCGGTGCTGATCAAGCATGTCCGCAAGGCGGCTGAAGAGCGTTATGCTCAAAAGGAATGGGAATTCCCGGTCATTGCCGGTCTGTCGCGTTTTTCCACCACCGCGCAAGGTGGTCAGATGGCCTTCGATCGCGAAGGGATCACCGCTTGGGCCCGCGATCGTTTTGGCATCTCGCTCGACGGCGAGAGCATGAAGAGCATGTCGCGCGAAGCGATTCGCGAACTGCTCCTCAAGGCGAGCCAAAATCTGGAGTCGAAGCTGGCCGCTTCCATGGACGAAGCAGAAGCAGAACTCGCCAAGATCTACGCCGGTGGAAATAAAACGCAGCCTGCCCGACTCGTTGCTCGCGCCGAACAGCTCGATGCTTTGTCGGATTGGCTCGAGGATAAGCTGGGACACGAAGCGACGACCGATCAGCTTGGCGATCTCGACTACGAAGAGCTTGAACTCCGCTTGCTCAACGCAGTGGAAGATAAGTATCGCCCCGAAATGCGGAAGATGGAGCGTTCGCTCCTGCTGCAGATCGTCGATACCGCCTGGAAAGATCACTTGCTAGTGATGGACCGTCTCCGCTCGAGCGTTGGGCTCGTCGGTTATGCTCAGGTCGATCCGAAGGTGGAATACAAGCGCGAAGGGATGAAGATCTTCGAGCAGATGTGGACCAGCATCGGCGATCAGTCGACCAGCCTGATCTTCCGTATGGAACAGCTGAACGACGAATTCATCGGCAGCATGTGGGTCGAAACGTCGGCCCGCCACGATGCCCCTCCGGGCGCTAGTGACGAATTCCGTCAAACACAGAGCGATCAAGATTCGGCGAGCAGCAGCACCGACACCCGTCCCGAACCGATTCGCAATCGGGACAAACGTGTCGGACGTAACGATCCCTGCCCTTGCGGCAGTGGCAAGAAGTACAAAGCCTGCTGCATGCGAACCGATCGCACGGTGGTTTAGATCTCGCTGTGGTGAAGCTTGCAAATGCTCCCCGTGATGTGAAAGTTGCATCACCGGGAGCTCTCCCACCTGCGAGCGCGGAGTAAGGATACCCGCATGCCGTACCTCTTGAACGTCCTCTACCTCGCGGTGATCGCTCTCGCGTCGCCGTATCTCCTTTGGCATTCGTTTCGCAGCGGCAAGTATCGCGAAGGATTCTACGAGAAGCTGCTCGGGCTCGTGCCTCGGCGCGAATCGCGGCATCGCTGTCTCTGGCTCCACGCGGTGAGTGTCGGCGAAGTGAATCTGCTGATGCCAATTGTCGAGCGCTGGGAGCGTCTGCATCCCGACTGGGAGATTGTGATCTCGACGACCACTGCGACAGGCTTTGCGCTAGCCCACAAACGCTACGCACCTCGAATGGTCTTCTACTGCCCCCTCGATTTCACCTGGTCGACCGCTCAGGCGATGCATCGCATTCGTCCCGACTTGCTGGTCCTGACGGAACTCGAGCTTTGGCCCAACCTGATTCGTGCCGCGCGACGTTCGGGGGTGAAGGTGGCGGTGATCAACGGCCGCCTGAGTGAAAAGAGCTTCCGGGGCTACAGCCGCGTGAAACGGTTCTTGGCCAGCACGTTGCAATCGATCGACACCATCGCAGCGCAAAACGAAGAGTATGCCAGTCGCTTTCGCGCGCTCGGGGCGAACGGCGAGCGTGTCTGCGTAACCGGCTCGATCAAGTTCGATGGAGCGCAGCTATCGCGCGAGAATCCGCGCACGCAGTCACTCGCTCGATTGGCTGGCATCACTGCCGGTGATCACGTTTTCCTGGCTGGAAGCACCCAAGCTCCCGAAGAAGAGATCGCCACGAGCATCTACCTGCGACTTCGCGAGTCGTCGCCGCAGCTGAAGCTGATTCTGGTCCCTCGACATCCCGAGCGTTTTGAAGAGGTCGCCCGCATGCTCACCGCGCGCGGCGTGGAGTTCGTGCGGCGCAGCCAACTCGATCCAGCCTCGAGCAAGTTGTCGCTCGCGCGGCGAGAGTTGCCAGCACCACGCGTGATTCTGGTGGATGCCGTGGGAGAGCTGGGAAGTTGGTGGGGAACCGCACGCGCGGCGTTTGTCGGTGGCAGCCTTGGCAAACGAGGTGGTCAGAACATGATTGAACCAGCCGCCTACGGCTGCGCGGTTGCGTTTGGCCCCAACACCTGGAATTTTCGTGACGTCGTCTCCGAAATGCTGGCGCACGATGCCGCAGTGGTGGTGCAAAACGAGGCAGAACTCGATGCGTTCGTACAGCGCACGATTCTTGAACCAGGCTTTGCTGCAGAGATTGGGGCTCGCGCACATGCGCTCGTGAAACGGCAAGTCGGAGCAGCCGATCGCACCATTGGACTGCTCGAATCGCTGATCCTGCCCAATGGCTCGACGGCGCGGGCCGCTTAGTGCGACGAGGCTCGCAGCCTCACTGACCGCCTCCGGTCCAGTCGCCCCCAGCCGGTGTAACCATCGCCTCGATCGATTCGACCGGAATATCTTGCGGCAGAAATTTTACACTTCCATCGGCCATCGCCGCCTGCATTCCCCCCGGATGATTCCCCCCGAGATCGACACCTTGCTTCAGGTTAGCGACCCCGAACACAAGATCGCGCGGCTCGCTCCAAACGACTCCGGTTTCTTTCGCTTCGACAAACAAAATCGTCTCGTCGGTGGCATCGAGAATTTCGGAAATCGATTTCGATTTACCGGGTGGAAACAGGCTGTTGTTGCCAGTGACCACCAAGTAGCTGGTGTGGAACTGAAATCGCGAATTCTCGTCCGAGGGAGAGTTAAACACCGCTGGCATACGGCTCACGAGGCTCATATTTTTGGGCGAGTCCCACGGCTCCTGGAGCCTGAATTCGGTGTGCAATTGCTCCCCCTCAGGTCCCAGATACGGCAGAATCAGCACCCGCCAGCTGTAGAGCGGTGTTCCCGCTTTATCGGTGACCGTGGCGGGGGGAAACGCTTGATACTCGCGGTGATACTGCAGCAAAGCGCCAGCGATCGCTTGCATGTTCATCTCGCACTGCGACCGTCGGGCCTCGGCCTGCGCCACTTGCACCATCGGAATCACGAGGAATGTGATTCCTGCTCCGAGGGTAGCCAGTACCAGGAGACAGCAGAGAGTGATGACGCCGTAGAGCATCCACGAACTGTTCACGGCGCTTGCGCGGGATGGAGCCGCCCGGTAGTCGCGCGGGATAAGTGGCACCACGATCTCTCGCGTGCAACCGATGCAGGGTCCACGATGCCCGGCAAACTGATCTTCCACCAGCGTGGTGGTTCCACAGTGCGGGCAGGAGAACTCGAGGGGCATAGCTCGAAACTCCCGAGCAGGTTTGATGGCAGCGGCCTGAAGTGGCCCATCGACGAGTTGTTCGACGAGGGGGTTTATTGTGCCTGACTTTGCAGCTGCGCGTCAAACTTTACCGCTGCGGAACTTCGCGACTTCTTCGACATACTGACGCGCGAGCGATTCGATCTGCTTATAGTCGCCAGCGGCGACCGCCTTGGGATCGACCATCGAGCCGCCAATGCCGAGTGCACAGGCCCCCGCTTTGAGAAATTCCCCCGCTGTCTGCAAATTGACTCCACCGGTCGGCATCAGGCGAATATGAGGAAAAGGACCATGCAGCGCTTTCAGGTATTTGGGACCGGTGATCTCCGAGGGGAAAATCTTCACGACATCGGCGCCGGCCTGCCAGGCGGTTAAGACTTCGGTGGGAGTGAGTGCTCCCGGAAGAATCATTTTGCTGTAGCGTTTGCACATCTCGATCACCTGCGTATTGACGGCTGGCGATACGATGAACTCTGCCCCCGAGAGAATGGCCGCGCGAGCAGTTTCGGTATCGAGGACCGTCCCAGCTCCGAGCAGAATCTTGTTTCCCAGCCGAGTGGCCACCTTCTCGAGCACCTGATGAGCTTTGGGGACCGTGAAGGTCACTTCCATTACCTCGACCCCACCTGCCACGAGCGCCTCGGCCACGTCGGCCAGTTTGTCGCCATTGTCGGCACGGATGACAGCGACGATGCAGCGGTTCAGGAGTCGATCGAGAGGTGCCTCAGTAGCCATGGAAAGGATGGTCCTGTGGAAGGTTGTAGCGGGAAATTGTCAGCAGAGTCTTAGCAGCGAGGATTGTAGTAGGAAAACGCGCGTCGCGCCGATGCGGGGCAGAGGGAGCGACTCGCTGAAAGCAGTTCCAGCTACGGCTGGCAAGATTCTCGAATCCCGGCGAACCATCCCGGGGGAGAGGTCGTAAGAAGGGGGTAATCAAGCTGCGAGCCAAAGGCCGAATGCTCGGTCCGGAACATTCGACCTAAAGCTCTTCAGCGTTGGCAGTTACGATCGAAGACCAGGTGTGTAAGACAGTCCTTATCCCCTGCGGTTGTAACTGCCTACCGATTCACAAGTGAGGCTGGTTTTCGGAGTGAGCTTCTCGGCCAAAGCGACGTTTGGCGGGATGCTGTCGCTCGAAGAACCGCCGCACTTTGGAAATCGGACCAAACAAGTGTGGCTGACGCGGCCTGGCACAGGCAATCTCCCTTACAAGAGTTGCCAGCGATGCCTCAAAGTCGAGAACGGCGGCTGAAAGTCGCAAATTCGACCTTGCCGCTTACGGAGTCTTTTTCGCCGGTGTAGGGGTGATCGGAAGTCCGGTCTCACGACACTGGCGCAGGGATGCATCGGCACTGGTTTCTATGACCATGCCGCACGTTGGGAGAGAATGCCGAGGAGCACGCTCGTAGCGGGTCCGTAAACTGGACTCACAACCACGACTGTGCATAATAATTGGATCATCCAGTGGCGATTATCCACCTCACGTCCTCTCCCAGACCTTTACATGCTCGCCCAAGCCTCGAGCGACACCCTGTATCAAGCTGGCCTGTGGATCTCGATCCTGGTGGCCGTGGTCGCAATTGCAGCCTTCGTTGTGCGAAGGTTTCGCGATAGCAACGCCGGGGTGGGGGAGTCGACCGGTTCGCTGCTGTCGAAGTTCCAAGAAGTGCGGCAGGAAGGTGACATCAGCGAGGCAGAATTCCGAAAGATAAAAGCGGTGCTGGGAGGCCAGCTCCGTTCCGAGGTAAAGGAAACCAAAGACAAGGGTTAAGACACTTACGACAGGTTGTAGAGAACAACCGGTTTGCGAGTGTTGCGAAGAAGTAATGCAGAAAGTCCCGTAGGATGACTTCGGGAGTTTCTGCCGCTTAAGCAGTTTGGCTCTTGAGAAGGATTGTCACGAACCTCGGGATTCGGCCTGGGAGGCCGATCGCACCGATCCTGTAGAACGCAACGACAGCTCGACGAATTGCGGACAAGGATGCCCCGTCAGGCCATCGCGGATGAGTAGTCGCGCGAGCCTTCGAGCAGCACCTAAAGAATGACTGATTTCAGAAACTGGCTTCGGGAGCTAGTGACTGAACCGCGAAAGGAGTGAGTATGCCCGCAGGTAAGGACCTCAGCGGAGGGCGTCGTGGCACGAGCACCACGAAGAAAAATGCCTTCTGCTCCTTCTGTCGCAAGAGCTATCGCGATGTTGGCCCGCTGGTCGAAGGACCTGGCGACGTCTACATCTGTGGCGAGTGCATCGAGCTGTGTCAAAGCATCCTCGAACAAGAACAGCGTCGACGTGGCAGTACCAAGCCACTTTTTAACCGCATCCCAACGCCTCGAGAAATCGTGGCTCACCTCGACCAATATGTCGTGGGACAAATGGGGAGCAAACGAGTCCTTTCGGTCGCCATGCACAACCACTACAAACGGTTGTCGCTCGGATTCGAAGGCTCGGAAGTCGAAATCGAAAAATCGAACATCCTGATGGTCGGTCCCACCGGTTCGGGCAAAACGCTGCTCGCTCGGACGTTGGCACGCATCATGAACGTTCCTTTTGCCATCGGCGACGCGACGACCCTCACCGAAGCGGGCTATGTCGGTGAAGATGTCGAAAACCTCCTCCTGAAACTTTTACACGCTGCCGACTTCGATCTCGAAGCTGCTCAGCGTGGCGTGCTCTACATCGACGAAATCGACAAGATTGGCAAGACGAGCCAAAATGTGTCGATCACCCGCGATGTGTCGGGCGAAGGGGTGCAGCAAGCACTCCTGAAGATGCTCGAGGGAACTGTGGCGAATGTTCCACCGCAGGGTGGTCGCAAACATCCCGAACAGCAGTACATCCAAATGGACACGACCAACATCCTGTTCATTTGCGGCGGTACGTTCGTCGGACTTGAGGACATCATTCGCAAACGCCTCGGTCGCAAGACCCTCGGGTTTGGTCAGATGACCGGTCATAGCGACGAAGCGACCACGAGCGAAATTCTGGGGCAAGCCACGACCGAAGATATCTTGGAATTTGGTCTGATTCCGGAACTCGTGGGTCGTTTGCCAGTGCTCACTTCACTTCGTCCGCTCGATCATGCGGGCCTCGTGAAAGTGCTCACCGAGCCGAAGAACGCGCTCCTGCGTCAGTATCAAACGCTGTTCGAAATGGAAGACTCGCACCTCGAATTCTCGCAAGGTGCTCTCGAGGCTATCGCTCGCCGCGCCCTCGAGAAAGGGACTGGTGCCCGTGGTCTCCGTTCGATCGTCGAAGAGGCTATGGTCGATATCATGTTCGAGCTTCCTGACCAACCGAAGGGAAGCAAGTTTGTGATCGATGAAGAGGTGATCCTTGGTCGCCGCAAACTCTTCCCGATGCAGGAACCCATCTCGAAGAGTGCTTGAGCTTGAGAATGGAAGGTTGAGTGGGAAGTCTGGTTTTGCAACTTGGTATTTGAAATCGCGGAGACCTGATTAACCGCCGCAGAAGAGTCTGATTGCGAAGAGGAAAGTCCGGCCGCTTCGCAATCAGGTGCACTGGAAATGAGTCGGTTCGCCCCTGATCTCAGTGGTTTGCGTCCTCCCCGGGCCCAAACAGATGTCAGCTTGAACCCTTCGAGTTTCCGGCAATTGTATGCCGCTGCTTCAGGCGACTTGTCGCTTGTGGAAATGAAGCAGAGGCATCGATCTTGGAGCGAGCAACTTCACCGAGAGAGTGACGAGGGCCCGTTTACCTTGGTTTGGTGTGAAACATGGCAAACGAGCTTCGTCGGTGAATGATGGTGTGAGCGAACGTCCCCCTGGAGAAGCCTGACGACTAGTGCTTACTAGTCGTCAGGCTTTCTTTTTGCGCCCTTGTCTCGGGAAACATCTGGGTGCGACGACAGGTGGCTCACAGGCGAGCTGCGTTAACGACTCCAGGCATCGTCCGAGTCATCCGCATCCTCTTCGCCCGCTGCATCGTCATCGGGCGAGGATTCGTCGCTTGCGGACTCGTCGAATTCTTCTTCGAAGCCTAGTGCGTCGTCGTCTGCGAACTCATCATCGTCTGCGAACTCCTCGTCGTCCGCCTCCTCGTCTTCTGCTTCGTTATCAGCGGCGAGGAGCTGAATGAAGACGAGCGCTTCGTTGAGGTCGCAAACTTCCACCCCCGATTTACGACCAGCGCGATTGGCCCGGGCCAGTAGCATCAAGTCGTCGTAGTCTTCGGATTCCTTCAGCCGGCGGTGAGCGCGCATCCCAATCTCGCCTGAGAGGACCATTTCGGCCTCGCTCAGATGCTCGATGAGCCAGTGCGTCCGCTCGGTGATCTGCCCAGCGAGGGCAGCGAGAGCTGCGCCGCGGGGATCGACCGCGTCGATCGCTTTGCCCACGTCGTGCAGCAGCGCGGCGAGTTGCAATTCCTCGTCGTACGACGCTTGCTCGCGCACCAGCTGAAAGACCTGCAAACTGTGGTAGAGCGCATCTCCTTCAGGGTGCAAGCGTGGCGGCTGTTGCACGTTCTCGAGCGGGAGTAGCAAACTGCGATAGAGCACAAAACGCTCGAGCGGCTGGCTCTCGAGATTCGGTGGTTGCCGGACACCACGATACTCGCGCGCCACAAGCTCTTCGAGTTCACCGCGCGTCGCGCGACGCGGATCATCTCCGGCTTTGGCTTCGTTGTGATCGCGCTGGGTTGCTCCGAGCTTCATCGTAATGACGAGTGGGACATCCGCGAGTTCATCGAGTTCATAGTCGGCAAGATCGGTCTTGCTGTGCAGCACGTCGCGCACGCTCGGGACGACGAGTCGCTCGGCATAACCTTCCGTCGGCATCTCGCGGAGCGGAACTTTTTCGAAACGGTACTGTGTCCCTTCGAGCGCAAGGGCGCGAATCACATGCAGCGGACCTTCTGCGAGGAGCTCGATTTCGATCGTTGGCTGCTCGGAAACGGCCCCTTCGAGCACTTCACCTGTGAGGCGCGGCGTGAATCGCGCCAACGTGGTGAGAAGCTGTTTGGCGGCGCTGCGCAGTTGCGTCAGACGCTCGCGCACCAGTGGCGAGTTATGCATCCGCGCTAGAGCTTGCAGTTCGTCGCGCACCTCGCGATCACTGGGCAAATCACGATCTTCGTAGTTGCCCGCAGTCAGCCTATGGGCAGCCCTGTGACGAGCGACCGAGAGATCCGATTCCACCTGCGAATGAATCAGCCACGCTGTTTCACACGCTATCTGCCGACGTATTTTGGGAGGCGACATCAATTGGCGACATCACGAGGGATGATCGCAGCATCTAAGGAACCAGCGGACCAACAAGCACGCGAAATTCGCGATTGGTATCAAGAGAGAATCGCACGCAGTCTCTGGTTCGGTGTATTGTTCTACAACTTGATTGTACCTCTTCGTCGAGAGCGAGGGAAACGCGCCGAGGGGTCGAGGTCCTGCAGGGGATCGATGGATCAAGAACAAACACAGCCTCGGAAATGCGAGTTGCACGTCCGAGGCTGAAGCTTGAGTTCGCAGAAGCTGCAAACCTGATTTGTCTGGTGCAGTTGCTCGAAAAAGTTCGCAGTTCGAATCGCTCAGCGATCGAAGCGACGGACATTTCCGGCAAGTTTCACTTAGACCATGCTCTTGAGCGACTTGAGGGCACGCACGCGAACGGTGGTGCTGGCTGGCTTCGCTGGGCGATCTTCGACCTTGCCGGTCAAGCGATTGAGAACACCCTTTTGGGCCTTCTTCGCTGGAACGTGCTTGCGAACGATCTTGCACAGACCAGGGATCTGGAATGCGCCCGGACCCTTCTTACCGAGAGCCTTGCCGATCTCAGCCGTGAGAGCTTCGAATACGGTGGTGATCTGCTTCTTGGTCAGACCGGTTGCCGTTGCAATGTTGGCCATCACTTCCGACTTGCTCGGAGCCTTCGGACTTGGGGCTTTCGCCATCGTTTGCCACCCTCCTTGAGAGGTTCATGGAAGAGAAAGGAAATTGAAAATGCGCTGTGAAACTCAAAGTTGGAACACACAGCGATTTGGCGAGAGATTAGATACTTTGACCATGAAATTGCAACCCATGCTCGGCGAAAATCATCGCTATTTTCCGCAAAAAACGAGCCTTTTAGGGTCTACGGCAGTCCCCACCGAGGTGTCAACCAACTGGTGAAAACGCGCGAACTGATGTTGCCAAAAGTGATCTCTCGTGATCTCAGCGGAAAGAAAACAGACCTCGTGCGACCTGCATTGCCCCTCGCACGCGACCCGTTTGGTGACGCGTCGCTTGAGCGCGAAGAACTGGCGCTGAAGACCTCCCCGCAGGGCGGGAACAATCGGGCTGCTTCGAGGCACTCACAGGAGCACGGCTCCGTAGCGGGCTTGCTGCGCAAAAACAGGGGGCGAAATCAGTGCTTTTCAGCGGTATTTCGCGTGCCTTGTTGAATTTTCTAAGGTATTCTTCGACAATAGGTTACGTCGCCTGTAGGACGCAGCCCACTCGACCACTTCGAGCAGGCTCGGCGAAACACTCGCACCGCATAAGGAATCTCCCATGCTCGGCAGCACCCATCGCGAAGTCTCTGGCCAGTTTGCTGGCTTGCTGGAAGTCGCTCGCAGCCGATCATTTTCCCAGTCTTTTTTTCGAGGTTTTAGGCCGATGCCTCGAGCCATTTTCGCGTTTTCGTTTTTGGCAATTTTTACGTCGCTCGTTTTTGTCAGCGAGCGAGCTTTGCTGGGACAAGCAGCGCCCAATAATCCCGACGCCGAGGAAGATGCTTACACGCCCGGAATTTTTTTACGAGCCCCGCGAGAATTGCGACAAAACTTGTCGCGGGCTCAAAAAGCACTCGCCGACGAGCGTTTTGCCGACGTGGTGACCGAACTTGGGGTGATCTTGCACGCGGAGTCGAGTGAGGACTATTTCCTCGATCCCGCCGCCGACAATGGTGTGCGGCCCAGTCTCAAGTCGGTCGCGCAGCAGATGCTCGGAAATATGCCAGCCGCTGGTCGACAGCTTTATGAACTGCAGTATGGAGCCGATGCTAAACGGCTGCTCGACGATGCGCTGCGGGAAGGGAGCATCACCAAGCTGGGCGATGTGACGCGACGCTATTTCCACACCCGCGCAGGCTATGAAGCTGCGATCTTGCTCGGGCGCTTTCAGCTCGATCAAGGTCGCCCTCTAGCGGCGGCACTCACGCTCGACCGTGTCGCGAGCACCCCCGCAGTTGCCGGTTCATTCGATCCCGAACTCTCGATCCTTCTGTCAGCCGCCTGGCTGCACGCGGGCCAAAGTGAGCAAGCGAAGGAAGTGCTCACCTCCCTGAAGAAGCGCGCCCCGAACTCGAAGGTCCAGCTCGTTACAGGCCCCGCGCCACTGTTTGCCGAGGGTGAAGAGCCCCTGGCGTGGCTCAGCAAGATCGCTGGGGAAGGTCAACTTTTCGGCGCATTGGAAGCGGATGAGTGGGTGATGTTTCGTGGCAATGTGGAGCGCAATGCGCAGTCGGCCGGGAGCTTGCCTCTGTTGAACTTTCGCTGGTCGGCGCTGTTGCTCGACGATCCCAATGAGATCCAGAAAGTGCGTCAACTCGCTCGCGCTGTTGGCGACCGTGGTGACCCCTCGATCCCCAGCATTCAGCCGCTGGCGGTCGACAACTTCATTGTGTTTCGCACGCCCGATCGTGTGGTTGGCATCGACATGCGCAAGAGTGGCAAACGGATTTGGGTCTATCCATTCAAAGACTCGGCATCGCTACGCACAGCGCAGGCCACTTCGCAGCAAGGTCGCAATCCGCTGGCCAACGCGCGCGATCAAGAATTGAAGCAGCGCATCTGGCAAGACAATCCTTACGGCCAAATGAGCAGCGATGGGAGCAATCTCTTTTTTCTGGACGATCTGGGCTACGCGCAAACTCAAGCTGCTGGCAATGTGCGAGTGATCATTGGCCCCGGTGGTCGCGCCATGCTCAACGGCATGGGGGCGAAGCAACACAACACCCTCGTATCACTCGAACTCGCTGGGCAAGGGAAACTGCGCTGGGTGGTTGGTGGCGAGAATGGTGAAGACGAGCCGCAACTCGCCGGGGCGTTTTTCCTCGGCCCACCGTTGCCGCTGGCCGATCAGCTGTTTGTGCTCGCAGAGATCCAAGGGGAAGTTCGTCTGCTCTGCCTTTCGAGCGCCACCGGCACGCTGATTTGGAAACAGCAAATCGCAATGATGGAAGACAGCCAGCAAGTGGTCTACGACGGGCTGCGTCGCTTGGCGGGAGCGAGTCCCTCGTACTGCGATGGTGTGCTCGTTTGTCCGACCAGTGGCGGCGCTCTGGTGGGAGTCGATCTGTCGACACGCTCGCTGCGCTGGGGCTATTCCTACGCTCGCTGGGATCACAACCAACGGGTTCCCGGTCCCTTCGGGATGCAGACCTATCGCAACCCCGCGCAGGCCAATACCGCCTGGCTCGATTCCACCGTGGTGATCGCCGATGGCTGCGTGATTGCGACACCGGTCGAGTCGGCTGAACTCCATTGCCTCGATCTACTCACGGGCAAACCGCGCTGGCCCGCGATTCCGCGCGACGAAATGCTTTACCTCGCCTGCGTGCATGAAGGGAAAGCGATACTCGTCGGCAAGAACCGCGTGAAAGCGGTGAAGCTGTCGGATGGGACGAGTGCTTGGCCCGAGTCGATTGATCTCGCCAGTGACATTCCGACCGGACGTGGCTATTACAGCGGCGCGCATTACTATCTCCCGACGTCGACTCAGCAGCTGCTGAAGATCGATTTAGCGACCGGCAAAGTGGTCTCGCGCGCGAAGACCGAAGTGACACTCGGCAACCTGATTTGTTATCAAGACGAATTGATTTCCCTTTCGAGCGACTCGATCACCTCGTTCTATCTGAGCGAGCCACTCAAGCGCCGGATCGATGACACGCTGGCAGCCAATCCTAGCGACACCTGGGCCCTCACGCGGAAGGGAGAAATTCTGCTGCAAGAGGGTGATCGAACCGAAGCCCTGACGATGCTCCGCAAAGTGAAAGAGCTACGTCCCGAGGACGAGAGTGCCCGCAACTTGCTCGCCAAAGTGATGCTGTCGCTGCTCAAGGAAGACTTTGCTGCCAACGCTGCGCTCGCCGACGAACTCGAGCCACTGATCACGCAACCTGTGCAGCGCCGCGAGCTCTTAAAGCTCCGCGCTCAAGGGCACGAGCAAGCAGGGGAGTTCGCCAAGGCATTTGAAGTCTACTTTGAACTCGCGGCCCAACTGACAAGCGTCGGCGCTCCCGATAGCGCCGCGAGCAACGAACTCGAACCGATCGATCGCGATACGAGTGTGCGTGCCGACCGCTGGGTCGCTGGCCGACTCGCCGCAATCTATCGCCAAGCGACTCCCGAACAGCGCGCGCCACTCGATGCCATGGTGAGCACCAAACTCGCCCAACCTGAGGTGATCCAATCGATTGCCTCGCTGAAACAAGCGATCGAGCTGTTTCGCTTCCATCCGCAAGCACCAGTCCTCGAACTCGCGCTGGCAGCTGAACTGACGCAGGCAGGGCAACTCCTCGAAGCGGAAGTGCTCGCTGGTTCACTGGCGCAGTCGGGCTCACCAACGACCCGGGCGACCGCCACGCTTCAGCTAGCGCACATTTATGCGGCCGCCAAACGCAAAGAACTCGCGCTCCGCGCCGTAGCTGACCTCGCGACCAAGTATGCCGATGTGGCTACGCAGTCCGGTCTGCTGGGGCGCGACGTTGCTCCGCAGCTGGCGCAAGAACTAGCGCTCGACAAAACCAGCACCGACTGGCCCTCGGGGCAAGTGACCGCCGACATGGCAGGGGCTGAATCGAGCAAACGGGTGAACGCCTATCAGCGCATCAACTATCCTTTGTCGATCACCGATTTTCGTGGGAGTGCTCCACGCGGACTTCGCAGCTGGTTCGATCCGCAAACCTACAGCATCAAGGTCCGGAGCGATTTGGGCCGCGAACTCGTCGCGACTCCGCTTCGCACCACGAACAACAACACCTTCCGATCCTCGATTCCTCAGCATGCGATTTCCGCCAAAACCAACGGCCACTTGATGGTGGTGAGCCTCGGAAGTGAAGTGGTGGCGATCGATGCTCTGACTCCCGACCGTACACCGAGCGACACACTCCTGTGGCGGCTCGATACGTTCGACATCGACCCCACCGCGCGGCAGATGTCGTACCCACAGCAGAAGCAAGTTCCCAATCCACTCACGCCGCCGCGCTGGGTCTATTACGATCCCACCGGAAAACTAAGCTTGACGAGTGGCCCCGTCATGCCCGAAGGAGTTTTCTTTCAGCGCGGCAGGCAGATCGTTTGCGCCGATCCTTTCACGGGTAAAGTGATTTGGGAACGTTCGGCATTCGTGCCACTATGCGAAATTTTTGGCGACCGTGAAATGATTTTCGTGGTCGCTCCCGGAAGCGACGAAGCACGCGTACTCTCGACCATCGATGGCTCGGAAATCGGTAAACGTATTGTGAAAGTGGCCGAGCGCCGCTGGACGACACTCGGGCGCAACGTGCTCGCCTGGGAAACGCAAAGCGATGGTGTGCATCTCACGCTGTTCGACGCTTGGTCGCAGCAAGAGATTTGGGCCGGAGTCGTCGCAGCCGACACCAAGGGAGCTCTGGTCGACCTCGAGGAGGTTGCCCTGTTTGAATCTCCCGGCAAGCTCACCATTCGCTCCCTCGCAGATGGCAAGCTGCGGCTCGATACATCGATACCAGCAGCCGATGAGACCGACAAAGAATCGCGCGTAATCAGCCTCACCGTGCTTGCAAGCCGCGGTCAGTATCTCGCGCTCCTGAATCAGACCACCACGCGCGCCGATGCGATGCCCAACACCAACATTCAGCCGGTTGGCAGCCACATTGTCTCGGCGGGGATCGTGCATGGTCGGCTGTTCGCCTTCGATCGCGCCACCGGCCAATCGCAATGGCAAGTTCCGGCGTTCATCTCCCAGTATGGACTACCGCAAGATCAACCCTCGGAATCGCCCCTGTTGATCTTCCTAAGAAACCTCAACCCCTCGGGCTCCGTCGGTTCGAAGTACACCACCTCGCTGCTGGTGATCGACAAACGTGACGGCAGAGCGGTCATCGACACCGCCGCTGCAGCCATGCAATCCAACAGCTACGAGGTGCTGGCCGACGCGGATCGCAAAACCGTTTCGCTCACTTTGTGGTCTCCTCCCACCACCAAAACCATTGTGATGCAGCTGACCGACGATCCTCAGCCGCCTGCCCCACCGGCGCAGACAGGAACACGCTCAAGCACAAGCGTGGGAGCATTGCCGGGCAATGTCGATTCAGCAGCTGCCGCAGCGATGCAGAAGTTGCAGCAGGAGATGCAGCGCGGCGTCCTCCCTGGACGTGCGATTCCTGGTATCGCTCCTGCTCCAGGCATTGCCCCTCGGCCTGCCATTCCCGTTCTTCCCCCCGGAAGATAATTCCATTCGCTGAAGCGCCCTGCACCTGAATATTGCCAGCAGAAACCACGCATAGACTTGGTCGCGTCCCTCTTGAGGAGTACGCTGGATTAAAGATTAAGCGTAGGCAAACCAACTTCATACTTGGCAAACTAGTGCCTTAAGCCCGCCCCACAATATCCTCTCCGCTACCGAACAAGTTCTTCTCGCGACGATGCCCTGGTATCGATTTTCGCGATTCGAACTGCGTGATTCGTAACTGCGTGAGAGGAGTTTCATTTGATCTGCCTGCCGATCGACGCCTTCCTCTTCGCGCTACTCATTCAAAAGCTTAGCGACCACGAACTTCCCTACTGGAAAGCTGCAATCTTCGCGGCTGCCAACATCCCGGTCATGTTTGCCACGGCTGTTGCTACCGGTCTTCTCGCAGGTACTTTGAACCTAGCGCTAAATCTCCCACCTTGGCTGATAACCATTCCCTGCGTCGCCACGCTTCCTCTGGGAACTGCCACAGCACTCTGGCTGGCATTTGATCTTCCGGTGCGAACATCGCTCGTCGTATCGGCAGCCTACTACGCCATCGTTCTCCCGCCGCTCGCGCTCCTCGTGCTGCTGAGTAATCGGTAGCTCCAGTCGACCCGCCAAAAACACAAATTAACGACAAAAACCACCTGTAAGTATAGCTCCCTCAACTTCTGCAGACTATACTTCTGCCCACTTGGTCAATCCATCCTCTCCCGGCCGCATTTCTACAACTGCTCACTTCACTTTCAGATCCAAGACGGAGAGCGAAATCGATGATACTGGGGTTCATCATCAATGCGTTTGTTCTACTCGTACTCATCAAGCTGATTGCCGATGAGGATATCGAATTCACACAGCTCGGCTGGTTTTCTGTCGGCTGCACGGTGGTCGCCATCGCACTCACCTATGGTCTCGCATCGGCCTTAGGATTCGCGGGGCTGATCATCGCGTTGGTTGCCCTCCCGCTCATTGTTGGCGCAGGGCTGTGGCTAGTGTTCAATCTAGATCCCTTGCGGGCAGGCCTAGTGGGCGTGAGTTTTGTCGCCATCAGGTTCGCCTTCGAACTGGGGCTGAGTTACGTTTTTTCCGCTTGATGGCAACCGCCGGAGGCTCCCATGGCCATGTCGAATTCGCGACGACGTTTTCTCAAGACAACCTTGGCCGGAACGCTCGCGACAGCAGCCTTCACTGGGACCTCCATCGCCGGAGCGGAGGACAAAAAAACGCTCCGTGTGATTGCCTACAACGTGTACGAGTGCACCGGCTGGCCGAAAGAACGTGCGCTCGGCAAAAAGGCGACAGCGCTCGGGCAAATGCCGGTACGATTCGCCCATGAACTCGCCCTGTATGAGCCCGACATCATCAATTTTTCGGAGAGCCCGAAAGAGCCCATCGTGAAGCAAATCGCCGAACTACTGGGGATGAACTACACCTATTTTCCCAGTGGCGTGAAATGGCCCGGGGCGATCCTCAGCCGCTTCAAAATCACAGGCTCGCAGAATTGCCCACTGGTCCAAGGGGAGCGCCCAGCTGACCTGTTCACACGTCACTGGGGTGTGGCGACCCTCCAAATCGCCGCCGATCACGATCTGGTGATTCACTCGGCTCACTTGCATCCCGACATGGAACCCGCGACCCGCCTGCAAGAGATTCCTCGGATGCTGGAATCGATGGAGAAAGATCTTTCCGCCGGTCGATCGATGCTCCTCATGGGAGACCTCAATCACACGCCCGACACCAAAGAATATGAACTCTGGAAGAAGGCAGGCTGGCAGGACACTTTCACCCAGGCCGGAGCAGGGGAGGGGCTCACGATCAAGTCCGATACCCCCGATCGCCGGATCGACTACATCCTGGCAGCCGGCCCAATCGCCAAGACAATCAAGTCGTCGCGCCCCCTGTTTGAAGGCGCGTTTCGCGTCAACAACGCCGACGCCGAGTCCTTCGCCCTCAGCGACCACTTGCCCCAACTTGCCATTTTTGAGTAACGCGCGAGCTCACCAGCGACTCGCCTCCGTGCATTTCGCCCAGCCTCCTTCGCCAGAGCAACTTCGCCCCAGCAGTCTCCCCGACGAGAGGCCGCGATCTCTTTTTTTCGATTTTTTCCACGACCAGGAAAAAATATTTTTCGAGTAGCCGGAACGGGGATCGAACCCGTACGTCCCTAACGGGACACAGGATTTTAAGTCCTGTGCGTCTGCCTATTCCGCCATCCGGCCATCTATCGGTGAGGGGAGTCGCTGCCACTCGCGGCAATTCGAGGGGCTCCTACTCAGCCGATTGCGTTTTTCTGAAATTCTCTATGTTCTGCCAACCTTCCGCAGTTCGCGGTTGGTCGCCGAGTCCCCCTCGAAAAGACGCGTTTCGCCAAAATCGTTCGCTACTGATCGCGCGAGCCGCAGGCTACTGAGTCTCCTGAAGGTTGGTCTCCTAGGGATTAAAGCCAGCTCAGATTTAGTCCCTCACGGCCATCGGCAGGTTCGCAGTTGTCGCTCAAGCCTTAAGTCCACGCTCATTTTGGCG
Organism: Pirellula staleyi DSM 6068; assembly: GCF_000025185.1. NCBI lineage: Bacteria > Pseudomonadati > Planctomycetota > Planctomycetia > Pirellulales > Pirellulaceae > Pirellula > Pirellula staleyi. Next base: position 5,462,267 of record NC_013720.1, read on the forward strand.
AAGCATTCCAGCCAATTTTGGCCACACCTGCCTCTGACTCTGACGAAGGGTCTTTACTTTACGACATTTCGCGCGACGGGAAAGCGGAGGTGTGCGGAAACGCCCTTCTGCTTGAAGACCGCAGAGTCCCGGTGCCCCATGCTCGGCGGGCTCGTGCGGGTAGTCGCGTTTGCTGCAAGTCGACATAGGCAAACCAAGCCAGCGGCGTACAATGCTGCAGATTGGCAGCACGGCTGCAACAGCGGAGAGACCTCGTCCCGGCGAGCCGTTTTGATGCTTCCAGAAAGAACGTTTTGCCAAACTTGGCGAGCAAGATGCTCGCGGAAGATCCTGCCCCTTGTTGCCTCACGCAACGCACTCCCTCGAGACCCACCTTTCGCCATGAACCCTCTCATGCTTCCACTGGCTCAGCAGTTTGGCGGTACCAATGGATTTTTGGGAACCCGCGGCTCGCTGATGCTTGACGTGGTGTTCCTCGCCATGTTTGCGGTGGTGCCGCTACTGGCTCTGAGCATCTACGTGGTGAAATACCGCCGCGCGTACGACCTGCATAAAAAACTGCAGATCGTGATGGGAACGGTGCTGCTGCTGGCCGTGGTGGCATTCGAAGTCGACATGCAATTCCTCACGGTATGGGAAGAGCGGGCCGAGCCTTCCCCTTATTTCTCGTCGCAATCGAAGTGGAGTTGCCCGGCTGGAATCAGTCTGCTGGTGCACCTGATGTTTGCCGTCCCGACGTTTGTGCTTTGGATCGTGGTGATGGTGCAGGCGCTGCGTCTGTTTGCATCGCCTCCCAAACCAGGTAAGCACAGCTTGTCGCACATGCTGTGGGGCAAATTAGCAGCGGTCGGAATGGTAGGAACAGCGGTTACCGGCTGGATTTTCTACTATCTGGCATTCGCCGCTGTTTAAATCGCAGCGATTCTACGGCTACTACGATGGTGGCGAAGTGGGGATTTCATCGGCGCTGGGGATGATGATTTTGTCGATCTGATCAGCCGATCGCTGCTTCTTCGAGTTGCGATCATTCCGCCAAAAGATGAAGACCAGCGCCAGCACCATGATGGCGACCACGACAATCGCGCCTCCCACGACCAAGTCGGCAAGGACGTTGGAAGGACGCCCTTCACGCAGCACTTTCTCCGCATGCAAGCCAATCATCATCGGGGCGGGCTGCAGCTTTTCGAACTTCTCGGTAAAGCCACTCTGATACGACCAAACTTTGAAGAAGAGAGCCTCGCAGCGCAACGTTTCGTCGAGGTCTTCCCCTTCCGTGATACCGGGTGGAAGCTCGCGAAGCAGAACAGTGACTGGGAAGGTGTTGCGATAGGTCGGCGCTTCGTTCTCTTTAGTGCTCTTGCCGAGCGTGATGATTTTGTCGCGAAGCGGAATGAAGAGATCGACTTCGTAGTAGTGATGGATGCCGAAGCGAGCACGCACATCGGGCTCCTCGACGAGCACCTTCACGATCCGCACCGCCGATGCCTCGAACTGGTAGATGGCGCCATGTTCGGATTCGGGTTTCACCATCAGTTTGGTGATGTCGAGTTCAGGGGATGTCTCGAAGCGCGGAGTTGTTTTTGCGACACGAGGAGCGATGTCGAGAAATTCGTAGAACGCTTCGCGATCTTCCGGGAGGATCGGCTTACCATTGGTTTTGCGAAGATGGTCGAGCAGGCCGACATCGAAGCCCCACGTAGCTAGCCGGAGTTCGAGCGGGCCAATCGACCGAGTTGGATCGGCTTTGGTCGGAAACCAACTGAACGTTTCTCCGCAGAAATAGAGTTCGACTTTCTTATCCTCGTCTTCGGCTCCAGCTTTGAGGAACATGGCGTCGATGGTGGCAGGCTCGTTGATCGGAGCGCCCACTTTCCACTGCGTAGGAACAAAGCGGGTGTAGACCACAGCCCGCTGCTCGCTGCCATCGAGTTTCATTTCGACCCGATAGTATTTTTTATATTCGAGCAGCCGAACGAGTTCGGGGAGGAGTGCAATCGCTTCGATCTGCTGCACCTCGCCTTTCAACAAGAAGATTTGACCTCGTCGGGGATTGGGATCGGCAATCAGTTGATCCCAAGACACATCCTTTTGACGCCACCGGAGGAGATTGTCGCGCCCCAGTCGTGGATAGCGATAGAGAATGCGCACGAGCACATCCTCTTCTCCCGATTCGATCGGCAAGCCGCTGATGAAGCTCGCGATCTGGCTATCGCCAATGTTGAATCGCTCGAGCACTTCCACCGGAGATGCTGGCTGACGAAGGACCGGCACCACCGACTTCATCCGCGATTTCCACGGAAGGTCGTCGGACGATTCCTCGGCCTTGGTATCTGGTGCGGTCGCTGCAGGCTGCTCGATTTTTGGAGGCTCACTCGCGGGCAATTCGGCTGTAGGAACATTGGTCGCAGGGTCGTCGGCGCTCAGCTGCCGGGCCGAAGTGGGTTGAATGTCGAGCCCAACGAAACAGAACGCCAGCACGCCACAAACTGCTGCGCGATGCGCGAGGATGCGGCGGAAAGAGCAACTCAGAACTTGCAAGGCAAAGGAGAGCGTCATCGATCGACCTGACTGCAAGAGACCTAGGAGAGAAGCGTGAGATGTCGACGAGCGGTGGAGTTGAGTGAGCATTCTAGAGTGGGCCGCACAGACGAGTAGCATGTGCAGGGCTGGTAATCGTAGCGAAACAGGCTAGAGCAACTGGTCCCCCCCATGATCCGCGTTAATCACTCGGCCGATCGCGCTGGTCACTATCTTTCGAAGTAACATCACGTTTTGAAGCAGCATCACCGCTCGGTTGTTCCTCGCGGCGCGCTTGTTCTTCGAGCAGTGCTAAGTTCTCGCGCGGGGTTGGTGGGAGCTGCCAAACCTGGAGAGGTGTCAGATCTACATGAGGATCAAGCGTCACGGTGTGAAACTTTTTCTGCTGCTCGTTGAGCCAGCGGACCATGATGGCGACGATGACGATCGATCCCATGAGCGCGACGGAGATGATGGTCAGCAGCGTGCTGCTATCGACGCGCTGATTGACGGTTGAGCGTGCCAGCGAAGCAGCCCGATCCCAGCGTGGCATGCGCGCGATGACCATCGGCGCGCTGTAAGTTCCATCCATGCCGAGATAGGCGTGCCGCTTAAAGTAGTAGCCTGTAAATTCCACATCCTCGTGAATCTTCGAGACTTTGCCATCGACGTCGCGATCGTAGATCTTTGGAAATCCCTCGGGAATTTCAAGGGAATAGACCATGATGGGGGACGTGGGGCCTCCCTCCGGCTGAATCCAAAAGACGTAGTAGCCATCGATCCCCAAACTGTTTTTCTGGGCGCGAACATGATAGGCCTCGCGCGCGACACCTCTCACATCGACCACCTTGCCACGGTAGTCGGCTGACTGCTCGTATAGCTGCAGGTAAGCGACCCGACCGAGCGATTTCTTGGCCAGTTCACGATCGGAGCGTGATCGCAGATCATCGAGCAAGGTGAACCAGACCTCGCGCTCGATCGGGCGAAACATCGTGTCATCCCCCACGAGCCCCAGAGCCAGTTTCACAAGTACGCGATGTACTTCGCTAACACTCTCGAGTTGCTCGGAACTAATGGAGGTTTTCTCGCACCAAGCTTCGAGTGGGGCGATGACTTCTTTTTGCATCCGTTCACCGACCTGCCGCAGCACGTCGATCCAACGCAGGCGATCGTCTCCCTCGAGTTCTCCTACGGCGGCAAATGCGCTGGCGTGATAGTCGTTCCAAAGTTTGCCGATCACGTCGACGAGTTGTTTCGATTTAACGCGGAGTTCATCCGAACCGACGTCGCGAGCCTGCACAGCGCGGAGCATGTCGAACAAAACAACGCGCTCGTCGTTTTCGAGTTGTACGTACATCGTGCGCCAGGCATCGCGCCAAGCGCGCTCGAGAGGATCGAGGGGGCGGTCATCTTCCGCCAGAATTTCAGTCTCTTCCCAAACGGGATCAGCCGCCGCTGTTTCTACGGCCGAATCTGTCCCTGATGTGGTAGCCGGTGATTCCGCAACGGGATTGTCGCTGCCGGGCTGCTTACTGCTGGGCTCACTCGCTTGCGCGAGTAGTTCGGCTGTTTCGGAGGCTTTGGTCGGGAAAACAAAGGTTCCAGCGGCATCGTACTCGGTGCGCGACGGCTTGGGGTCGAGCCGATTGCGGATCTCGGGAAACTCGCGCTCCGAGGCTTCTCGCTTGTCGAATTTCCAGAGCCAGTCCCAAGTTTTGGGCTGACTAGCACGCTCGGCAACCGCCAGCACCAGCATCAGTCCAGCGACCAGTGTAAAGAGTCGCAATTTGACCGAGCGGCTCTGAAAGTTCGGAATGGATGCCTCGCGGCGCTTCCGAAAACGCTCCGCAGCCGACTCACGCTGTTCGTCAGTCAGGCCTGCTCCCGCAGGAATCTCTTCCGGGAGCACGAACCGCTCGGATGGGGAGGGGGTAGTTTCGTCGCTCATAGAGAATGCTGTTACGCTTAAATCTGTCCGGCCGTTGCCTGATCGTTACCAGAACTTGAGTGGTGCCGCGTCGCTGCCAGGTTGTCAGTCGGGACGGCTGCTGAAAATCATCCTACCAGTCATTCTATACCGAACTCGCCACCCAGCTGCTGCCTAGCTGGCAAACGTCCACTACAGGGCGAAGTTGCTGCGGCTCCACACCTTAGGAATCGTGCGGAGCAGGGGCTTCTATTGCAAAACCACCCATTCGAGCTACTTCCTTTGAAAGTTTGGTCGCGTGGAAGCCGTTTTCTTCAGATAATGGGGGTGTGTGGGAATAGTTTGCCCCGCTCGTCACGAAACAAAGAGTGCGAGGCACCCTCTCCGGTTTCTCGTGCGAGAAATCTTCCTAGCAATCATGACGATCGAGGTTTCCCTGGTTCTGCAGACTCGGGCTCCGTCGAGCGTTCATTAGCAACTGGAGTGTTCCGTTTTGTCCCTCTCCATGGCCCGCTTTAACGCGCTGGTAGACGACCACGGTGCCGCGATGTTTCGCATGGCCTACCGGATGGTCGGCGACCGCCATGAAGCCGAGGATATGGTGCAAGAGACGTTTCGCTCGGCTTGGAAAAGTCGCGAGGCGTATGAACCTGGTCGTGGCGACCGGGCTTGGTTGGCGTCGATCTTGCGGAGGCGAATTGTCGATCGCTGGCGGCGTGGCAATGCACAGCCTGCTTTGTCGCTCATCGATGCCAACGACCGGAGCGTGCTGGGAGACGATCCACTAGCCGACGACTACACCGACGAAATGCAACGCGCCCTGGCCCATTTGCCGGAAGAACTTCGCGAAACATTGCTACTGGTGGTGGTGGGTGAATTGACGCACCAAGAGGTTGCCGATTTGCTCGACCTGCCGCTGGGGACCGTTCTTTCGCGTGTCAGCCGTGCTCGTAAGCGATTGCGAGAACTACTGATGGCAGCCCGCCCCACCACCAATTAAACACCGCGTCAATTAACCACCTCGCAAACTCAGCACCCACCTTCGATCAAACCTACCGACTTACTTCCTGGAAAACTGAAACGCGTTATGAGTCCGACGCTGATCGCAATCTGGCATCGGATTTCAAAAGCTTGTTTTCTACCCAACTGTTGGCTTTGTAGTTCGTCCTAACCATGTCACGCGACTCCGATCCTGAAATCGATGCACACCTGCGAAACGTTCCGCTCCCCAGCGGAATGCTCGACGCGCTGCGCATGATTCCGTTGGACGAAGAACGCTGCGAAGAAGACGAAGCAATCGACCAAGCGCTGCGCGGCATGCCGATCCCTGCGGGATTTCTCGAGAGCCTGCTCGAAATTCCCCATGCCGATCGCCTCGATAGCGACGTGGCCGATCTGCCGGTGCCAGCCAGTTTGACGAAAAAGCTCAAGCGAATTCCGATCGAGAGCCAACTCGCTCGCAAGCATTTGCGATGGCAGTTGCAGGCTGTTGCAGCGCTGCTGTTCGTGGCATTCACTACAACGCTTTGGACCACTGTTGGCGCGATGGTCACAGCCCGCTTTCCGGTCACAGCCGAGGCTGATCCCGCGCTGGTTTTTGTCTACGACGGTCCGCTGCAAATGCAGGTCGAGCAGACACCCGTTTTTCAACTCGCTGACAGCAACAACTTGGAAAGCGAACTCGCCGGCGACACTTCCACCCCTTTTTCTGCTGATCGAGCGTTACGCGAGTCGACTCTTGCCGTAGCCGAGCCGGCGGAACTAGCCGAGTTCGAAGTCAGCAGCTCGATCTTTTCGCAGGTGAGTCAGCTCTTTGCTAATCGCGCTCGCGTGTGGGACGACGTTTCGCTCTTGCGACAAGGGGTGCTCGGATCGGCTGACTATATCGACGACGAATTGGCCGAAGTTTCGCTTCCGCGCTGGCCAGTTTCGCGAGGGATCGAGCCTCCAATCGCGCGGGGCTACGACCGTAGCTTCTTTTTGCGGAATCGAGTTTTTCCACCGATTCCGCCTCGAGCCAGTGACGAGCTGCGAACCCTCGAGCCACCACTTTGGTTTGCCGCTGAACGTGCCTGGCAAGCGAGCCAAGATTTGAAAGCGGCACGTCTCGTACGTCCTAGCCAAATTGCGGTGGAAGATTTTCTCGCCGCCATGGACTATCGATTTCCCGTGCCACAAGCGGGGCTTGCTTTGCGTACTGCAGCAGGGCCTTCGATTGCCTCGCTCACCGACCGCGCTGCCTCGCCCGGTCCACGCTCGTCGCTGCTGCTGCTCGGCATTCAAGGTGCCAATATCCCCAAGACAGCTCCCTCGCGGCACATGATTGTGGCGGTGGATGTCTCGAGCAGCATGCATCGACAAGGGCGGATGCAGCAAGTCCGTTCCGCCCTCGATAAGTTCACCTCCCAGATGCGCGACGGCGACCAACTTTCGATCGTGGCCTTTCGCGACGTCAGTGAAGTGCTCGTCGAACGCGCCACTGCCTCCGAAGCCCAATCGGCCGTAGCGATGCTCGATCTACCGGTGGTGGTGAGTGGTACCAATCTCGCATCAGGCCTACAGCAAAGTCTGCTGCTCGCCATGCAGGCCCCAGGAGATGCCACCGCGACACCCCCCAGCGCCACCAGCGTGGTGGTGATTACCGACGGAACGCCCGAGTGGTCGCACGCGACCGTGCAGCAGCTCCATGCCTTGGCCGCCGATGCTGCCCAGCAACGCATCGAGATGCATGTTGCCTTGGTTGGCAATAACGCGCGAGCTCAATTGGCTGCTGAGCGCGATTCACTTGGCACGCTGGCGCTCGACAAACTTTCCAGCCTGCTCGCGGGCGAGGTACATGCGATCGATTCGAGCCGCAATCTCTACGCACTTTTGACCGATACGCTCGCAGGCGGTTCCGCCGTGCTGGCGAGTGAGGCACGTCTTCGCATCGACTTTAATCCGCAAGTAGTTTCCGCTTACCGCTTGCTCGGACATGGCGCGACGGCTCTGGCCGATGTGCGCCCCGCCGAAGTTTCGGCGGAAATTCGCGCGGGGGAGACAGCCGTGGTCCTCGTCGAACTTTGGCTGGCAGTGGATAGCGGTCAGAGCTCGAGCGACGATGTCGCAACAGCGCATCTGTCGTGGCTCCATCCTGCGACCGGACAAGCGACCGAAGTTCGCCAGCGGGTCAGCCGACTGCAAATCGCCCCCAGTTGGAACGAGGCATCCGCACCACTTCAGGCCGCCGCGCTCGCTGCTGGTCTCGCCGAACAGCTTCGCGGAACGACGCAGCAACTCGCCACCCTGCGAAATGCCGCCGCTGGTAGCAATGGGACCGGAAATTCCGCCCCCGGCACTCCCACTACCACCCCCAACGGTGGCACCACCACCACGCCCGCTCAAGCACCGTATGTCCAACTGGCACGACTCGCTCGCCAAAGTTCGTCGCTGCTGTCCGATCGCACCGAATTTGTCGAACTGAGGCTGTTGCTGGAACAATTGGCGGAGAAACCACCCCGATGAATCCACTTGGGGCGATTGATCCGCCGCTAACTAGATTATAATTTATCGTCGCCTTAGGGCCGGATGGTGGCTATGCTCCTTACCAACGAAGCACCACCATCCGCCAGAATTCGCAAGAACAGCTGCGCCACTGAATCCTCCTGATGCTCGAATCGATCTCGCAGCGCTAGTTGCTTGAGCATCTCGAAAGTTCACACGCGTGGTCCACTGTGGTTCGTAAAGGCCGCTGTGGTTCGCGAATGATAGTTGGGAAGGTTGGCTGAACGCTTTTGATTGCTCGACTGTAAACCTCACCGATGCATCGACTTTCGCTCGATCGCAGTGAGGCTGACTGAACTGGAATACGCCACTGCGGCGCTATCGCTGTCAAACTTTGTTGACACCACGCCGCGAAGCTCGTCTCGATTTAGGAATGAACTACCAGAACCCCGTCGCCTGAGCATTACCCTCCGATGCCAGACCACGCGGTTCTCTCGATGAAAGGATCTGCTGACCATGAAACGCAAAATCCTAGTCGCGTGCGCCGGCACGCTTCTGGCCTGGTCACTCTCGGCATCGTCACTTCTGGCTGCCGAACCTGCCCAAGCTTTCCTCGACGGATTGCGAGACAAAGAATATTTCGACACGGCTATCGAGTACCTCGAAGCTGCGGCTAAGAACCCAGCAGTGCCGGTCGAGTTCAAGCAAAAGATCCTCTTCGAAAAAGGGATCACGCTGGTGCAAGGCGCCCGCAAGCAGCGCGATCCCGCTCTGCGCGAACTGCAACTCGATGAAGGTCAGAAGGTCCTGACCCAGTTCACCAACGAGCAAAAACAATCGGTGCTCGTCATCGCTGCCCGGCAGAATCTCGGCAACGTGATTGTCGAACGGGCTCGTGCTCGCCTCGATAAATCGGCCAAATTGGCGGCAGCTGAAAAGGCTGCGATGGTCGCCGATGCCCAAAAGCTCTACACCGAAGCGATCGGCGTATTCGACACACTAGTCACGGAACTGGCCGAGAAACTTAAAGGCTATCCCGCCGCGCTCGACGCCAAGAAGGATGCTCGCCGCATCGAAGAGCGCGATCAGTATCGTCTCGACTACCTGCAAGCGCAGCTGCTCGGGGCCATCACTCGCGAACTCCTCGCCGATTCCTTCCCCGATGGTGCGAAAGGAAAAACAGACAACCTGGCGCTCGCTATCAAGGAATACACCGAGATCTACTCGAAATATCGGACCCGTATCGCTGGTCTCAACGCGCACCTCTTTCGCGGACGCTGCGAACAAAAGCTCGGCAAGCACAAAGAAGCAGTGGCGATCTTCACGGAACTACTCGCTAACCCGAACGAGCCCGATGCTTTCCGCAAACTCAAGCTCGACACCGCCGCTGTCGCCGTAGTCTCGTGGAATGCACTCAAGCAGTACAACGAAACGATCACCAAGGGGACGCCCGTCATCGACAGCGCCCGCGCGTCGGAAGATCGCAGCGATGAACTGCAGCTCCTCCGTGTGCAAGTTGCGAAAGCGACGAAACTCTACGCCGACGAACTGAAGGCCAAAGACCCCAAGAATCCGCAGATCAAAAAGCTGCTCACCGATGGTCGCAAGCTTGTGACTTACGTCGCCAAGTTTCCTGGACCACAGCAAGAGGCTGCTCGACGCATGATTCCCGACTTCACCGGTGGTGATGCGGAGAGCCTCGCCGAACGTCCCGAGCCCAAGACCTTCCTGGAAGCTCGCGAAGCGGCCAAGCAAGCGGTCGATGCCATGAAGGTTGCCGACCTCGTTTTGAAGACGGTTCCCGCCCGCGTCGCGCAGACGAAAGACCCGAAAGAAAAAGCAGCGCTCGAAGCGCAGCTGACCGAAGCCAAGCAAGCCACCGAAACCGCTCGTCAAGATGCACTCCGCTATCTACGTCTGGCACTTCGGTTTTCGGATAAAGAGACCGATGTCGCCGATCTCAACACCGTGCGCTATCTGCTCTGCTTCTTCCTCTTCGGTGAAAAGCAGTATCACGACGCCATCGTGCTCGGCGAGTTTGTTGCTAATCGCTATCCCGAAAGCCAAGGGGCTCGCGCTTGTGCCAAGATTGCCATGGCTTCGTACATTCAACTCTTCGCGGAAAGCAAATCGGCCGACAAGTCGTACGAATCGGGTCGGATCATCTCGGTCGCCGATTACATCGTGAAGAAGTGGCCCGATCAACCCGAAGCAGAAGAAGCCCTCAACACGCTCATTCCGTTCATGATTCGCGAGAAGCGCATCGCGGATGCCGAAGATTACCTAGCCAAGATTCCTGCCGAGTCGCAGTTTCGCGGCATTGCCGAACTCAAGACCGGTCAGGCTCTCTGGGGAACTTACCTCGACACCAGCCGCCAGCTTCGCGAATGGGAAAACGGCACTACCGAGCAGCCTGAAGGGACCGACATTGCCAAGGTAAAAGCCGAACTCGAAGTCCTGCGCTCGAAGGCTAAGTCGACTCTCGAAAACGGTGTGAACCGGATGAAGGCGGGCACCGAAATTTCCAAGTGGGTCACCGACGCTGTCCTCTATCTCACGCAGATCTACGTCGAAACTGGCGAAGCCGACAAAGCAGTCACACTGCTCGAAGATCCGAAGGTCGGCATCATCACTCTGCTCAAGGCCAACGATCCTTCGACCCAGCGCGACGGTTTTGCCGAAGAGACCTACAAGACCGCGCTCCGCTGCTACATCTCGTCGCTGGCCACCAGCAAAGATCCCGATGCCACCGTGGCCAAAGCCAAGGAAGTGATGCAGTCGCTCAAGGATCGCATGGGAGCAACCCCGGAAGGGCAGCAAAAGCTGGTTTCGATCTACTACAGTTTGGCCCGCGATCTCCAAGGACAAATGGAACGTGCCGATGCCACGGCCAAGTCGGGGCTCGGTAAAGGTTTTGAAGCGTTCCTCGGACAGGTCGGTAAAGATTCGACCGAACTCAACGTGCTAAACTGGGTCGCGGAAACCTATCGTGGCATGGGCGAAAGTTTTGCCACCAGCGACCCAGGAAAAGTATCGCCTGAAGCCAAACGCTACCTCGATCAAGCTGTCGTCACGTACAACAAAATTCTGGACACCGGTGCGAAGAAGCAAGGCTTCCTCTCCGAGCAGATGAACGTGCAGATTCAGCTGCAAGTAGCCAAAACCAAGCGTGCACTCGGCGACTTCGAGGGCTCGATCAACGAGTTCGAGAAGATCCTGAAAACCAGCAACAACAACCTAGTGATCCAGCAGGAAGCGGCTCGCACGTTCCAGTCGTGGGGTAGCGCCAAGAGCTTGCCCGACCGCTACAGCGATGCCATCTTCGGGGCCCGTCCCGACAACACCAAAAACGGCAAGCGAACCATTTGGGGCTGGGCGCAGATTGCTGCGATGACAGCCGCGAATGCCAAATTCCGCGATTCGTTCTTCGAAGCTCGCTACAACTTGGCGGTCGCTCGCTTTGGCATGGCCAACACCACGAAGGACACTGCCAAAAAGGGTGATATCACGAAGTCTGCGAAACGTGATATCGAGCTCATGGCTCGCCTCTATCCCGATCTGGGTGGCGACAAATGGCGTCCGCAGTTCGACGCCCTCTGCAAACGGATTCAAACGGCACTAAAAGAGCCACCGATCGGACTCAAAGAATTTCCGCCACCCACGGTAGTGCCCAAGACCACGCCAGCAGCAGCTCCTGCGGCTGGTGCACCAGCTGCCGCGCCGGCCAAGAGTACCCCAACCAGTGCCCCAGCGGCAAAACCAGCTCCCGCCAAAGCGGGCTAGGTTGGCTAGGGAAAACAAGTTCTCTGTCGACAAAACACTTTTATTGTCACCACTACTTCAGCTCAACCCACACTGACATCACCCGCACACCAGCGATACAGGTCCGCAACGGACAGGAGTTTTTTACGATGATTCGCTCGCTCACCCTTAGTCTCACGCTGGCATTTGCTTCTGCCATTCTGCCAAGCGTGGCCCTTGGTCAGGCTTTCGACGTAGTTTATGAAACCAAAGGTGGTCAGCCGAGTCGCGGTTCGATTTCGAACATGACGCGCGACGAGGTGGTGCTCGACGTGTCGGGTGTTCCACGGACTTTCAAAGTCAACGAAATCGCCCGTCTCACGCTGGCCGATGAGCCGCAGGAACTCGGCAGCGCTCGTAACGCTGTGACGCAGAGCAACTGGAACGTCGCTGCTCAAGAGCTTCGTAAGCTCGAAGGGGTTGCCGTTGATCGCAGCTATATCAAAGCCGACATCGATTTCTTCAAAGCTCTCGTGGCCGCCAAACTTGCCATGACCGAAGGTGGAGACAAAGCAGCGGCTGAAAAAGCACTGCTCGACTTTGTTCGTGCCAATTCCGCCAACTGGCATTTCTACGCAGCTGCCGAATCGCTCGGAGATCTGGCTGTTTCGTCGGGCAAGTATGCCGAAGCTGCCAAGTACTATGGTCCGATCGCCGCTGCACCGTTTGGCGAGTACCAAATGAAGGCTAACAATTCGATCGGCCGGGCACTCACCGCCCAGAAGCAGTATCCCGATGCGATCACCCGCTTCGACGCTGTGATCGACGGTTCGCTAAGCACCCCCGAAGCTGCTCAGCAGAAGACCCTGGCCTCGATTGGCAAAGCGGTTTGCCTCGCAGCCACCGGTAAGGCCGACGAAGGGCTCACGATTGTAAACGACATTATTGCCAAGAACGATCCGGCCGACGTCACGCTGTTCGCTCGAGCCTACAACGCCTTGGGGAACTGCTACCTGAAGACCGGCAAGAACAAAGACGCACTGCAGGCATTCCTGCACACCGACATCCTGTTCTATGCCGATTCGGAATCGCATGCCGAAGCGCTCTACCACCTCAGCAAACTGTGGGCGACCGAGGAAAAGCCAGATCGTGCGACAGCCGCCCGCACAACGCTCCGCGAGCGCTATTCGGGTAGCGTGTGGGCGACCCTGGACTAATTCTGCCGCTGGTCCTGTCACCTGGCAGGGGACACCAAAGCGGGTGGGCGCGACTGTAGCGACTCACTCTCGTTGGGGAACCAGTTTTTCAGCCACTTGGTTCTTTACCCCGCAAAACGCCCGAGTTTAGAATAGAAAGTCTAGGTCAATTGCGACAACTGTAACGTTTTTCTAGGTACATCGCGCCGTGCCGCGCGTTTAAGCCTGGATACTGCGTAGACTCGCAACCCAACCGGAAATGGTCCGCTGAGCTGGCAATAAATTCGCGTCGTTTTGCAGAATTTAAGGTTATCGCGAGACCGTCCCGTTCCCTCGCTGCTTGCTATCCCTTGTCTTGTCGATTGGATTGATCAAACTCTCGTCTTCAGCCTTCGAGCTTGGCCTCGACAAGCTGCTTACCGCAGCGTCGCACACCTGGTTCGACTTCCCTCACAACGTTCCCCGAACACCTTTCCCATTCACGGTTTGATTCACACTTAGGTGCTCTATGCGTCTCTTGGAGATTCCGATGCGTCTCGTAGCTACGATGCCAGCTCGCGCGCTGGTCTGCGGTCTGTTGGCCTGTTTCGCGCTGGTGGCCGGAGCGATCACCGATCACTCGCCACTTTCGCCCCAAGTGGCTGTTGCCCAAGAAGAGCCAGCCGCTGAAGATGCAGCAGCACCTGCCGATGAGGCTGAGGCTCCGAAGGCCAAGCAAAGCTACCTGATGTGGTTTCTCAACGCTCTGGGTGTTCGCTACGCCATCGCGTTCTTTGTCCTCTCGTTCACCTTCGTCGCCGTGCTGGTGATGAACATGCTCGCGCTCCGCCGCGATGCGATTGTTCCCAAGAGCCTGGCCGAAGCTTTCGAAGCGAACCTCAACGAAAAGAAGTTCCAAGAAGCTTTCGATCTGGCCAAAGCCGACGATTCGTTCCTCGGACAGATGCTCGCCGCTGGCATGTCGAAGCTGCAGCAGGGGTACGACAAGGCCACCACAGCGATGGGCCAAGTTGCTGAAGAAGAAATCATGAAGCTCGAACAGCGTTTGAGCTTGATCGGTCTCGTCGGTTCGATCAGCCCAATGGTGGGCCTGCTCGGCACGGTGGACGGAATGGTCGCGTCGTTCCAAGTGATCGCCATGAGTGGTGCCACGCCGAAAGCTTCGGATCTCGCCGAAGGTATTTCGATGGCACTCATCACGACCCTCGTCGGTCTGGTTCTCGCGATTCCTGCAACGATTGCGTTCGCACTCTTCAAGAACCGCCTATCGAAGCTGACGCAAGAACTCGGCGTTCAAGCCGATAACTTGATGAGCCGCTTTGAAACGGTTGCCAAGAAGTAGTTGTGAGCTAGCGAGCACCCAAGCGATGGCTCGGCAGTCGATTGGACTGGCCGAGTCACTTGCTGCCAAACGCTCGATGGTGCTCCCTTCATTCCCAAGTAGACCTAGTCGACCATTAGTCGCCGGTATTCGTCAGAAAGCGTACGAGCCATGAAGATCAAGTCGAAGGGACCTCAGGTCATCGAAATCGACATGACGCCGATGATCGATATGACGTTCCAGCTCATTGCGTTCTTCATGATCCTCATCAATTTTGATGCCAGTGAACAGGATCAGCGCGTGCAGCTTCCCAAGAGCACCTTGGCCAAGCCACCGGAAGGGAAGATCGAAACACCGATCACCATTCAGCTGACGAAGGATGGCATGACGAGCATCGGTGGCCAAGACTTTGCTCAGCCAGCTGGTATGAAGCCTGTTCTCAACAACGAAAAAATTGTGCTTGAGACGGTGCAAAACAAACCTGGCAATTCCGCCACGATCATCATTCGCGCTCACAAAGATGCCAAGACCGGCATGGTGCAAGAGGTGATTAAGGTTTGCCAAGAGGTTGGCTTCGAGAAATTTACGCTCCGCGCTGAAGAGCAAGCAGGCTACTAAGACTCGCTCTGTAGCACTTGTTAGTACGAGACTCCCGCAAAATCCCGCCATCCCAAGCATGGCGCACGACCTACGAAGAAACTTGCGATGCCAATCAAACGCGAAAGCCAGCTGGGCGACAAGATTCCGATCGACATGACGCCGATGATCGATATCGTGTTCCAGCTCCTCACCTTTTTCATCATGACGCTGAAAATCGCCTCGGTGGAAGGTGACTTCAACATCAAGATGCCGCTCGCCGCGCCACGCGCTGGCCAGCCCGATCCTGATGTGATTCCACCGATCAAGGTTCGTCTGCGTGCTACATCGTCGGGCGATCTGGCTGACGTGCTGGTGAACGACACCACCTATGGCACTGGCGACGAAGCTTGGCAACGGGTTCAAGTGCAAGTGGCTGGCCTCGCTCAGGACGGCAGTTTGAGTTCGTCGATTGAAGTGGAACTCGACTGCGACTATGGCCTGAAGTACGAAAACGTTATCGCCGCCATCACTGCTGTGTCGGGCAAGCTGGGGCCCGACGGACGAATCATCAAGCTGGCTGAGAAGATCAAGTTCGCGCCGCCACGGCCGCAGTAATTCAATACGCCCGATCTGTCGCGAGAATCAAGCAAACGCGGCCCGCACTTCAATGGAAGAGCAGGCCGCGTTTTTTCGTTTCTTGGCTCTATTCACTTACGACCAGCACCGCAGCTTTTGCTTATTAACGACTGATCCAGCTGCAATAAGTTCGGCGCATGCGGGCGATTGGATGGTTAGAAGGGCGAAGCCATCGCCGCAGACCAAGCCCTAAAAAACGCCGAGGAAAATGTCATGAGCCGCAGCACACCGACGTTTGGCGAGAAGGTGCCGATCGACATGACGCCGATGATCGACATCGTGTTTCAGCTCCTCACGTTTTTCATCATGACGCTGCAGATCGCGGCCCAAGAGGGTGACTTCATGGTACGGATGCCGCTAAGTACCGGCGTCCCGCATGAGCCATCACCCGAAACGGCTCCGACTGTTCGTTTGCGGCTGCACGCGACAATGACTGGCGATCTGGCCGAAGTTCGGCTGAATGATGTTTCGTACGGCAGTGGCGCAGCTGCTTGGAAGGGGATTCAAAATCAAATCGTTCAGCTGCTGGGAGATGGGACGCGCTGCAGGATGCTCTGGAAGTGGAGCTCGATTGCGATGAGCGTTTGAACTACGAAAATGTGATCGCCGCAATCACGGCAGTGTCGGGCCAATCGACGGTCGATGGGGAACACGTGAAACTGGTGGAGCGGATCAAGTTCGTCGCGCCACGTCCCGTAGCGATCGAGTAACGAGGATTAGATCGCATCTCATTTTTAGTAGCGGCTGATTCGTCAATTTTCGCTACGATTACAAGCGTCTCGCACTAGGCTCGCGGATGGAACTGCGAGTGAATCTTTTTCAGTCGCGACTGATCAACGTGGGTATAGATTTGGGTTGTGCCGATGCTGGCATGTCCCAGCAGCTCTTGCACCTGTCGCAAATCGGCACCTCCACTGAGCAAGTGGGTCGCAAAACTGTGCCGCAGTGTGTGTGGGCTCATCGAAGCTGGTGCGCCACAGCGAAGGGCATATTGCTTCACGAGCTCCCAAATTTTTTGGCGTGTCAGTCGCTGACCACGGCTCGATAGGAGCAGCCAAGGGGGAACCCCTTGCTTGGACTTGGCGGCGAGTTTTGGACGCTCATGCTCGAGGTAGGCCTCGACAGCGGCGAGTGCTGGGTCACCCAGCGGGACGAGTCGTTCTTTGCTTCCTTTACCCCGGGCCAGGCAAAAACGATCTTCGATGCGCAGATCGCGGACCTCCATTACACTCACTTCCGAGGCGCGACAGCCGGTTGCATAAAGCAGTTCGAGCAGCGCCCGATCGCGGCGGAAGAGGGGATCGTAAGGCTGTGGCGCATCGAGCAGTCGTGCGGCAACTGTCGGGGAAAGGACATCGGGAATCGTCGCTGCTGTTTTCGTTGTACCGAGGAGTTCCGCAGGATTGTCTTTAATGATCCCTTCGAGCTGCAGGTAGCGCAAGAAGAGCTTGAGAGTCACCACGTGTCGCGCGATCGACTTGGGATCGAGATTTTCCTCGCGCATGAAGGCGAGGTAGTCGGTCAGATCGCGCACGGTGAGCTTGGGAATAAACCGATCCCCCAGCCACCGACAAAAACGGGTCATGTCGCGCTGGTAGGCCGCCACGCTGTTCTTGGCGAGGTGGCATTCGGTCCGCAGATACTCGATGAAACTGCGCGCCCAGCGATCTCCTTGGCCAGCGCCAGCAACAGCGGCAGGAACGACCAATTTCGGCTTTAGAGGGCGCATCTCGGCAAACTCCGGGGGGAATATCTCTCGTCGCTATTCTTCGGACCATGGCGGTTCGTCTCGCGACCCCACTGACGTTTTTGACGATCGTGCGAGATTTCGGCAGGCGAATGCCCCCAGGAACTAGCCGCAGAAGCCCCCCAGACGGAACGGCCGGTGCTGGTGCAAGACAGCCTCGGTCGGTAGATTCGCGGCTGAGAGATCGCGACGGAACAGGGCAGGGGAGAGGACCAGGCAATGCGACTTTTGGTGATTGGTGGGGCAGGCTACGTCGGCTCACATGGCGTGCGTGTGCTCGAAGGGGCAGGGCACGAGGTTTGGGTGTACGACAACTTGTCGCGTGGACATCGTAGCGCCGCCCGTGCCGATCGTTTGATCGTCGGGAGCTTGCACGATCAGCCGCTGCTCGAATCGGTCTTGCGCGATCGGCAAATTGATGCCGTCTTGCACTACGCAGCGTTCGCACTGGTGGGCGAATCCGTTGGCAATCCGGCGATGTACTATCACAACAACGTGATCGGTAGCTATCACCTGCTGGAAGCGATGCGCGCCAGCGGTGTGCAGAACTTGATCTTCAGCAGCACGACCGCCATTTTTGGTGAGCCTGAGAAGACTCCGATTGCCGAGCACTTTCCCAAGCAGCCAATCAATCCGTACGGGTTCACCAAGCTGGTGATGGAGCGGATGCTCGATGACTACGCGCAGGCGTATGGGATGTCGTTTGTCGCGCTCCGCTATTTCAACGCAGCAGGCGCACACCCCAGTGGCGAGATTGGTGAAGACCATACTCCTGAATCGCATCTCATTCCGATCGTGCTGCAAGTGGCACTCGGGCAGCGCGAGAAAATCACGATCTACGGCAACGACTATCCGACTCTCGATGGCACCTGCATTCGCGACTACATTCACGTCGATGATCTTGCCGACGCCCATTTGCTTGCGCTCGATCACTTTGCTCCGGGCAAGGGACTCAAGCTGAATCTCGGCACAGGGCGCGGGCATAGTGTGAAGGAAGTGATCGACTGCTGTCGCGCAGTGACCGGGCATCCTATTCAGGCAGAGGTTGGCGAGCGTCGTCCCGGCGATCCCTCGGCGCTAGTTGCCGATCCAACACTCGCCAAGAAGACGCTCGGCTGGCAACCGCGTTACAACACGCTGCTGCCCATCGTCGAAACGGCCTGGAACTGGCATCAGAAGCATCCGCACGGCTATGGCGATTGATGCTTGCCCGTCATCTCGATCCGTCGCTCTCGTTGAACTAGTCCGACGCTCGTCACTGTTTTGGAGCGGCTATTTCGTCAATTTCCGCTAGGATTACTCGCGCCACGCACCTGGAATCTCGCAGCCTCCCATCGCATGCAGAACATCATTGTCGAGAAGCCGTATCGGTTTGTCCCTCCGTATCGCGGCACGTTCTGGTCGACGGTGCTGCGTTGGATCAAAGTGCACGAGTACTACTTGCGCAAGACTGAAGGGGTCGAGTCGTACGAAATTCGCCATCTCGATCGGCTCGAAAAATCGATCGCCGATGGCCATGGCATTCTACTGACACCGAATCATCCGCGCACCGCCGATCCACTAGCGATGGGGTGGCTGGCCACCGATGCAAAGTGCCATTTCTACGCGATGGCGAGCTGGCATCTCTTCAATCAAGACAAGCTGTCGGCCTGGGCCATCAATCGCATGGGTGGCTTCAGCATCAATCGCGAAGGTGTCGACCGGCAAGCAATTAATACAGCGATCGACCTGATTGTTGAAGCCAAACGCGCGATGGTGATTTTTCCGGAAGGGGCCACTAGTCGTACGAGTGATCGCCTGCAAGCGATGCTCGAAGGAGTCGCGTTTATTGCCAGATCGGCCGCAAAAAAACGCGCGAAGCTATCGCCCGACAAGAAGGTGGTCGTCCATCCAATTGCGATTAAGTACTACTATCGTGGCGATCTCGAAAAACTTGCCGACGAGATGCTCACCGACATCGAGCATCGATTGTCGTGGCGACCGCAGCGCGACTTACCACTCCTGTCGCGCATCGGTAAAGTCGCGGGCGCTTTGCTGTCGCTCAAAGAGATCGAATATCTTGGTGAAGCACGCTCGGGAAAGCTCGAACCACGCTTGAACTTTCTGATCAACCATCTGCTTGGGCCCATCGAGCTCAAATGGCTCGGAAGCGAGCAATCGGGGCCGGTGGTGCCGCGCGTTCGTGCGCTGCGTGTGAAGATTCTTCCCGACCTTACGGAAAGCCGCTGCGATGAAGCAGAACGGACGCGGCGCTGGAAAGATCTGTCCGACATTTATCTGGCCCAGCAGCTCGCCTGCTATCCCCCCGACTATCTGGCGAGCTATCCGAGTCGCGATCGCATCCTCGAGATTCTCGAAAAGTTCGAAGAGGATCTCACCGACAAAGTACGAGTGCATGGGGGTCTGCACTGCGTGATCTGGGTGGGGGAAGCGATTGAGGTTTCGCCCGAACGAACGCGCGGGCTCGAGTACGATCCCCTCATGCAGCAGATCGTCGATCGACTGACCGAAATGGTGGCAGTCCTCGCGAAAGAATCGGCACTCGTGCCGGGCTACGAACCGGCAGCATCTTCCACTTAGCAAGATGCCGCGCTACTCGTAGAGTGGTGTAATGACCCCGGTCGATGTTTGCGCAGTCGGTAGCCAAACGAGAATCACACTGTCGATATCGCAGTCGGCCTTCTTCGGCGCGATCTCCACTTGCTCGAGGTTTACGGCATCTGCCTGAAACTGATCTTGCAGCTTCTTCGTTTCGTCCTGAAACTCCGTCTCGAGCGTTTTGAGTTTCTCGACGCATGCCTCTACCGAATCTTCTGCTTGCGAGATGTCTTGCCGTTCGCGAGCCGCGCGGCTGATCGATTTCATCCCGGTCGAAGCGCGGCCGAGGTTCGTGGACGAAGCAAGTTTTCGGCCAAACATGGCTCCAAGAATGCTCGTACCAATTGAGACGACACTGCTCATCATCTGCTCATTGGCCTGTGCTTTTTCCTTCGCCACCTTTTGCTCGGCCTTGCGAATCGCTTCCTGCGCAGAAGCCAGCTTGGGGGCATACTTGGTATGCAATTTTGCAATCGCCAAATCGCGTGCCTCGCGCAGCTGCTGACCGATCTTGAGGCGGAATTCTGCCTCAGTCTCACCCACCGATGACGAAAGCTTGATCGCCGCGCATTTCCAAATCGAGAGCCGCCGCGAGCGATACAGAAAGTCCTTCGCAGCCGTTGTCAGCTCGGTATATTTTTTTGCACGCGAAAATTCACCCGGGAGTGCCCCAAAAGCCGCACTCGCATCGGGTGAGGCTTCGAACTCGATCCCACTTTCGCTCACGTTGCTGCTGCCACTCCAGACATCACTCGCAGCACCCTCGGTGGCCGCAGCCAACAGCAGCACCTTCTCAGAGTGCGATATTCCAAGCGTATTTTGCACAAAATGAACCGTACCACTCGCCAGCAACGCAGGTTGATAGACGAGTTTCGAGTCGGCTGGAAGGCTCTTTCGTGCTGGTACAAATTGCTCTTTCACATCCGGTGGAAGGACCGGCCGCGTCTGCGCGCTGCTGGTGGCCGCCGCCGCTGAGTTCGCCACGACAGCCGCCGCGCTACGAACGGTCGCTGCGGGCAAACTTTCCTTGCGCGACTGCATCAAGCCACTGATTTGCTGACGCGTCAGAGGCCCCCGCAAATAGGAAAGCGCCCACCGCGTTTGAAAGACGACCGGCGCATCATCGTGCACGTTGTTGAGCAGGAAGACGCGATTGCCAAGCCCCGAAAGAATCGCTTCCATTTCGCTTCGATTGAATGTTTGTCCCGCAGCGGTCGAGGCTCCTTCGAGTCCATCGAGCACACGCATTTTATCGCGTTCGGTTTGCAATCGTCCGAGGAACCAGGTACCGCAGTTGGCCAGCCCTTTGTAGTCGAGATCGACCGGGTTTTGCGTCGCAAGCACGACACCAAGACCAAACGCGCGGGCCTGCTTGAGCAGCGTCAGCATCGGCAGCTTCGACGGTGGATTGGCCGTGGGAGGGAAGTAGCCGAAGACTTCGTCCATGTAGAGGATCGCGCGCAGGCTCGATGTTCCTGCCTGACTGCGCATCCAGCCGAGTGTGGCATTGAGCAGCAGGGTTACGAAGAACATCCGCTCGCTATCGCTCAGATGCGCGATCGAAATGATCGCTAGTCGCGGCCGACCTTCAGGCGTGTAGAGCAATTGCTGGATGTCGAGCGGCTGACCTTCCATCCAGGTCGAAAATCCGGGCGATGCGAGCAAGTTATTCAGTCGCATCGCGAGCGCAAAACGATCCTTCGCCGCATAGAAACTTTCAAGATCGATCACACCAACGCGCTCGATCGGGGGAGACTGGATCAGCCGCACGAGATCGGCAACCGCGACATCCTTTCCTTCGCACCAACTTCGATCGAGAATGTTGGAGAGGAGGATATGTTCGCGCGACTGCAGCGGATCGGCTTCGATTCCGAGTAGCCCGAGCAGTCCCGAAACCGCTGCTGTAATCGTGTCGCGCAAGCTTTCACTGTTTTCGAGTGTCGCCGCGCCGGGACAAGCAAAACTACGCAGTACCGCCAACGGCAAGCCGCTGCTGCTGCCCGGTGTATAGATCGCTACATCTGCCGACTTCTTGAACCGCTCGATACGCGAGGGATCTTGCCCCCAAGCAGCGAGCCCCTCGCGATATTTGGCGGCTGTCTTCGCGGCATATTCTTCGACGGTGCAGCCCGCGCGGGTCGCTTCAGCAGGCTCAATCCAAGGTTGAAAATCGCTCGGCTCGAGATTGGGGAATGTCAGCAGAAGATTGCCCAGATCCCCCTTGGGATCGATGATCAGCGCCGGTATCCCATCAATCGCAGCCTCTTCGAGCAGCGACAAACAAAGACCTGTTTTGCCACTCCCTGTCATGCCGACACAAACTGCGTGGGTCGTGAGATCTTTGGTGTCGTACAGCAGCAACTGCTCTTTGGGCGCTGCAGCGGCAAGATCGTATTCGCGTCCGAGATAAAAAACACCAAGGCGTTCGTAGTCTTGCATGATTAATCGGCGCAGGTCGATGAAGAGAGTTGTGAGAAGAGTGCTTCCATTATAGAAGTCGGCTAGCCAACTCGCACCGGTCCAGTCAGCAAAGAAATGCGCACGAAAAAACGGGAGCCAGCGACATCGATCAAGGATCGACAGTGCACCAGCTCCCGTCAATTTTTACGCGCCGTATTTTTTGTGGGGCCTATCAGCCGAAATCAACAAAAAGCGGCTGAAGCCAACTATTTGGCGGCAGCAAAGCGGCGAGCCACTTCGTTCCAATTCACGATGTTCCAGAACGCAGCGATGTAGTCGGGGCGGCGATTCTGATAGTTCAGGTAGTAAGCGTGTTCCCACACGTCGAGGCCGAGGATCGGCGTACGACCTTCCATGATGGGGCTATCTTGGTTCGGAGTGCTCTCGACGATCAGCTTGCCCCCCGAAACGCTGAGCCAAGCCCAGCCGCTACCAAAACGAGTTGCACCAGCCTTGGCGAAGGCTTCTTTGAACGTGTCGAAGCTGCCGAAGGTGCTGGTGATGGCATCGCCGAGTTCGCCCGATGGAGTACCGCCAGCTCCGGGGCCGAGAATGGTCCAGAAGAGCGAGTGGTTCGCATGACCACCTGCATTGTTGCGGACAGTGGCGCGAATGTTCTCGGGAACTTTGCTGAGATCGGCGATCAAAGCTTCCACGCTGAGCGATTCGAGTTCGCTGCCAGCCAGGGCGTTGTTAGCGTTGGTGATGTAGGCCTGGTGATGCTTCGTGTGATGGATTTCCATCGTTTTGGCATCGATGTAAGGCTCGAGAGCGTTTGTAGCGTAAGGGAGAGCAGGGAGTGTGAAAGCCATCAGGGGCTCCTTCAAAGAAAATACATCGGTACTGGCGAAAGCCAGCGGGTAGATCGGTTAAACGCGTGGCGGACGTGGATTCGTGTCCACCAGCTCAAACTCTGCGTGTCGGCGAGAATACTCCACAACTGCTGGGGGAGCAATTGGGGACCGACATGCCAGGGCGATGCTGGAGCTTGCCAGCATCGCAGTTGACTCATCATACAGCCTTAGGCAAGAGCATGCCGACGCTGTTACGCCTTGGAGAAGGATTTCGCAGGAGGAGCGTTTTCCGCAGCAACGCTGTACCAGAGATGCATGGGCAAACAGCCGAGCGCCGCGAGTACGAACTGCGAGATCGCGAACAGCACCAGACGGAACATCGTCCCATCGGTGAAGCCGTACGAATGGAGCCCCACTCCCAGCTCGTTCACACCGAACCAGCTCCAAGCGGTCACCACGTTTCCAAGGATCGAAACAACGGCCAATCCTCGATCGGCAATCATCTTGTCCCAGCGAGCATGGAGCACCACGGCGTTCCAGAGCACGATCATCAATGCTCCGTTCTCTTTGGGGTCCCAGCCCCAGAAACGGCCCCACGAATCGTCGGCCCAAAGTCCCCCCAGCACGGTGCCGACGAAGCTGAAGAAGATTGCGAAACAGGTGACGCCATACATCATCCGTCCGAGATCTTTACGGGTATCTTTCTGGAGCACCGGTGTGGCCAGACCGAACACGACATAGATCACACCGATAACACCGGCGACAAAAGTCGCCACGTAACCGAGCGTGATGCAGACGACGTGAGTGGCGAGCCAGAACTGCGTGTCGAGAACCGCTTGCAGCACTTCGATCGTGTCGCCACCAGCGGCGAGTTGGTAAGCAATTTGGAGCGTGGAGTAGCCCATGATTGCAGCGACCAGATTTCCGACCCCTATCTTATAGATCATTTCGATCGCGATCCCGAACATCACCGCTCCCCAGCCGATGAAAATCGCCGAGGAATAAAGGTTGGTGACGGGTGGACGACCCGAAATGTAGATACGAGCGAGGAGCGAAACCGTATGGAGCACGAACATCAGCACCAGCAGCGTGAACGCAGCCGAGTTGAGCGCCCTCGATTGAAACAAAATGGCGGCTAGAGCAATCACGAACACAACGAGGTAGACGAGCCAGCCGTAGAAGAATGGAGAGACCTGATTGAAATAGGCCTCGAAACTCGTTTGTGCCGGTTTGTAATCGACAGGTGGTTTCGAGCTGAGTCCTCCCTTGTACTGCAGCAGTGCGGCGTTGAACTTGGAGACATCGCCACTTCGGTACGAGTCGAGCATTGTCTCGAACTGCAGGACTGCGGCATCAGGTTCTTTGCCGGTTAACTGCGACTCGAAGAAAGAGTTGATAAACGCCTCGGGATAGTTGGTCCAGCGCCCCTTATCATCCAGATCCTTGGATGGAGTGAGCGCAATGGCAAGCGGGGGCTGCATCTCCTTCAGCAGTTCGGTCTGTTCGGAAACCGCTAGCTGGAAATTCTGGAATTGCCGCACGGCTTCCTGACGATCGGTTCGTACGAGTTCCGGAGAGGGGAAGGGGGGCAAGTTCGGTGGTGTGAACGAGCGGATCATCACCATGTAAGCTTGCAGCCGCTGATCGAGTTGCAGCAGATTCACTTGATACGGAGTTCGATCGTCGACCTTAATTTTTCGTGCTGCTTCCGACTGTTTTTGGAACTCGCCAATGTTGTCGCGCAGTTGGACGGCCGAATAGAGATTTCCCTTTTCGCGTTTGATGCCAAATAGTTTCAGGATCTCGAAATCGTCGATGCGAAAGATCTTGTACTCGAGCGCCGCATCAGCTCCTGTGACCGTGTCGAGGAACCACCTGGTGGCGGAGATGGTGTTTCCATCTTTGTCTTTGATCTGCTCGCGCATCGAGAGGGTGCGGAGCGTGTTGCGGGCATAGGTGTCGAGCGGCTTCACGCGACCACGATGGGCCATCGGCAACTCGCCAAAACTCACCAGATCAAATTGATCGGCAGCTGGCTTTTTCGTTCGTGTGATCGATCCGATAAAGGCAAAGAACATCACCGCCACTGATGCGCAGAGGATGATCGTCGGCCAGTCGCGCTGACGCGTTGGCGCAATCGCGGGCAATTCCTGCTCACGCTGTTTGGGCTTTTGCTTCCCCTTGGTCGATGCGAACAGTGTCGGAGCAACCGGCGTTGCCAGAACCGGCACATCGGGCATTAAGTCGCGAGCCAGAAATCGGCCTAAAGCAATTAGGAAGTGAGCCAGCATGCCGGTCGCCACAATCATGCAGGCGACGTAAGGGATCATCCAGCCACGATTGTAAACCACGGCCAGAGTGGTCGCTTCGGTCGGCTTGCCACCTTGCATCACCTTGCTGTAGCCACTTTGGTAGAACGTCACTCCCGCATAGCGGAGTGGGTCGTTCATTTTGATATGTACCTTCTCATCGACTCCCAGTTTGGGGTCGCGCAGGATGATATCAGACGAGTAATTACGCGGTGTATCGCTGCCGAGGTAATCATCCTTACTCACATTCTCGAGCGTGACGGTGTAAGGCTGATAAGCGCGGCGGAAGCGAATGAACAATTGATGCTCGTCGTCGCCGGTCTTCACTCGTTCAGCAAATCGTTCGGCATTAGCTTGCTCCGAAGCAAACTGCGAGAGCATGTAGGTGCCGAGGTCTTTGCCGGTCTTTTTCTCGAGGATCTTGACATATGCGGCGGCCATATCGACCGACGAATCGGAGTCGGTCCCTTTCGCTGCATCGAGCGGAACGATCGTTTCGCGGAGACCCCGGCCGGCGGTGGCCAGTGTCTTTTCCGAAGGCTTTACATCCCGCACATCGGCGTTGTTGTAGTAGTCGACAACCGCCACATCAAACGGCAACAGGTTCTCGGGATCGGCGATCGGCTGAGGTTCTTTTTTCTGCTCGAGCAGCCCCTTATTCACTTGCAGGTTTTGCTGCAGGATCTCGCGAGGAATGACCGAAACGAGATCTTCTTCCGCATCTTTCTTGGGGGTAATGATGGCCAGTTCCGTGGTGCGGATATCGCGAAAATAGTTCGCCGACTCACCTTCCGGTAGGAAGACTTGCCATTCGACGGCATAGCGTCCGACGAGCAGTTCGTTGAGCATCATCAGGCCGATGCCTGCATGGAGCAGAACCACGCCGGCACGTTTGCGGAAGGCGAGCCAGCAGCCGACCAGCAGCACGATGCTCGCAAAACCACCTTGCAAAAGCTGCCACAGAATGCGGAGCGATTCGTTACCCAGCGATACGCCGGCAACTGCGCAGTAGACCAGCGTGGCCGGAAGCAAAACTTCAGCACCAATCCAAATTCCGGCAAAGAGCCACTGCGTCGATGTGAAGGAAGCATTTTTGTCGACAAGCCACTTGCCGAGATAAAACGCGCCAGCAGCCCAGGCGATGATTGAGACGAGCACGAGGGTGTACCAGACAACACTCCACGAAAACCACGGGAGGGACTGAAACCCACCCGCGAGATTGCCGAGCATGACCACCAGCGTGGTGAGAACGATGCCGACCGCGGTGACAACGAGTCCTGTGAGGAGTTCGATCCCTTTGGTCTGGACCTTGAAACGAATGCCGTGAGCTGCCGTGAGGTTGATGATCATCAGCATGCCGACGATCCAGCCACCTGGCATGGGGATAACAAACTGTCCGAGTTCCGGGATTGGCAGGTTCGGAAAGGCCATCTTGGGGATCATCAGCAGAAAATGAAAATCGACCGGCATGATGATCGAGTGGAAGTAGGTGTCGACGACCTGCCAAATATCCGCTTCCGTTTGGGCAAGGGTGCCGATCCAAACGACGAAAGTGGCATACACCAGCAGTGCCACGGTGAGCTTCAACGAGGCGGCCGCTTCCAGGACCCACCAGAGATATTTCGAGATCGAGTTTTCAGCGGGAGCGGTGCGGGAGCCCCGTTGGCTCGAGCTCTGTTGCTCGGGGAGCGTGGTAGTCGACGACATGAGCAAACATCCTTCCAGCAAACGAATCGCAACTATGGACAAACGGGGTGCAGAGTACCGGTGCAACGAGCGGAAATAGCGACCTGCTATTTCCACTTAATCGAGCGAGTGAATTGCTCGAAGTGCTCGCGCTCGTCGGCTGCCAGCGACGATGGTCCCGTGAATTTCACGAACCAACTGACGTCGTCCTTCACCACCATGACACCGAGAATCGTCTTGCCCGATTCTTCTCCAACGAGTTCGACGTAATTCCCCTTCACACCATCGACTTCGATGGTCTTGGCAACTTTGGCGAGTTCTTCTTCTGTGGTCGCATTGAGCTGCACTTGGCCGCGCCAACGGTTGACGTTCGAGAGCCAGTCGCCTGCTTGACCACCTAGAGGAATAACTGTGATCTCGGCCTGTTTATCACCGATTCCCACGGAGAGGGAAGCTTTGCGAAGGCTGCTTGTGATCGGCTGCTCGGTCCAACCTTCAGGAACTTTGTAGGTGATATCGCCGTCGGAGTTGCCACCAGTTCCAGCGACTGGCCCCACGGGTGGCACCGCCGCTCCAGGACCGGCGAAAGGTGGGCTACCTGACATTCGCGGGCCACCTGCGAAAGGACCTGTCATCGCGTTGCTTGCCGAGGCAGCACCGACGATGTCGACGATAACCGCTTCCCCGGACTCGAGCTTGATGCGCTCGCTGCTGGTGGGGAGATCGGCTTCAGTGATGGGAGGCAGGCTCAGTTGTCCGCGCCAACGATTGAAGTTGGCCAGTAAATACTCGTTTTCAGAATCGGCCTGGTAGGGGAGCTTCGAAATGCTGAGCTCGATGGGTGCTGCCCCTTCAGCGCTCGGGGCAATCAGCGTGGCGAAGCGAAGTCCGGTGGGGCCCTCTTCCTTCCAACCTTCGGGCGTCGTCCAAGTGATGTTGCCACCCGCAGCTGGAATTTTGATCGACGCGACGAACTCGCGAAACGGCTTGCTGAGTTTGCTGACAGCGGCGTCGGGTCCCTGAAGTTTGAGGAACCAACCTTGCTCGCCCGCGATGACAATTCCGCCGAGCATGCGCGAGTCGCCCACTTGCTCGCCAACAGCCGCAACTGCCGGGGCAGCGACGGTGCGAGCCACGGTGTACTGCTCGATCTTGGGCTGTTCGCCACAACCGGCCGCGAGGGCCAGCAGCAGCGCGCCGACGAGGAAGGAAATGGGACGAAGATTTCCCCAGCGGGAATTGCAAACAGGCATAGCGAGTCACTCGTGCTAGAGAGGCAAATCGGGGCCGATTCTGCTACTAACAGCCGGGTTCAGGTGGGAGGAACACCGGTGCTGCCGCGACAGACCGGGCGATCGTCGGAGCAGGGGCCAGGTCGCGATCGTCACCAGGACCACCTCCAGGGAGGGGTCTAAAATGTGTCGATCACGACACTACCTGATTATAGACAGGGAGCCAGAAGATCGTACAGTCGCGCGGGGAGGGGGAAGTGCCGTAAATCGGCAGGTAGCGGAAAATCGGGCTCCCCAAATGGCGAGGCTGCCACGTTTTGCCGCAGCGATTGTCGCCCAGGCGACCAGAATGCGCGGTGCGGAGGTAGAGCAGGGGGCGTTAGCGGGTCTTGAGCGTGTCCCCCTGAGACCAGCCGACCACCGGGCTTTCGCTTTCGAGCAAATGGATTTCGACCCCGCGCACCTGCGTTCCGGGCTGCTCGATTTTCGCGAGGGGTGCGTCGCCACGCTCGCCGCTGCCGGTGACAGCGAGACGATTCTCGGAAACGCCGTGCCGATCGAGGTAGTCTGCCACTGCTTGAGCGCGGGCTGTTCCGAGCGCACGTGCGCTGCTGTAGCGAGCGGTCGTCGATTGGCCTGCTTGCTGAGAGGGGCGTCCCGTGGCGATGCCCGCAACCAGCACTTTGGTTTTCTTCAGGTTGTCGTTCCGCAACAGCCGCGAAAGCTCGTCGAGCGACTCGCGACCTTCGGCGGTCAGCACCGCTGTCCCCGCTTCAAACAAGATTGGCATCTCGACAACAGCCGAGCGTGTAGCATCGTCGAATCGCAGCCGGCGGTCGCGCTGAGCCACGGCATAGAGCAAGCTCGGCTCGGTCACTTCTTCGGAAACAAAGTCTTCGTAGCTGCTTTGACGAACGGCCCCGCTGGCGGGTGGACGAATCGGAGTTTTGTCGAGCGATCGCCACTCGAGCGGTTCGCCGATGGGCTTGCTCTCGGGCTTCGGTTTCGTGGGAGGGGGAAGTGGCTGCATGGCTCCCGGCTTGGCTGGGGAACTCGAGGCCGGGCGCGAAGCAGCGCTAAAACCACTGCTGCTGCGCGAAGAGGCAGTGGAGGTTACACCGCGCGACCCACCCATCGCGAGTTGTTTTTCAGCTTCGTCGAGACGCTGTTCGACAGTTGCTAGACGCGATTTAGCGGCGGTGGCAGCATCGCGTTCAGCCTTGAGTGCCGCGATCAGCTGATCTTTTTCAAGCTGCACTTGCTGCAGCTGCGCATTGGGAGCGCTGCAGCCAGCGGCGAAGAGA
The DNA here is from genome assembly GCF_000025185.1 of Pirellula staleyi DSM 6068. Lineage (NCBI taxonomy): Bacteria > Pseudomonadati > Planctomycetota > Planctomycetia > Pirellulales > Pirellulaceae > Pirellula > Pirellula staleyi. The sequence goes on from NC_013720.1 coordinate 5,491,797, forward strand.
AAAGCGAGCACAAACGTCACGAAGGGGCGGACAATGCCTACCTGTTTCCAGTGCTTGGAGAACGACGAATTGCTCATGATGATCCGACTCCCTTCGAACCGATGCTGGCACGCATCCTGCTTGCAACGCCTCATGGAGGTCGCTGCAGCCAGCACTAATCTTCCAAAGACTTCTTACTAACTTATGTCGAGCATCCTGAGCAATTCGCCACGAACTACTCAGGAGTTACTTACAAATTAATCAACAACTGACTGATCAACACTGGGCCCAAAACCTACTGACCACCGAGCCCGAACATACTGATGAAGATGTTCGTGAGCGAGGTCGAGGCACTGCTGGCTTCGTTGAATTGCCACATATTGAGCATGACGTCGACCATCAACATGCCGCAGATCGTCAGGATCAGCGTTACGGCTGTCAGGGTCAGTACGTTCCAAATGCTGTACGGTGTTTCGGTAACGGGAACTTGCACATACACCGGGGCTCCGGTCATGCCACCAGCAGGTGCCATTCCCATCGGGCCACCCATGGGCCCTCCCATTCCCATCGGTGCTGCCATCAGCGCGTCGCCTGGCATCGCAGCAAAAGCATCTTCGCCGAGGGCCGGTTCGCTCTTGAGCATCGTGGCGGCGTTCTCGTCGAACGCTTCACTATCCTCGAGAGCAATCACTTGCGAGCCGCTGTCCGATTCGTCGTCGGTGAGAGCATCCGAAGGGGAAAGCAAAAACTGATCGTCCGCTTTCAGCTGGGTCGCCATATCGGGATCGCCAGCATCATCTTCGAGCGAAATGACCTCGTCATCTTCGGGAAGTTCGAGCGATTCCACGCCCGAGCCGCCGAGATCGAGAGGTTCTTCGTCGAGCGAAAGTCCGCTATCGGTGGGCGATAGGTTAATGCCACTGTCACCCGCGCCGAGCGTAACGTCGCTCCCAATGCCACTTCCGCCCGAGACCGCACTACCTTCGAGTTGCAGTTCGCCGTCGTCGAGATCGATTGCATCCGCTGCGCTGCTGCCACCAAGCGTGAGTTCATCATCACCGAGCGACAAATCGTCGCCCAGCGAGAGATCGTCCCCGCCGGTGCTTCCTGCAGGCATATCACCCGTTCCGCTGCCGGTTGCGAGTTTCAGCCCGCTATCGGTGAGAACGTCGGAGCCCTCTTTCTTGCCACCCAGCAAAGCGTCGCCAATTTCACCGACGTCGTCGTCGGCCAGTTGAATATCGCTTTCACCAGGGCGCTGATTCTTACCAATGATCGTGCTCCCCTTGGTCTCTCCCGAGAGTCCAAGTTCCTCTTCGCTGATGAGGATCGAGTCGGGTTCTTCTTTGGCTTTGCTGGCGAGTTCTTTCGACGAAAGACTCGAGAGCATGTTGTCGAAGTCTTCATCGCCTGCGGAAAGAATGTCACTTCCACCCGCCGAAGCGCCACCATTACGTTCAGCCAGAACGCGTTCGACTTCCTCGGTTTTGAACTTCCAGCTACCACCATCGCGGTAGCCGAAGATCTCGCCTTTGGAGCGCATCTCGATCAGTGTTTCCGACGAAACACCAATCATTACAGCGGCTTCTTTCAGATCGACAAACTTGCCAGCCATTCGAAGGCTCCCGGGGGACGTACTCAGTTGCTCGCAGTTTCAGGAGGAACCCAATGGAATTCCTCGCGTCGAGCAACTTGCCTCTAGTGACAGTTTATGTCACCGATGCGTGAGTAGCTCGCTTTTCTTAGCGAGGAGCCGCAAGGGCCCGAATATCGCGCGGCGTAGGGGCACCGCTGTTGTAATCCTCCATGAGTAGATCCCACTGTACGTTGCGAATACTGCGAAGTGTGACCGCGCCCGACGTTTTGTCGACGTGATACACCGCAATCACCCGCTGACGGGGATCAACCAGCGTGATCTGCTGACGGCCATCGGCTGTATCGCAGCTGAGGGCGATCATGTTCGCATCCCCCAAAGCCCGATCGTGGAGACCGCCTGCAGACTGCGAAACTGCCGGTTTTTGAGCCATGGCCTGCGAAAGTCCGCACACCGCCATGACCGCCGCCAACAAGAGTCCCGCCCCAATTCCAAACGCCGCCTGCCGCATCGCAATCTCCTCGCATCAAGCGTGAGTATGCCACCTGCGGAGTCTGGAGCCACTCTATCTATTCTAAATGGCCCAAATTCCGCTTCAAGACTCAACTTACGCACGAAACCAATTTCCTAGACCCCTTAAACCTCGATCCCTGCACAACCAGTCCCTTCGGCGAACTCGCTTCGCCCACTACTTCCGCTGCAAACCGCAGGGCCAGCATCACCGGCCATTTCGCCGGGCTGCGCGCAGTGTCGTCGCTGAAAAGGGATTTCAGGGGCGGCGGATCGTAGCGAGCCCCTCCGATCGTCGCAAGGCAAAAATGACCGGAAAAACGCAGCTTTTGCCTCGAAAAGTCCCCAAAAGCGAGGCTGTTTTGCCACTTACCGGCCAGAAATGGAGCAGGGGAGGCCGATTTTCGCTCGTCCCTCGCTCGACACAGTTCTACAATGCCTCGAAAGATTCATTGACAGCTCCAATCGATCAGTAACCTTGGATCGATTGCTCACCGACGCACATCTCGCCCCTCCAAGGAACCGTCATGATTTCGCAACACAGCTCGACCGAGATCGCTGTGCTCATGAGTGGTGGCCTCGATAGTTCGATCTTGGTGGGAAAGTTCCTGCGGGAAGGCCGCACGGTCCATCCTATCTACATCCGAACCGGGCTTTTCTGGCAGTCAGGAGAACTCCCGGCCGTACAAGCATTCCTGGCGGCGATCGCCACTGCGAACTTAAGGCCGCTGAAGATCCTCGAACTGCCGCTCGACGACCTTTACACCGATCACTGGAGCCTCACCGGCAGCGGAACGCCAGCCGACGACACCCCGGACGAAGCGGTCTACCTGCCAGGCCGGAACGCACTGTTGCTCGTCAAAGCCGCAGTCTATTGCCAATTGCATGGCATCGGCCAACTGGCTTGTGCTCCTCTGGGAAGTAGTCCGTTTGAAGATGCCAGCAGCGAGTTTTTTACCGAGTATCAGTCGGCAATGAACCGTGGCAGCAGCAGCCCTGTCGTTCTGTTGAGGCCGTTTGGTGAGCTGCACAAAGAGGAAGTGATGCGTCTGGGAGTTGGGCTTCCGCTGGAACTCACGTTCTCCTGCATCCATCCTGTCGATGGCACGCACTGCGGCACCTGCAACAAATGCTTCGAGCGTAAAGAGGCCTTTCGCATTACCGGCATCGAAGACAAAACGGTATACACAGCATCCCGGCGTACTGCGGTACAAGTCGCAACCAAATCGACTCCGTAGTGGGCTCGCTCGCGTGTCGACAATCAGCAGCACTCGTAACTTACAAACGACTCGCAAACGATACTCTCCCCGAACATTCACTTCTCACGTACTGAAGCCATGATTAAAGAACAGCCACCACGTCCAGCGACGCTCTCCCCCGCAGAGACCGCCGTCGAAGTGCAGTCGTCAAGCACTTCGGTTTTTCGCGTCAGCCGCGAAATCGACTTTTGCTACGGACATCGCCTGCTGAACTATGACGGCAAATGTCGCCACCTGCATGGACACAATGGCCGCGCGGTGATCACGATCGAATCGTCGTCGCTCGACAACCGTGGCATGGTGATGGACTTCTCGGATATCAAACGAGTGGTGAGCAGCTGGATCGATGAGAATCTCGATCACCGGATGCTTCTCTGCAAACGCGATCCCTACGTCCAGATCCTTAAAGACCTGGGGGAGCCTCTGTTTCTGCTCGACGAGAATCCAACCGCCGAAAACATCTGCAAACTGATTCACGAATTCACCGCCAGCCGCGGTTTTCCGATCGTGGAAACACAGCTCTGGGAAACGCCGCACTGCTTTGCGACCTATCGTGCGGCACGCTACGTTCCAGGCGAAGCGAACTAATCGAAGTTCGCCCTGAAGGTACAAAAAAAGAGCGGAGTGAATTACTTCACCCCGCTCTTCGCTTTTCTTGTGACGTCAGTCGCTTCATCAACTACTTGAACTGCTCGACTGTACCATCGTCTTTGTAGTCCTTGCGCAACTGCTCGAGTTGACGCTTCAGGTCCATCACGATCTGGTCGTAGGCGGGATCGTTGTACACACTCTTGAGTTCGTTCGGATCGGCCTTCAGATCGTACAATTCCCACTCGTTGAGGTCGTAGAAGTGAATCAGTTTGTACTGCTCGGTACGGACTCCATAGTGCGGATGAACATGGTGCGGCTGTGGAAACTCGTAGTAGTGGTAGTACACACTTTTGCGCCAATCGGCGGGCGTGTTGCCGGTGAGTAGCGGCTTGAGGCTGCGCCCCTGCATATCAGCGGGCTGTTCCACTCCCGCGACGTCGAGAAACGTCTGAGCAAAGTCGAGGTTCATCGCCATGTCGGTGTTCACGCTGCTTGGTTTCACCTGGCCGGGCCAGCGCACAATTAGCGGCGTGCGAAAGCTCTCTTCGTACATCCAGCGTTTGTCGTACCAGCCGTGCTCGCCGAGATACCAGCCTTGATCGCTCGTGTAGATCACCAGTGTATTGGCTGCTTCTCCCGAGTTGTCGAGCCACTCGAGCATCCGTCCTACGTTTTCATCCACCGCATCGACGCAGCGGAGATAGTCTTTCACGTAGCGCTGATACATCCAGCGTGTCTTGTCGTCGCCAGTCAGCTTCGCCTCTTGGAACGCTTTGTTCTCTTCCGCGTAAGCCTTTTCGAAAATCTCTTTTTGCTCGGGATTGAGACCCGGCTGCGCCACTAGTTTCAGATCGTGGGGCGAAAGATCCTTGGCAATCGACATCTGCTGATCGCGAGCCGCAGTTCCGCGCCCTTTGTAATCGTCAAACAGCGTCGTCGGCTCGGGAATGGTGACGTCTTTGTACTTGTCGAGATAACGGGGCGCAGGTTGCCAGTTGCGATGAGGCGCCTTGTGCTGATACATCAAAAAGAACGGCTTGTTCTTATCGCGACCTTTCTCGAGCCAGCCGATCGCTTCGTCGGTGATGATGTCGGTGGTGTAGCCCGTGTGACGCACAATGCCATTGGGCGTCTTCATCGCTGGATTGTAGTACGGCCCTTGTCCCTGCAGGATGTGCCAGTAGTCGAAGCCTGTCGGGTCGCTACCAAGATGCCACTTGCCAATCACGGCTGTCTGATATCCGGCCCCTTGCAGCAGCTTTGCGACGTGCTGCTGTTTGCCATTGAAGTTGGGATTTTCGTTCGTAGCAAATCCGTTGAGGTGGCTGTACTTGCCGGTCAAGATCACGGCTCGCGACGGACCACAAATGCTGTTGGTCACAAAGCAGCGATCAAACCGCATCCCTTCTTTGGCCAGCCGATCGATGTGCGGCGTGACATTCACCTTGCTGCCGTAGGCACTGATTGCTTGATAAGCATGATCGTCGGCCATGATGAACAGAATGTTCGGCCGCTTAACCGGTTTCGCTTCGTCGGCCGCTTGCGCTGGAATTACGAGCGCTAGAAGCAGGGTGGCAAGCAGAGCGGCGATTGGGAAAGCAGGTTTCATACAGAGAGGAGCCTTGGTGCGAGGCATTTGAATATCGGGGCGGGACCGAAGCGGGCAGCGCAAGTGCGTGCAGTTCGGCGAAGTGACGCATTCTGACGTCAAACCGGAGCGCGGTCAAATCTCCGGCGGCAAACCGCGAAAAAATCGAGCGGACTCCAGCGGCAGGAATCGTCTAGCGATCGGCCCGTTTTCCAGCGACTTCCACGCGAAAGAGGCCGTATTTTCCGTCCGATTTTTTCGAAACAGCCGAGGTAATGTAAAGCACGCTCGCTTCGCCAGCGCGACCGAATTCGCAGTTCGTCGGATCCCCCGGCGTACGAATCACCCCGAGCAGTTTTCCACTGGGGGAGAAGACATGCACTCCCGCTCGGTCGCCGGTGCCAGCGGTGGCATAGATGCGTCCTTCACTATCGACCGTCATCCCATCGATGCCTCGTCCCGACTCAAACGTGTAAAGCACCTTCGCGATGGTGAGAGTTCCATCGTCGTTTTGCTTCATCTCCAGAAGGCGGCGCTGGCCCATTGGATTGTTTTCGGAAACGGCGAACGACTTGGATTTCGCTAGATAGACAATCCCGTTGGGCTTACTGACTTCGCGCGTTGCGAGTGCTACTTTCCCTTCAGGGGTGACGCGGAAGATCCCTTCATACTCGAGCTCGCGCGGCTCATCGCCAACGTAGCGTGGATCGGTAAAGTAGATGTTTTCCTCGGCGTCGAGCGCGATATCGTTGGGGCTGTTAAATTTCCGTCCTTCAAATTGA